>JACREN010000021.1 GCA_016218255.1 Candidatus Gottesmanbacteria bacterium | reverse complement strand
TAGTGATGGTGACGAGGAACGTGGAGGATGTGATTGAGGAGACGCTGAAAAGCGCAGTAGGGTTGTGGGATGAATTGCTGGTGGATGATTCGGGGAGTAGTGATGATACGGTGGATATAGTCAGACAGTTTGGGGGTAGGATATATCACACGGCCGGAAGAAATTTAGGCGAGCGTAAGCAGGGACTGGTGGATAGAGCAAAAGGAGATTGGATACTTGTCTTGGATGCAGACGAACGAATTTCTCATGAGCTTTTTGATGAACTTAAACATATTCTTTATTTTGATAAAACCATGCATATGCTGGATTTTGCCAAGGGCGCGAAGTCGTCTGAAAATTCATATGTAGCGTATGCTATATCATATCAAAATTATGTTTTTGGAAAGCCTGTCTATTGGGGAGGCGAGAAGTATAGCAAGGTGCGTTTGTTCCGTCGTGGTTGTGGCAGAATTTCGCCGGTACCGCTGCATGAGGAAGTGATTATTAAAAATCACGGAATAGGGGAGCTTCGTGGGATTATCCATCATTACTCATTCCGTACTCCGTGGCAGCTATTTAATAAATTCACCCGGTATGCACGGACGGCGGCAGATGAAAAGAAACGAAAAGGCGAAGCACTCTCATTTGCAAAGTTATTTTTGTATGGCCCACATATGTTTTGGGCAAGATTTGTCTTAGAAAAAGGATATCTGGATGGCTGGCGGGGATTTATGCTGGCGCTGGCTTTTGGCTATATGGAAGGTCTGACCTATTGGATTATATTATTATGAAATGTTTGTGCCGAGCAACAGAGGCAACAGCATTGTTTACCGCTGGTGTATTTCCTATTGTACGCTGTTGTGCGTGCGGACAGGTGCGGACAGAAACACCCAGGGGAGTGGTGAGAAAGCAGGTGTATCGAGCGAATGATGCGGATATATATGTCGATAAAGAAGCGATGTTTCGACGCCTATTTAGAGATGTAGTGAATTTTATCAGTCAATTTCAATCATCAGGTACGCTGGTGGATATCGGTGCGGGCGTAGGATTATTGGTTGATGAAGCCAGAAGAGCAGGGTATGAAGCAGTAGGGCTTGAGCCGTCTAAGGAGATGGTGAGGGCGGCAAAGAAATTTTTTGGTGTTTCACTCATCCCATCGAAATTCTCCAGACATTCGATACTTAAAGCGCGCGGGAAGGTAGATATCATTGTGTTGAATCACGTGCTGGAGCATCTTCCGAAACCCGTTGCTATACTACAGGGAGCCTGGGATGTGCTCAATCCCGAGGGGTTGTTGGTTATCGGAGTGCCGAATTTTGGAAGCTTTTTGGCTGGCTGGAAGAAGGATCGATGGCAATCTCTTATTCCTGATCAACACCGGTGGCATTTCACTCTACGATCTCTTGATCGGTTGACCGTGCCTTTGGGATATATGAGAATCGGCATGCGGCAGGAAAACCACGAGCGCTCGATACACTATTGGTGGAAACGCCCGCTCTACTGGTTGCTCGATATGGTTGCCATATGGACAGGAAAGGGCGAGGCTATGCTCATTGTCTATAAAAAGATATGAAGACTCCAAGCGTTTGGTTTATTATTGTGAGCTATCGCCCTGACCCTGTGGTCCTTGCGCAATTACGGAAGAGTCTTGAAGAAAATCAGATCATTGACATAGATAATTCGCGACACAATGCAGGATATGGCGGGGGAGCGAATAAAGGAATCCGGAGAGCTCTCGCCCAAGGCGCTGAATGGGTCGTGATACTCAATCAGGACATCGTCATTTCGAAAAAAGCTGCCAAAGAATTGTGCTTGCGCATATCTGGGCTGTCGCCTGGTATTGCAGGACCTTGGCCTGGATCGCTGGACGAAAAGCGTTGGACTACTATTTATCCCTCAGATAAACTTGATTACCTTTCTGGAGCATGTATGGCGATTCACCGGAGCGTGTTTAAAAAGATCGGGTTTTTCTATGCACCGTACTTTATGTATTATGAGGATGTTGATTTCTGTATTCGGGCAACCCGGTGGGGTTTTCCGTTGCATACGCTGACGATACAGGGTATATCTCATGCAAATCAGACGGTTTGGCGACGGGGGTCGCCGCGCCACGACCTTCATCTAGCCCGGAATCATTTGTGGTTTGTATGGCGGCTGGCCCCCTGGCGTGTAAAGCTATATGAATTAGTCCGGTTACCAAAAACGATCTATGATTATTGGTGTTGACGCAGGAGCACTGTCTATAAGCGATGAACGACTGAAGGTCGGAGTGTGGCGCGTAGTATTTAACCTTCTACGTGAACTATCCCATCTGGACAAGGAAAACAGCTACAGACTGTATAGTTTTCGTTCGATCGGTAGAGAGGTGATGCGTTATTTTGGCAGCAACATGCAAAATATTGTGTTGACGCCTGTGACTGGCTGGTCTTCTCTGAGGTTGCCGCTCGAACTTTTTTTAAGGAAGCCTGATGTGTTTCTCGGACTTTCGCAAAGTCTCCCCGCTTCTCGATCTCGTACGATAGGATTTATTTATGATTTGGGTTTTTTATTTCGTCCTGATGTGTATGGTAGTTCGGCGGAAAAGTTGGCAAAACAGACAAAGCAACTGGTAGATCGGGCCGATAATATTGTGACGATTTCTCAAGCATCAAGACAAGATATCATGTCTTGTTATCACCTTACTGGTGATCGAGTAACATCATGTTATCCTGGTATATCAGTCATAGATTCTAATCGAAGGATAATCCGAAAAAGGCCTTATTTTCTTTTTGTTGGCAGTTTGAATAGGGCGAAGGATATACCGGTCGCAATCGAGGCATTTGCTTCTTTTTTGAAGAAAACACAGAAGCCGTACGAATTTATCCTTGCTGGAGGAGAATATTGGCCGGATCCTTCTATCAGAGCTGTCATTGATTTATATGGTTTACAAAAACAAGTTTATAAAGTGGGTTATGTGACTGATGATGTGCTCGCAGAGTATTATCGCGGAGCGATGGCACTCGTGGCGACTGGATTTCGGGAAGGATTCTGTTTGCCTGCTGCAGAGGCTATGGCGTGCGGAATTCCGGTACTCGCTATTGACCGCGGTTCGTTAAAAGAAGTCGTTGGCGGAGGCGGTATAGTGGTGGAAAAACCTGAGGCAGAGTTGCTAGCTGATGCGATGGTCAGAATGACGGATCGGAAAATCCGAGGCCAATTTTCCCGACGCGCGATAGCTCTCTCAAAGAGGTATTCATGGAAAACATTTGCATATAACATTTACAAAATTATTTCCATGGTGCCATCATCGTGATGACTTCATTGTATGAATGTTAGGAAAAAGGATTTGGTATTGGAAATCGGCAGCGGAAATAATCCGAACCCTCGGAGCGATATACTCTGTGACCGGTATATCCATGATAACAGTCAGCGGGCTGGTGAATTTGCCGTTGTGATAGACCGTCCGATGGTGGTTGCGGATGGGTATCGTCTGCCGTTCAAAAATAAAAGTTTTGATTATGTTATCTGTTCGCATATACTCGAACATATGGAAAATCCCGAGTTGTTTTTGAAAGAGGTGGCGCGCGTCGGACGGGCCGGATATATTGAGGTACCCTCCGCAATGTCTGAACGGGTGTTTGGGTGGGATTTTCATTTGTGGTATTGCGAAAAAAATGGCAACACACTTTTTCTTCGGAAAAAAAATGAAGGTGAACAGTTTGACGGTTTTTTTCACCGGCTGATAAAGCAACATATCTGGTTCCGGAGATTTTTTGAAGCGCATGATGGCCTGTGGTATGTGCGACTGGAGTGGAAAGATAAACCGAAAGTGCGAGTTATGACTATTCCTGATGAAAACTGGATCAGTCGACTTGATAAAAAAACATGGAAGCTTATGGGAAAGGCCCGGCCGGAGTTAATGTACGACATGCGTTTCTACCTACAATGGATCATCAGGCGTTTACGGCGGAAAATACAGAAGGAACTGAAGCGTGGTGTTTGGTATTGCCGCAGGCGCCTGTTTCCCCGGTCTCTGATCGAAAAATTGTTTCCGTTGCTGCTATGTCCTGGGTGCAGGGGAAAACTTTTTTTGGAGTCAGGAAAACTCCGCTGTGTCAGTTGCCGCTTATTATACGATCATGAACAGGGTATACCGATTCTTCTTTCATAACGGGTTGCAATGGAGAGTAGAGACTTTTCTTTTATGCGCTGGAGTCTTCTCTTTTATTTTGCCGGTTCTCTATCAGACCCGATTGTTCTCATTGCGGCTTGATAGCGATTGGGATACCGTTCTCCCTATCTATGGCTACATTGCTGATTTTATACGAACTCAGCATGTACTTCCTCTGGTTTTTCCGTATGCCGGGTTGGGATATCCGATACTGGCAGATCCTCTGTCGGCTATGCTTAATCCATTTTTTATGATTCCATTGGTAATATTTGGTTTGGACAAAGGGCTCATGTTTGTGTTCATCATCTTACCGATTCTTGCCGGGCTATCCATGCAGACATTTCTCAAAAAAATTGCAGTATTCGGATGGATCCGGTTATGGGCGTCGCTCCTCTATGCAATTTCTGGCGCATTAACTGCCAGATTTTCCGCTGGACACACGCTATTTTTTTTATCATATCCCATCGTGCCGATTTTAGCTGCCGGCGCGATTGACCGGTCGCCATCTATCCGGTGGGTTGTGATATCAAGCGGGGTTCTCGCGCTCATGTTTTATTCCGGAGATGTGTATGGCGTTTGGTTTGGATTATTATGGATTTTTGCTGTTCGGGCGTTTTGGCGGCAATCTTTTGTTCAAGTGGTTATTGTCGTAGGATTTTTTGTAGTTTTTTCCTTTCCAAAGTTGTTTCCGACGGTGCGTGATACGTGGCCGAATATGCAAAGGCTCTTTACTCCTGTGCCTGGTGAAGGGTCCGTGCATGCGGCGTTGCTGCCTTTTTTTTATATGATTCCATTACGCGAAACGTTCTACGACCGGCCGTTTTTTCAGCGCATATTGGGATTTCATTTTAATTGGTACGAGTATTACGCATTCATCAGCCCTCTCTCGTTTGTATTTTTACTGTTTATACGAAAAATTTGGAACCAGCAGGTGGTCCGGTTGTTGGTATTTATTCTCATCGGCTGCAGTTTGTATTTGGCTATGCGGTATGCATACTCTCCGTTCTATTGGCTGTATCGGTGGTTGCCTGCTTTTGAAATTATGCGGGTACCTCAAAGGGTCGCGCTTTATGCCACAGCTCCTTTGATTGCACTTCTGGCTCTTGGGGCAAAAGGAGCATGGAACGAAGGGAAGAAGACACTCATCTTGTGTCTATGTGTGGGTAGTTTGTTGTGGACATACGAAGAAAGCCGGCAGACTTTTCTTGTTGCGTTTGAAAAACCGCGGATTTTGGAAAGAAAGCTTGTAGAGGAATTGAGGCGGCAGGACAGTTCGGAATTTACTGTCATAACTCATGTATGCTGTCTTCAGCGCTGGCTGGTTGAATCGCGTATCCAGATATTGAATTTTTATGTGCCCTGGAGAGGAATGGGTCTGCCGCCGGAAAGTGAAATGATCTTCCTTCTCCATCCGAAATATGTCATTGAAAAATTGGACATAGATATTTCCGCCCAAGCGTATTATCCTCTGTTTGATACGCCGATTGCGCGTGTATGGAAAGCATTATGAAGCATAAAATTGCCATTGTCCGTGGGAAATTTTTGAACCGCTATGAAATGCAATTTTTTGAGCCGTTGGTCAAGCGATTCGACATCACAGGCTTCGGGTCGTGGACGTGTTACCATGACACATTTGCCTTTCCGGTTGTAAAACTTCTGTCGCCTGCGGATGTACCCGATTTTCCGTATAAAATGTCGATTCTAAACCGCCTGTTCATCGATGCTCACTATCTTTTCGGTTTGGAAAGCCGGTTGAGAGGGTATGATCTCGTACATACGGCAGAAACGTATTTTCATTACACTGCGCAGTGTCTCGATGCAAAAAGAAAAGGATATGTGAAAAAAGTTGTCGCGACGGTGCTTGAGAATATTCCCTATAATAATGAAAGTATTTGGGGGAGAAAATCGCTCAAAGCTGCAGCGAGGCAGGAGCTTGACCATATCATCGCACTAACAAATAAAACAAAAGATGCACTTGTCGTTGAAGGAGCGGATCCGGAAAAGATTACTATCATTCCCCACTTTGTCGACACGAAGCGGTTTTTTCCAAGAGCGCACCGGAAGTCATCCTTTCTGATTATCCTCTATGCCGGACGATTGGAAGAGCACAAAGGGGTATTCGATGTGTTGGATGCGGCGCGGATACTGGTCCAAGATCCTGAGCTTGTCGGCTATGCGTTGAAATTTATGTTTGTCGGGGACGGGAGCAGGAAGCCGGAGATGCAGATAAAGGAACGTACGTTGGGCTTGGAATCGCACGTTATCCATCGCTCTATACCTTATAATGATATGCCGCAGGTGTATCAATTAGCAGATATTTTTGTAGCGCCTAGCAAAGCCGAATACCGATACGGGAGAATGACGTGGGAAGAGCAGTATAATACATCGCTTTTGGAAGCGCAGGCGTCTGGGCTTGCAATTGTGACAACCAGGAGCGGCGGTATACCGGAAAATGTGGGCGATGCGGCAATGCTTATAAACCCAGGAGAAGTTGCCGAACTTACTCGCGTGATCAAACGGTTTATACTGAACAGGAAATTACGCGCTGAATTTGGTCATCGGGCAAGGCATCGCGCACTTACCGTGCATGACGCAAAAATTGGCGCGGGGAAAATTGCAGACCTCTATGAGCACGTTTTGGCACAACCATAAGTGGAATCTCGCGTGTTTTGTTGCTGTTGTTGTTTTTGTTGTGCTTTCCACAGGAAGTGCGCTTCATGAATCTCTTGTGTATGACGAAATTTTTTATATTCAGGAGGGTACGAGGAATTTAACAGAAAGAATATTTAGTGATCCGTATAACCCGCCTCTCATTCGGGAGTTGACGGCGATCCCTTTGGTTTTTTTTCCTTTTGTATTTCCGCAATCTGACATAACTGCTATACGATATCTACCAGCCAGATTGGTGACCATCACATTGGGCGTTTTACTGCTCGTCTCTGTATATATATTTGTGAAACGGCGTTTTGATGGCCGGACCGGGTTTGTGGCTGGAGCTGTGCTGGCTCTTGAACCGACCGTATTGGCACATAGCCACTACGTTACCAGTGATATAGGGCTGACGCTTTTCTTTTTTTGGGCATATTGGGCATGGCTTATTCTACTTCGTAGACAAACGTGGACTGGCGCGGGGGTTTTTGGTATAAGCGCTGGGCTTGCGTTTGCATCAAAATTATCTGCAATACCCTATATTCTTGTGAGCGCCGTGGCTTCGTTATTTATAACGAGAAAAATTGCAGGTTATGGTTGGCTATGGCAAAAACAACATTTTATGATAGCATCGTTCACTATCGCTCTATTTGTTGTTTGGGCCACATATTCTTTTCAGAACAATGTGATTATCGCAAAGCGGGATGATACCGCCAGAATGTCTGAACGGATAATTCGATATGCCAGTGAGAAAAATTTGCCTGTGGTTGGCAGGATAATATCGGTCCTTCAGAGCCAGCCGATACCGTTGGGAGATTATTTTGCGACGATGAAAAATTCCTTTCTGCGGCCACAGGTTGCTCCCGAAGCCCGTCAGGGGTCCCTTGCGAAAGTATTATTATTGAAAGTGCCCATACCCCTCATGATACTGGCCATTGTCGGACTATTACAACCGCATACGGCAATCTATACAGTTCCCTTATTTTTCGTGTTTATTGTGTCTCTATACGGTTCGCCGATGCCCTGGGTGCGATATGTTCTTCCTATATATCCTTTTATTGCGATAGTCGCGGCAATTGGCATACGCGCAGTAGGGCAAAAACGGGGAATGTGGGGGATTGTGCGGAGTATAGCGCTCTTCATGTCTTTGATTTGGTATATTTTGGGTTCGGTGAGTTCATATCCTCATTTTGTTTCCTATGCAAATGAATTTGCAGGACCTGCTGATAGGCGGTATGAGGTACTGACTGACAGCAATCTGGACTGGGGACAGGGTCTGCCGGATATGGCGGATTTTATGAGGCAGGAGAAGCTTGGCCATCTGTCGTTCTCGTATTTCGGACGGGATAACGGCAATCCATACGGACTCATTAGCAATAGAGAGTGGGGAAGTCATCAGTTCGGCGATATTTGTGCGTTTCATGAGATCGTGTCGCCCTATGCGACCAGCAACAGAATGATCGCGATCAGTGTTTCAAACTGGTACGGCTGCGGGTATAGCAAATCGGATCAGTTTTCTAAACAAAAAATCCGGTTGGTGATTGCGGATTCGATTCTCATATTCTGAAAACATGAAGATAAAATATAATCTCGCGGTCATGTTTATTTCCATGTCGCTTGTTGCTGGTTTTTATTATAGGCAAATATTCTTGGGGCAAGTGTTCTATTGTTGCGATAATCTGCTTATAAATATTCCCTCGAAATTATTTCTGATAGCTGAGCTACGCCAGGGGAGATTTCCTTTTTGGAATCCTTATATTTTTTCGGGCAGTCCATTTTTGGCTGATATTAATCTTGCGTTGTTTTATCCCTTGAACATACTCTATTTCTTTCTGCCTCCGTTTCAAGCGCTTACCGCCGGCGTCGTATTGGACGTTTTTTTGGGAATTTTTGGTATGTACTCTTTGTGTAGGCGCTTGCGGTGTTCAGCGGCGGCATCAATATTGGCCGGCATTGTGTTTGGGTTTTCCGGTACGATGGTCACGTATACAAATAATATTCCCATGCTCCAGGTTGCATCGCTTGCGCCGTGGCTTTTATGGGCATGGAAACGGTTTTTCGATACGCCGTCGTTAATCAGTTTTTTGGGCATTGTACTGATTGCATCGCTACAGGTATTGGCAGGACACCCACAGCTTACCTATTATATATGGCTATTAGCAGTCGTTTTTGTGTTGTTTACCTGTTCTGGCAAAATAGTATTTAAGATCGGACTCCTCGGTGCTGTTGCATTTTTGACCTTTTTGGTTACCGGCATCCAGACTGTTCCCTTTATGGAATTTGTCATGCTATCGACTAGAGTTGGTCGCGGATTTGGCTACGCTAGCTTTGATTCGCTCCATCCTCTCAACATCATTCGCTTGCTTTTGCCAAATGTAATCGGGGTATTGCGCGAAGGAACGGCATGGGCTCAGGGTGGAAGCGTTTATGGATATATCGGAGCGATTGCGCTTCTTTTTGCATACTTCGCACATGTGCGGTTTTGGAAAATAATTGCTGGACTGGCATTTCTATTGGCGCTGGGGAAATATACACCCTTTTTTTGGTTTATCTACCTGACCATCCCGGGAGTATCTGGATTCCGTTCTCCTCAGCACTTTTTGCTTCTTTTTACCATTGCTGCTTCGGTGCTTGCTGCGTATGGATTTGATGATCTGAAGTCGGGGAGGATACGGAAGATCGGTGAGTTAGGAATGGCGGAAATCATACTGGGAGGACTGATGTACTTGTTTTCTCAAAGATTTGTAGGATTGGTTCTTGAGGTTTCTCGTTGGTACCCAACGCGCGTTCTGGAAAAACTGCATGGTTTTGCGCCTGCGGCGATAGAGACTGTTGTCCGTTTGAGTGCATTCAATATCTTTATGGTTGGGATTCTTATGGCGACTACCGGATTGGTATGGAAGAGGTCCAGAAATGCGGTCGTGCTTCTGGTGTTTCTAGAATTATTTCTTTTTTCACAAAACGGGTTCGTGAGTATTGATCTGAACGTACCCATGCGGTGGATGACGATGATTCATGAACGCGTGAATAAGATTGCAGAACCATCAGGGTATCCGTATCCCGGCAAAAAGCAATTTGGTGTTTTTGATTGGGCGCAAGAATCGGCGTGGCAGGTGAGTATACTCCGGCCAAATCTCAATATGGTGGCAGAATTGCCTACTGAGTACGGGTATGCAAGCTTGGTGTACCGTGACTATCAGGCTTACACCGGTAAAGCATCGGATCCGACAGGAGTTGTATTTGATGATCCGACCGGAGAAAAAATAACGCTTCTGAAAGGTCCAAAAATATTTTTAACCGGAGAGGGTAATAACGATAGGAATATTAAGTATCTTTCAATGTCGTCAAATGAGGTTACGATTTCTGTCGAGACAGAATATCCAGCCGCGCTGGTATATCTGAATACAAATTATCCTGGGTGGCGTGCATGGGTAGATGGCACATCCGTGCCTATCACGCGGTATAAAAATATTTTTCAATCGGTTGGACTTGAGAAGGGAAGGCATACAGTTCGATTTCTTTTTGATTCTGAATCGGTGCGCTGGGGGATCATCTCGTCTGTTTTTGGAGTAGCGATTTATATCTTTTTGTTTTTCCGTGCGATAACCAAGATCGAGGTTCCCCATGCAGGCTCTATGACATTCTCAAACGGTAAAAGAATTGGAGAAAAGAGATTGAATAGACGGATTTGAATATCGCTGACCGCTCGACGCCTGAACAAACGACCAGTCATCCACCAGCCAATAGCACCCAAAGCGTTGAGTTTTTTCTTTTTGACTGTAGAGAGTCCTGCCTGCTGTAATAATTTTGTGACCGCAGAGGAGGTATATCTCCGGTAATGACCTATGGCTGTATCGATGCTTCCAAATAGAAATGGATGAATAGGCACAAGTAATATAAGATATCCTCCCGGAACCAGAAGATTTGCCATATTTCTCATAGCCTTTGCATCGTCCTTGATATGCTCTAGCACATTGAGACACACGATGGTCTCAAATTTTCTTTGTTTGAAGAAGTATGTATTTTGTTCAATATTACCATGGCCTACTTTAACATGACGGGAGACTTTCATTTTTGTATGAGTCGTTGCGTGGCTGTCGATATCTATAGACCATACGTGTCCGAATGTTGACAGGGCAGGGGTGAAGTTGCCTATGCCGCAGCCAACTTCAAGTATGTGGCCTTTTAGATATTGTGCAAAGGCTCCAAGCGTCCACCTGTTGTACCAAAGCGCCTGGCTCATGCTCTCAAGCGTGGTGAGGCTTGCGTGATCCATAGCTAATTTGTCAGAAGGAATGCCAATATAAGGAGCATATTGAGTGCAGTGAGCGGCATAATAATGGAAAGCATAATGGTTAACGGTTTCATCCGCAAGGATTGAAGTGCTGTATATAGCGTCGCAAGCCCAAGTCCAAAAAATGGGAGAAGGCTGATAAACATTCGGCCACCGAAACTGGCACCCTGCCACCAGGTGGTCCAGCTTGCCACCAGGTAGAGCTGTAGACTCGCTGCGCCGAGTATAGTCCAGCGGTTAATTTTTTTAGGAAAAGATCGAAACATAAACCCAGCAAGCGCATAGAAGAGTACAGGAGACCAAAGTAGAAGACCGTTTCGTGGAGAAAATAATACTTCGAGAAGGTGCGGATCCAATAATGAAAATCCGTAACCGCGGGCAAGATATGGACTGGCCCAGAATTTGCCATAAAGAATCTGCCATGCGAGCAGTTGTGGTAAAAATGCAAGTATGGTGCCTGTCAGAAAAAGTATCACCGGATATATATTTTTTTTCATGAGATGAGAAAATAAGACCGGCAAATATATAATACCCAGGATCGCATCCTGCGGCCGGATAAGCGCAAGAAGCCCAACGCATACGCCCAGGTAAAACGATTCGCTTTTTGGTTGGGTGAGAAGAGCCATAAACACTGCTGAGGCAAAAAAAGACAGAGCATGAGAATTAACGGTATCGAGTGAGCCATAATAAAGCAGATTGGTGGTTGCGGCTACGGTAGTAACTGTGAGTGCGCAGGTAGTGTCGGAAAAAAATTTATGGAGCGTTCTGTAGAGCAGCAATAAACCCGCAAGTACATACAGTACGCCGGTTAGGCCGACGGTGACCTGATAAAGAAATGAGAAACCTTCCAATCTGAGAGTGCTGTGAATCCACAGATAGGACGGAAGCCACAGTAGGGCGGGACCGACCGCATAAATGTTGCCCAGAAGTAAGGTTGGTGTACGCTGTTGTGTGACGCCGAGTGCTGTATATTCATTTGCAAAATTTATGTCGTGGTCAATGACAAGCGAACGGAGCCATGAAAAATAAAATATTCCGTCGCCATACACTGTCTTTTGAACCACGAAGGCATGGGCAAAAAATCCTGCAACGTAGATAGCAGCGATAATAAGAAACCATTTGCTCAGTTTCACTGTGGTAGAATTATAGCAAATGATTTCCGCGATTGTGCTATCTCATAACGATCAGGACACGATTCGTCAATGCCTTTCAAGCGTTTTATGGTGTGATGAAGTGATTGTCGTTGATGACAATTCGACTGATGCAACAATAGGGATCGCAAAAAAGACTGGGGCGAAAGTTTGTATACGTGCCTTAAACGATGATTTTTCGGAACAGAGGAATTTCGGTTTATTTAACGCGAAAGGGGATTGGGTATTATTTGTGGACAGCGATGAGGCAATTACCGAAGACTTACAGAAGGAAATTAGACAAATCCTGAACAAAGAGACTGGGAAGGTTGGTTATTTCGTGAAAAGGAACGATTATTTTATGGGCAGTTGGCTTTTACATGGTGAGACTGCGAACGTCAGACTTTTGCGGTTAGCAAAAAAAGAAAGCGGTTGTTGGCAGAGGCCGGTGCACGAAGTATGGGTGGTAAAGGGGTCAGTCGGAGAATTAAATAAACCTTTTCATCATTTTCCCCACCCTAATGTCGCACAATTTTTAGAAAAAATTAACAGCTATTCCTCGCTACAGGCGAAATTACTATATCGGGACAATGTGAGAGTCTATTGGTGGCATATTATCGCATATCCGGCTGGGAAGTTTTTTGTAAATTATATTTGGCGTTTGGGATTTTTGGACGGAACTGCCGGTGCCGTCATGGCTATCATGATGAGTTTTCATTCATTTCTCGTGCGGGCGAAATTGTGGCAACTGCGCGACCGGAAGACATGAGGGTAATCATTCTATTATTATTTGCGAGTTTGCTATGGGGCCAGTTGGGTAGTCTTCCGTTAGTTCCAGGAGTTACTGTATATTTGCACGACATAGTCCTTTTCTTGTTATTTTCTTGGACTGTTTATAAGACTATCGTTACCAAGCGCGCGACACTTCCAATGCTTGTTTTGCCCATTTTATCATTTGTTGCGGTTGCCGGCGTTTCTTTGCTCTTGAATAGAAACCGGCTTCCATCTTCAGATATTCTTATTTCTTCTCTGTATATAGTTCGTTGGATCCTCTATGCATGTCTCTACGGCGTTGTTGTACAGAGAATTGTTCCGTCGCGACTGTGGCTTTGGTGTCTTTACGGTACGGGTATAGGATTTGCTCTATTGGGTTTGGCTCAATATATTTTATATCCCAGCTTGCAGAATCTTTCCTATTTGGGCTGGGATCCCCATTATTACCGGGTGTTTTCTTCGCTTCTTGATCCAAATTTTACCGGCATCCTTTTAGTGTTGACGCTTCTTTTAGGGGTGGGATTCTGGGAAACCTACGCGAGGAGTCGCGTATGGATTGCGTTGGGACAGATTATATCGTTTTATACGCTATTATTAACGTATTCACGAAGCAGTTTTCTGGCGCTGATCGCCGGAGGTATCGTGTGGGTCTTTATTCGACGACAGTGGCGTTTGGCAGTGCTGATGATGATTTTTTTTGTCTCTATAATTCCGTTACTGCCGCAACATGGGCTTGACGTATTGCAGTGGAACAGAAAAAATACTACAGTCGCCAGAATCGGCAACTGGAACAAGAGCATTCTCCTAATTGCAGATTCTTCAATTATTGGCTATGGTTTCAATACGCTCCGATATGTGCAGCGGGAGAATGATTGGGTGAATGACGGCTTGACCATTTCTAAAGCAGCTGCTGGTGTGGACAGCAGTATATTGTTCATTTGGGCGACAACAGGAGTGATTGGCTTCTTTGCCTATGGTTATATATGGTACCGGGCGGTTCGTATGGCAGCGGATCCAAAGAAATCGCGTACACCTTGGGGGGCTGTCTATTTTATGAGTCTCGTGGCCATAGCGGTACACAGCTTGTTTGTAAACAGCGCGTTTTACCCGTGGGTGTTACTTTGGTTTTGGATACTGACCGGTGTGGTTGAATCTATTTTTGATACGTGATTCGCCGTTCAATGATGGTTTGGTTACCTGCCATATCAGTTGCAGCAATTTTAAGCGTATTTTCACCTTCCCTAAGTTGATACTGATGCCGGAATGAGCCATCGGAGCTAACCACAGCAAGCCGGTCATTGATGGTGATGACGGTATCCTGTTCTGTCTTTCCCGAAACATCGATCGTGTTTTTATCACCGGTAATTGTGGTATTGGATGTAGGGTATGCAATTTCAAGAGACGGAGGTGTGCGTTTGCTAGTGATTGTTAGGACATTTGAGAGGTCACTGATATTTTGCTTTTCATCCGAAATCTTTGCACTGATCGTGTTTGTTCCTTCGGAAATTTTTACCGAGGGGAGGCTAAAGCGTCCATCCGGGCCGATCGTAAGCTTCTGCGCTTCTCCTTCATTTACGTAAAGAATAAGGATTGCTCCTGGCGTACCGGATCCTTCTATGATGAGGGTGGCGCTGTTTGTGGCGGCGGGTAAAGGATCAAGGGAAGGCGAGAGGAGCAATGATTGGGTATTTTGATTTGCTGGTGAGCCTCCACGAATCGTGTCCACCAATAGGCTGAATCCTACGAGGATTTTAAATCCAAACAAGAGAAGAAAAACTAATATTGCGATGCTGCCGAATACCATCAACAGAAGGCGAGTTCGTAATCTTCGTTCTTCAAATCGTCTGATTCTCGAAAATGTCATAGAGCCCCCAGTCAGAATTGGACTGACATCTACGGTTTACGATACCGCTGCTCTACCGTTGAGCTATGGAGGCCCGGAATAATTACTTCGTAATTTTCCGTGTAAACTTGGATTCTACACCCCTTTATTGTATCAAATTCTGTATAATAGTGTGCATGACGCGAAAGATCCCAACCACGATGGCATCTCAACATCCGGATCATGCGGGCAAGCCGTACTGGAACAAAAAAGAATTTATCAGTACGCGCAAGGAAGTACAGGAGTGTTTTTTGACGTTCTCTGAATTAGGCATTTCTGAATATAAGTGGGATTGGGAAGGGAAGTTTGTAGATGAATCGGTCGTGGATCGTTTGCTTTCTGAACATTATGAGTATTTTCAGAAGCATCCACTTGGACGAGAGAAATTTTTGACGTTCCGGCTACCAAATCCGAAGGTTGAGACAGAATTCCGGCTCGGCCGTGCGTTTATGGGCATATTGGGAGCGGCGGGACTAACCAAACAATTAACGTTACCCACGCCGCCGCTTTTTGAGGTGATTGTGCCTATGGTGGAATCTGCCAGTGAAATGATCGCTATCGAAGAAGCGTTTCATGAGATCGCAAATCTGAAACATGCGCTCTATAACTTTCATGAGGGTATTCTCAAACACATCGAAGTCATTCCATTGTTTGAAAAAACAGATACCATTATGCATTCTGACCGGATATTAAAAGAATACCTTGTGTTTCACAAAAAAGCATTTGGCACGAAGCCGGTATCCATGCGGCCTTACGTGGCGCGGTCTGACCCGGCACTTAATTCCGGCTTGGTGCCTACTGTGCTTGCCATAAAAATTGCACTTTCTCGGTATACTTCATTTGCCAAAGAGCATGAAGTGTCGCTGTATCCGATCATAGGGTCTGCATGCTTGCCATTTCGGGGCGGATTGACGCCATATACGGTAAAAGAATTCAGCGAAGAGTACGCAGGGGTACGTACTGCCCTACTTCAAAGTGCATTTCGCTATGATTATCCTCTCCGGGATGTGATCGCAGCGGTTGGGGAGCTGGATACCCTCCTGCCCAAGGGGCAGGCGAAGCATGTTTCCAAAGAAGAGGAAGCAGGACTTGAGAAGCTTATGCGGCCATTTGAACGGCATTACAGAAAGACGATTGAGGCAATAGCCCCGTTTATCAATGATGTCGCTTTATTTATACCGAAGCGTCGTGAACGTGTTCAGCATGTGGGTTTGTTTGGCTATTCCCGGGGTATCGGGGCGGTGAAATTACCAAGAGCAATCACATTTACCGGAAGCCTATATTCTTTGGGTGTACCGCCCGAGCTTATTGGCGCTGGTAGAGGACTTTCAGAAGCCAAAAAGCAGGGAACCATTGCGTTAATCGAAAAATATTACCTTCATCTGAAAGCCGATTTGCGGAGGGCAGGGAGATTTTTCCACAGAGATGCATTGGAAATGCTCCAAATGCAGTCAGCCGCGTGGGAAGATATTAATGAAGATATACAGGGCATCGAAAGCTATCTAGGTGAGGAGTTGGGACCCAAAACCTCTGAAGAGAAAGAACATGCAGCACTCGTTTCTGTCATTGTCACAAACAGAGAAAACCTTTCTGCAATGACGGAACAGCTCCACGCTGCCGCACTACTCCGAAAGAGCATGGGATAAAGAGCGGGATACGAGAATTGAACTCGCTTCTCCACCTTGGGAAGGTGGCATACTACCGGTGTACTAATCCCGCTGTGTCGCTTACGCACATATCGCGCAAGCGGCCTTCAATTACTCCGGTAACACAAGGATGTTTCCTGCGTGTATTAAATCCGGATTTACGAGTTTGTTTGCTTTTGCAATTTCAACCCATTTGTACCCATTGCCATACATTGCCGATGCGATGGACCAAAGATTATCTCCTGAAACGACGGAATAGGATTTCTCCTTAGGTTTGCCATCCGTTGAAGCGGACGATGTTTGTATAATTGATTCCTGTATCGGTGTTGCTTTGGGTATCGTAAGCGTTTGGCCTACTTCAATGCGGTCGGCATCAAGCAACGTGTTTGCCTTTTGTATGTCGACCCAATTGTAGCCGCTTTTGTAATAGGTTTCGGAAATGGACCATAATGTTTCTCCTGTAGCTACCACATGTGTTGTCGGCAAGTTTGCCGGCATATAGGAATTTTCCGTTTTGGTGTCTTGTGCTCCGCCTAACGACATATTCTTACTCCGGACATAATTTACCACTGTGACACCAATTACTAAAACTACAGCTAATCCCAGGATAAGTGAAACGAGTGAATCGGTTGAATTAAAGCGTTCTTTTAACATTTTCCACATAGTTGAACCCTCCATTCTAGGCAGAAATTGAGCGGACCCGACCGGATTCGAACCGGCGATCTTTTCCTTGACAGGGAAACGTGTTAGACCAGGCTACACCACGGGTCCAAAAGACTTATAGCATGATAGCATAGGTGTTTTGCTTCTACAAGAGATTTTGCTATGATAAAAATATGAAAATGGGCACTACGAATGGAGAGATCGCCCAATTGCTCCGCAGAGTTGCTGCGGCATACCAGATATTGGGAGAAAATCGGTTTAAGATCATCGCGTATGATCGTGCTGCGGATAGCATAGAGCATCTGACGAGCGAAGCAAAAGACTTGTGGGATAATCAAAAACTGAGTGATATATCCGGTATCGGTGATGCCATTGCCAAACATCTGGATGAACTGTTTCGGACGGGATCAGTACAGCATTTTATGTCCGTATTCAAAAAGGTTCCCGCTGCAGTATTTCCATTGTTATCGGTGCCTGGTTTAGGCCCAAAAAAAGCATACAAACTGGTGACTGAGCTGAAACTCGATAATGCAGCGCATGCGCTTGATGATTTGGAAAAAGCAATCAGGGCTGGTAGGGTGGCCCCGTTGGAATCATTTGGAGAAAAATCCCAAAGAGATATATTAGGCGCAATCGCAACGTACAGAAGAGGACTGACAAAGGAAAACCGTATGGAGCTTTTGCATGCAGATAGTATCGCGCAGGAAGTGATACAACATTTAAGGAAACACGATTCCGTGGAACGTGTGGATTCATTGGGAAGTCTACGGCGGCGGGTTGCGACGATAGGAGATGTCGATATTGCAGTCGCTACCAAAAAATCTGATGCACTTATCGATCATTTTTTGCAGTTTCCGCATGAGAAATTGATTGAAAGAGGTCCCAAAGGCGCGACGCTACTTCTTCATAATGGGCGGCAGGTTGATCTTCGGGTGCAGAAGCCAAAGTCGTATGGCGCGATGTTGCAATATTTTACCGGCAGTAAGAATCACAACATAAAATTGCGATCATACGCGCTTCAAAAAGGCATGAGTCTGAACGAATATGGCATCAAAAATGTAAAAACTGGGCAACTTCATGAGTTTACATCAGAAGAATCGTTCTATCGCGCGCTTGGATTGCCCTTTATATCGCCGGAATTGCGGGAAGATAAAGGTGAAATTGAACAAAGCTTGAGGCCATGCGGACTTCCAAAGCTTGTCGAATTGCAGGATATAAAAGGAGATATGCACATTCATACGAACTATCAGTTTGAATCGTCGCACGATTTGGGGACAAGTTCGCTCTCGGAACATTTGGAGAAGGCATCACAATTGGGATATGAATATATCGGCGTAAGCGACCACAATCCAAGTATTACCAATCACACAGAGGAGCAAATAGTTGAAATTATGAAACGCAGAAAAGAAGCGTATATATCCATGTTCAAAAAATATAATACAAACGTACACATGTTTATCATGTGCGAAGTTGATATTCTTGCCGACGGCACGCTTGCATTACCCGAGCCAGCATTGGAATATGTGGATGCTGTGATCGTGTCGGTCCATTCAAGCTTTTCTCAGGGAAGAGCTAAGACAACGGAGCGTCTATTAAAGGTATTGCAATCACATCCTAAGGTGCGAATTCTGGGCCATCCGACCGGCAGACTTTTGATGTCGCGGGAAGGGATTGATGTAGATTGGAGTGCAGTGTTTGCTCTTTGCCGGAAGCGAGATATAGCTCTCGAGATTAACGCATATCCTTCGCGGCTTGATTTGCCAGATAATTTGGTGTTTGAAGCGGTAAAATCAGGCAATACGTTTTGTATTGGTACCGATGCGCATGCTCTTGATCACATGAACCTGATGGGCTACGGGGTATCAGTTGCCCGACGGGGCTGGACACAAAAACGTGACATCGTGAACGCTCTTGAGTATAATGATTTTAAGAAGTGGTTAGTAAAGGAGGATATATGAATATCTATTTGATCGTTGGCGGTGTAGTCCTTTTGATATTGCTATATGTGTGGTCTCTATATAACGGTTTAGTGCAGGAATCTACCGAGATAGATGAAGCATCGGCTCAGATTGATGTACAGCTGAAGCGCAGAGCAGATCTGATCCCTAATTTAGTAAATACAGTGAAGGGGTATGCAAAGCATGAAAAAGGTGTGTTTACTGAAGTCACGCGTGCCAGAAGCGCTCTTATAGGGGCGAAATCACTTCCTGCGAAAGCAAAAGCTGATGGCATGCTGAGCGATGCGCTTAAAAGTTTGTTTGCGGTAGCTGAAGCGTACCCTCAGTTGCGTGCAAATGAAAATTTTACACAGCTCCAGAAGGAGCTGTCTGATACGGAGGATAAAGTTGCCTATGCTCGGCAATATTACAATACGCAGCTTTTGGAATTTAACCTGAAAGTCAAAACATTTCCCAACGTGCTTCTGGCTTCCCATTTGGGTTTCCGCGAGCGGCAATTCTTTGAGGCAACAGCCAACGAGAAGAAAAACGTAAGCGTGAAATTCGAATAATGTCCATTTCCTCCCAGATACGTTCCAATGTCCAAAAGACATATTTCATGATGGCATTTTTTGTCGTATTTGTTGTTCTTGTGGGCTATGTGCTGGGGAATGCATTGGGATATGGTAATTCCTGGATGCTTGGGGCAGTGCTTTTTTCCGTTATTTCCAGCTTTATCAGTTATTATTGGGGCGACAAGATAGTGCTTGCTATGTCCGGAGCCAGACCTGCTGATCGCAGGCGTGATTTTGATCTGTATACGGTAACGGAAAATCTTTGTATTGCTGCAGGACTTCCGAAGCCCAAACTCTATGTTATCGATGATACGGCAATGAATGCGTTCGCCACCGGTCGGGATCCAGAACATGCAGTCGTTTGCGCCACCACCGGCATTGTGCAGAAGCTTGAGCGACGAGAATTGGAAGGAGTTATTGCCCATGAACTGTCTCATGTCAAAAATTTTGATATCCGTCTCATGGCTGTAGTGGCGGTTCTGGTCGGAACCGTAGCTTTTTTGGCTGACATGTTCATGCGTAGCCTCTGGTGGGGTGGGCACAGAGACCGCGATAACGAGAAAGGTACAGGGCAGCTAATGATTGCGGTGGGAATTGTCCTAGCCATTGTAACGCCTTTGATTGCACAGATTATAAAGTTGGCTATCTCTCGAAAACGCGAATTACTCGCCGATGCGTCGGCCGCAAATTTAACCCGGTACCCGGAGGGATTGGCTCGTGCACTTGAAAAACTCTCGAAAGATAAAGAGGTCCTGGAAGCCGCGACAAATGCGACGGCCCATTTGTATATCACCAATCCGTTTAAGGGTAAGCAGTTTTCCGCCTGGTTCTCCGGACTTTTCAATACGCACCCGCCGATTGATGAGCGCATAAAAATCCTCAGAGCTTTGTAACCATGAACGCTGTTATCAGAAAAGGTACAGTGCACGATATTGAATTGCTCCGTAGGATCAATCTGTCTTCTTTTGAATCAAATAAAGATTTCGACCCCCATATTGATATGAATTGGGCGAAATCCGACGCTGCAACAGCTGTATTTACGGATGCACTGACAAAGAACGGCTATCTGGTCCTCATTGCTGAGCTAAAGGGTGTTCCGGTGGGTTTTTTGGTTCTTTCTCCAAAGCATTACAGTTACCGTACGGTCAGAATGATAGAATTGAATATCTTAGCGGTATTGCCTGCATACAGAAGTAAGGGCATTGGTACGGTGTTGACGGATTATGCGAAACAATGGGCAAAGGATGAAGGGTATGAAACGATGGACGTGAGTGTATATACGAAAAATCAGCGGGCTATTCACTTTTATGAACGCCAGGGTTTTAGTCACATCGATGTGACGTTGGAAATTGATTTGTAGTGAATAGGAGAGAATTATGCGAAGCCACTGGATAATAGGAATCGGAAAATTAGTCTCCTGGATGAGTACCGTGTTGCATCTCGGCGCGGGCGCGACGTGGCCCGGTGAGATAGCGCTTCGTGTGAATCACGGCATTTTTGCCTTTTTTGTTTCTCAGTTTCGAAAAGAAATTATTTTGGTTGCTGGTACGAACGGAAAAACCACAACGTCCCTCATGATAACCCAGGTATTGGAAAAACATGGATTCAGCGTCGTTCACAACTCAAGTGGGGCCAATCTACTCAATGGTGTGGTATCTGCGTGTATCCAGCGGTCAAGCTGGAACGGGACACTTCGAGCGGATTATGGGGTGTTTGAGGTAGACGAAAATTCGCTTCCAGTTGTCATATCAATCATCAAACATAAAGAATCAGTCAAAGGATTTACCCTCGTATTATTAAATTTATTTCGTGATCAGCTGGATCGGTATGGAGAAGTGGATGTCATTGCGGAAAAATGGGAAAAATCCCTTCGAGAGCAACGCGCCCAACACAAAAAAAAGAGCAATTCGAGAAACAAAAAAATTATACAAATCATTGCAAATGCGGATGACCCGTTGATTGCACACTTAGCCTCAATAGCCTCAATATCTACCCCGGACATCAAAGCTTTTTATTTTGGTTTGAACGACCGTGCGCTGTTTCAACAGCGCATGGATCATGCCACAGATTCAATTTTTTGTCCCAGTTGCGGATCTCGGTTAGCCTATGAGGGGATGTATTATTCCCATATCGGTGTATGGCACTGTCTGTCGTGCGGAGCAAAGCGTCCGGTGCCGGATATTGATGCCTGGCAGTCGCCTTTGCCCGGGCTCTATAATCAGTATAACACGCTCGCAGCTGTTGCAGCACTCCGTTCTGTAGGTGTTTCCGATTCTCATATTCAGAATGCGCTGACCGATTTTGCGCCGGCATTCGGAAGACAGGAAGAATTTTTGATGGACGGTAAGCGGTTAAAGCTGTTCCTTTCAAAGAATCCAGCAGGGTTTAATGCCTCGCTGCAGACAGTGCTTAATATGAAACCGATAACGTTGTTATTGGTTCTTAATGACAGGATCCCTGACGGCAGAGACGTAAGTTGGATTTGGGATGTAGATTTTGAAGTATTGGGAAATAAGAAGATAGAAATTATTGTGAGCGGCGATCGTGCGTATGATTTGGCGGTGCGGATAAAATATGCGATTCAGTTTCAAAACTTTACCGTAGAGACAGATTTAAAAAAGGCGATTTCTCATGTCTTGCAAACGGTAAAAAATGGTGAGACAGTGTATATATTGGCCACGTATTCGGCCATGCTGGCGGTTCGAAAAGTCATAACCGGGAAGAAAATAGTATGAAAAAAGTGTTGTTTCGCGGCATCGTGCTGGGGATGCTCATCGCTGCTGCTTCCTTTGTGCGCCTTTGGGGTATATACCAGGGAGGGTTTGCGTTTACGTATGATACGGGGCGGGATCTTTTGGCAGTGCGGGATCTGGTGGCGGGTGGCAAAGTCTCGCTTATTGGCCCTACCAGTGGGCAAATGGGAATATTTTATGGCCCCTGGTGGTATTGGTTCTTGACTCTGCCATTTATCGCATCGCAGGGAAATCCTGTTGGAATCGCATCGTTTATCGCGATTATTGGGGTGATATCGGTTATTTTTGCTTATTGGTGGGGTATTGCGTGGCATGATGATGTTTTCGGATTTTTACTCGCGGCAATCATTGCAATTGGCCCCACTTTTATCTCCGCCACAACACAGATATGGAGTCCGGATTTGCTGGTTCCGGGCACGCTTATGGTCTTATTGCTGTGGTCCAATATTGATCGGCTTAGATCCTGGGGATTGGTACTTTTAGGCTTTGCGGCGGCATTGTTGATGGAGATGGAGATAGTGTATGGTGTATTGTTCTTTGCCGGATTCCTCATAGCGGTTTTATTCTGGCAGCGGCACATTTTTTTGTCCAAAAAAATGCTGTTTCTGTTGGCGGGCAGTTCTATAGTGCATCTACCTCGTGTCGTGTTTGAATTGCGTCATGATTTATTGCAAACGCGCGCGCTGATATCATTTGTCGGAAGCGGACTAGGATTTTCTTTCCACCCGGACCGAATCTGGTTGTTATTGCAGTCCATTACCTCTGTATTGCCTGGAGATTCGCTTGAGATCCATTTTTTACTCCTTGATGTTTTGCTCGTTCTGTTTGCGATTTCCTGGTCTAAGTTTTCCGCAGAAAAAAGGAGGTTCTTAACACAATGCAGTGTCATAATTGGAGTGTTTTGGGCATTTACGTTTTTTTCGGGACGCGATATGTGGCCGTATTACTACTTGGGATTAAACGTGCTGTTTGCATGTTTTGTCGCTATGGGATTTTCGCTTATTAAGGATCTTATTTCATATCCGGTAGCAGTCATGGCTTTTTTACCGTTCGTTGTGCTTCTGAGTCAACCGGAGCGTTTGGCAGCAACGCTGACTGAAGGACCGTTTGTTGGGGATGCGGCAGTGTACCGTAACCAGGTGGAAGTTATCCGTTATATATATAAGGAAGCAGGAAGCGACTTTGATGCCATCGTCTATACGCCGCCACAGATCGATTATTCCTGGAGATACTTATTCTGGTTTATGAAAAAAACTTACGGTTGGGGTGTATCCGATACTAGACAGGATAAATTATTTGTTATCATTGAGCCGGATCCGGATTATCCATACCGACTCGCAGATTGGCTTGCGATCAGAAAAAATGACGGATCATTTGTGGGTAAAAAACTTTTTCCCAGCGGTATAAAAGTACAAACGCGCCGCCGCCTGCTTACGTTTCGTTATTAATTCACTTCGTATGAATCACGAATTAACTATCGCGTGGCTTTATCCTGATCTCATGAGTACCTATGGAGATCGCGGAAACATCATGGTACTGCAAAAGCGTTGTCAGTGGCGCGGGATAGCAACGCGAGTAACACCAGTAACGTTAGAAACAGAGGCAAAAGAGCTATCACATTGTGACTTAATCTTCATGGGCGGTGCGCAGGATCGGCAGCAGAAAATTGCAAGCGATGACTTTATAAGACGCAAAGGCCCGGTAATCGGAGAAATGGTTGAGTCAGGAATTCCTGCATTGTTCGTCTGCGCGGCGTACCAGTTTGTCGGTCACTATTACAAGCCGTACCAGGGCGATGCAATTCCTGGAGCAGGAATTTTTGATCTGTACACAGAACACCCGGGCGATCAGGCCAAACGATTGATAGGAAATGTAGTGGCACAGCTAGAGAGCGATCAGTTTTTATCTACCAGCTCTTACGATCAAACGATCGTAGGATTTGAGAATCACGGAGGGAGAACATATCTCGGATCAAAGATGAAGCCGCTTGCTAAAGTCCTTCATGGATTTGGCAACAACGGCGAAGATGGATACGAAGGGGCACTATATAAAAATTCTATCGGTAGTTATTTTCACGGTCCGCTTCTTTCAAAAAACCCGCACATCGCAGATTGGCTTATTGCAACAGCACTCGAAATGAAGTACAAAAATGATCTAGCACTTGCGGCCCTAGATGATCGCCTCGAGTGGCAGGCTCACGCATTTCTTCTACATAGGTAGACCACAAAAAAGAACGGTTCTTTTTTGGACTCTGATACATTTTACGTATTCACTGTTTGCAGTATAATGACTGCAATATGAAAGCGGTTACGATCTCTCCACATGAAGTTGGTCACATCGCGTCGTTGACAAAAGTACCCCTAGCATCAGAAGAGGAACAAAGGTTTGCGAAAGCATTTAATGTCACATTGGCCGTTGTCGATAAGCTTTTTTCTATCGATATTTCTTCTGTCGCAGAAACTCATCAGGTTACAGGATTAACAAACGTGTTTCAGGAAGATGAGATTGATAGCGGGCGTATGCTCACTCAGGAGGAGGCACTGGCTAACGCGCCCCGGTCGCATAATGGATTTTTTGTCGTCGATCAAGTGATCGAACAGAAATAAGGGCTATGAAATTGAATACATATACACTACGACAGACTATTCGGAAATTAAAACAGAAAGAATTTTCTCATAGCGAGCTATATAAAGACATACACGGGATCATTGCGGAAAAAAACGAAACCTTAAATATTTATTTGTGTCTGGACGCAGAGGCAGTTAAAAAGGCTGAGAGGAATTTGGATAAACCTTTGGCGGGCGTACCGATTGCGATCAAGGACAACTTTTTAACAAAAGATCTGGCAACCACTGCCTCAGCAAGACTTCTCGAAGGGTTTCATGCTCCGTACGAATCCACCGTTACCCATAACTTGCATCAATCAGGGGGAGTTATCGTGGGAAAAACAAACATGGATGCCTGGGCACATGGAAGTAGTACTGAGACATCGGATTTCGGCCCTTCTAAAAATCCCAGAAATCCTTCATATTTACCCGGAGGATCCTCGGGCGGCAGTGCTGCGGCTGTGGCTGCTGATATGTGTGTAGCAGCGATTGGCTCAGAAACCGCAGGGTCTATCCGTCAACCTTCCTCTTGGTGTGGTGTTGTGGGTATAAAACCTACCTACGGAAGGGTGAGTAGGTATGGGGTCGTTGCTATGGGATCATCGTTGGATAGCCCAGGCCCTATCGGAAAAACAGTATTTGATTGTTCTTTATTGTTAAACAGTATAGCAGGATATGATCAATCAGACGCAACCACGAGTGACAGACCTGTGCCAGATTTTACTCATGATCTTGATCGAGGAGTAAAAGGAATGAAGATTGGTCTTTGTTATGTGGATCATCCAAAGCTAAAGGGGACACCAGCATCAGAAGCAGTAGAAAAGGCAGCGAAGTTGCTTGAAGGTTTTGGCGCTGAAGTAAACCGAGTTCCTATAGCTGAAGAAGTGAGGCCGGATACGATTCTAACGCCGGATTATGCGGTTGGTGTGTATACCGTCATACAACGGAGCGAAGTAAGCAGTAATCTCGCGCGATATGATGGCATCCGATACGGCCATGATCGATCCTATTTTAGTGAAGAGGCCAAAAGAAGAATGATGCTTGGGACGTTTACACTTTCCACAGGCCATGCAGATCAATATTACGTGCGTGCTGAAAAAGTCAGAAGCTTGATTATTCAAAATTTCCGTCAGCTTTTTGCCCGGTATGATGTGCTTATTTCTCCAACCTCTTCCGGGTATGCACAAAAGTTGGGTGCAAGTCGCGATAATCCCATGTTCGGTGAGATTGAAGATATGCTTATGGAGCCCAGCTCCATTTCCGGCTTATCCGGTGTGAGCGTGCCGTGTTTTCATGACCCGGTGACGAATTTATATTTGGGACTTAATATTGTTGCAGATCAATGGCAGGAAGAAAAAGCGTTGAGAGCTGCGTATACCTTTGAACAGCATACTGACTGGAATCTCTGGGCAAGCAAGGAGCGGGACAATGGATAACTATACCCCAGTAATCGGGCTTGAGATTCATGTAGAACTGAAAACGAAAAGCAAGATGTTCTGCAGGTGCAAAAATGACCCGTTTTTTGCTGGCAAACCCAATATCTATACCTGCCCGGTCTGCCTGGGGTTGCCTGGGGCGCTCCCCGTGCCGAACAGGAAAGCCGTGGAATGGACGATATTGTTGGGATTAGCTTTGGGCTGCACGATCAATGAAAATAGTAAATTTGATCGGAAGCATTATTTCTACCCTGATTTGCCAAAAGGATATCAGATCAGCCAGTATGATCAGCCGCTCGCAATTGAAGGATCGCTTGGGAGAATCCGGATTCGGAGAGTGCATTTGGAAGAGGATACGGGCAAACTGATTCACTCAATTATCGACGGTAAAGCAGTGACACTTGTTGACTTTAACCGATCCGGCGTCCCTCTGGTTGAGATTGTGACCGAGCCGGATATCATGAGCGGCGAGGAAGCCAAAATATTTTTGAAAAACCTCCAGCAGATTGTCCGTTACCTCGGTATTTCCGACGCAGATATGGAAAAAGGAAGCATGCGGTTGGAACCGAATATTTCCGTAAGAGCCATCAGCAGTCAGCAGTCAGCAGCCAGCCAGAAGCTACCGGATTATAAAGTTGAGGTGAAAAATATAAACTCCTTCAATTTTGTAAAAAGAGCGATTGAATATGAAGTTGCTCGGCACGTGGAAGTATTGAAACAAGGAAAAACGCCTGCACAGGAAACGCGTGGATGGAATGAAACAAAAGGAATTACCGTAGCTCAACGCACGAAAGAGGAAGCAGCGGACTATCGGTACTTTCCCGAGCCGGATATTCCCCCCATGAAATGGGGAAAATCCCAAATAACAAATCTCAAATCCCAAATTGGGGAATTGCCGGATGAGAAGAAAACGCGGTTCATGAAGGGGTATGAGCTGAATGAGTATGACGCATCTATCATTACGGAAACCAAAGAGAAAGCGGAGTATTTTGAGGAAGCAGCAAAAGTGAACGGTCAAGTGACGCCGAAAACGATTGCCAATTGGATGATTAACAGAAATATTGACATCAATGAAGTTTTACCGGTTCAATTGATTGAACGGATTATAAAGGCAAAGCAAGTAACTGCGGTGAGTGATGATGAACTGGAAAAAGTGATAATGCAGGTCATTTCTGAAAATCAAAAGGCCAT
>JACREN010000026.1 GCA_016218255.1 Candidatus Gottesmanbacteria bacterium | reverse complement strand
AGTGTCTTCGGGGTAGGAGGAACCGATGACTAGACCGCCGTCTTTGAGCTGAGTTGTGTTGCCTACATTTATGGGGACGGGAGTATTGTTCTCCGGCGGGAGTGAAGTGGGAGGAGAAAAGGTAGAGGCGAGAGAGAGGAGGGGCGCCACGACAAAAAATCCTAAATATAAAAACGAGGTAGCAGAAAACAATTTTTCGCTTAATTTTTTACCCAACATCGTGTTACAAACAACAAACAATTTATCTCACGCAAGCCACAGACTGACCATCACTATCACGCCTTGCTCCGCCGGAACATATCGGGGCGGTTGTATAACAGGAGATCGCTGAAGGTGAATAGTTGGATGTCCCAATTTCATTAACACGGAACCCATAAGCATAATTATATCCACCGACTAAAGATTGTGTGTCGGTTTTGGCATTTAAAGTTATACCCATCGGCCAGTTATAATCCCAGCTACCAGTAGGCGCGCAAGAGAAGTTCTGATCGCACCTATAAAGACGGTAGCGATACTTTAGCGGATCCAGCGGCCCATCCCAATGCCATGTTGGCGTCAGAATACCAAGGGTCCCTGCTCCACAAGACCTGCCGATGCTCACAAAGAATGGTCTCGGCATGCCAACAGGAACACAGGAGACGGCGGATGCCGCGATGGACGATACCACATATGATGACACCTGGTTACCGTTTATAGCTCTAACTCTATACATATATGAACCGGTCGGACGAATGGTATCGGAACCGCTATTACTCATGTAGTTATCAAGAAATGTCCAATTGCCCAAATCAGAAGATAACGCTTTTTCCAGCCGATAAGAAGTCGCGCCAGGAACTAATGACCAACTTATAGACACACGCGCGCTGTTACTACTATCGCCAGAAATACAAGACGACGAAACGTTAACTGTACCAACTGGAGGAACGACCGCACACTGACCGATTTCTACTTTACTGCCCGAACTGGTTGTACAATCTCTCCCAGTTATAATGGTTCCGCAGACCCTAGTTTTTTTATCGTTAACATCACACGCGCTCCACGAACCACAGGTCGCCGAATCAACCACCTCCGAAGGGGTGCAAACCGGTGGAGGAGGGACGCAACCTGTCTTTTCTATTTGAGTTCCGGCAGTTGTGGAACAGTCGGCATTTGTTTTAACTGTTGGACAACTTCTGGTCTTCTTGCGAGAGGTAGGGTCGCACGCACCCCAATTTGTGGTACAAGGGTTAGGTGAGATAATCGGAGAGGTCGGGGTGCAGGAAGAAGCGCTCCCGGCTAATTTAACCAAAATGACATTGCCACCGGCATCCACCGACAAAGCCAGTTTAGATTTGGTAGTAGCTGGAGGAACATAGCCAATAAACTTTTTCAGCACAATTCCGCTCTTGCCGGATATGTTGTTGTTTACATTCAAATTCCCCGCAATTTCAACATTCGATCCGATGGAAATCTGTGTATTATTTTCGACCACAGATGAATCCTCTATATGACTCTCGTCTTTCCACTTCGATAAACGATCAGCTTGTCCGCCCAAAGCGGCAGCGTCCTTCCAACTAGCGATACAGGACGTACCGAGACAAAACTTACCGGAAAAAATATTATCAACCCTCACTGATTCAGTGTTCAGCCCCCCCAATATGGAGGTGCTCCTCGCTACTTTAAGTGATTCAAACTGCCCACCTCCGGTAGATAAAAGAGCGCCAATAGTGAGATCCCCCGGCTTAGTCTGCAATTCAAGTCCAGCATGAACAACGTCTGGCGGATAAAAATTTTGATTGGGTGGATTTTGACTGTAAGAACTAGGCTCTTTCCATACACTCGCCGCGAGCGTCTCTCCCTTGTAACCAATACCGATCAATACAAGCCAGAGAAAAACCGCTGTAAATAAAATTTTGTAACTAAAATCTTTTTCCTTCATTTGGATGATTCAATAAAAACTATGGTCTGCACGCCTCGACAAGAATGACCTCACCGAGAGCGTCAACTGACAGGACAAAATTTTTCTTTGCCAAAGCCGCTAACTCTGACGGTGTAAGAAGGGATAAACTCTCAAGTTTCAAGCCGGATGATCCAGCCACCGAACCACTGCCAATTTTAACGCCAGCGCTCAAATTGACATTTCGGAGATTTGCGCTACCGCCAATGTTTATTCGACCGCCAGATTCGGAAATACCGCTCGAGTAGCCAACATCGCTCCCGCTTAACCATTTGACAAAAAAGCCAGTCCTGCCTCCTGATAAACCAAAACCATCCTGCCAATTCGAAATACAAGCGGTTCCCAAACAAAATCTAGGAGCCTTAACATCTCCAACGGTAACAATAGTGTGACCAGAGACCGGGTCTACCGCGGTCGGTCTATTGTCCGGAAGACGCCCCACACCAACCCTACCAAGTATCCACCCAGACTGTTTGGCCGTGATACTGCCAACGGTAAGACCTCCTAATTTCTCCTGCGGAGATGAACCTATATTGAGAGCGGGCTCGGTATTGTCGCCGGTTGGTGGAGACAAGGGCGCTTTCCAAACAGCGTCCGCGTGATTGGCGGAAATGAGAGCCAAAGTAGCAAGGAATAGAACTAAGTGGCGCGAATATAACATTATTCTGGCAAAATTATCTTGCTGGCGACAAAAGATTCCTTGTTTAAAATATTATCTTTAGATTCCACATTAACCTGATCCCCTGTTCTCAAACCGCTAAGACTGATGGCCTCATCCTTAAGAGTAAGCGCGTCCGATTTACCACTCAAAATGTCATCCTCGTTGGTTGTTCGTTTGACAATTTTCGTATCCGAAGAGATCGAAATTGACATGGCTTTGGTTTTAACGGCACCGGACGCAAGTGGATCATACGGAGGATACGCATTCAGCATAAGGATACCCAACTTCTCATCGATAGACTCAACTATGCCGAAGACAGAAAATACCTCCTCGGGTAGCGGGGTCACAAGACCGCTCTTTTCAAGTTTATCGCGGATATCTTCCGTGGCCTTGGAATACCCCTGATTAAAAAAATAAATTTTAGAGACCAACAAAACTACCGCTACCAAAACGAGAAAGGTAAGTATTAATTTCGACGTTGTTTTAGAAGATTCCATATTATTAAAGATATTAATTGTTTTATTAAACTACAAAGCTATTATTCAGACCTCGGATAAGGCCTCAACAGATCATCGATGATAACCCTTTTTTCTTCTGACGTTAACATGTTGATATCTGTCGGTTCTACCTTGGCGCCTGATACCATACCACCGCCTGACGAAGGGCTAAGACTTTGACCCACCAAGAAAAAATAACCGGCGATAAAAATCACAACGATAATAAACGCGGTAAGGAGTTTAACCTGAGAATTGTCTTTAGGGTAATAATCTACAGGCACAACCCAATTATATACGAAAAACGAGAATTTAGAATTAAAAATATTGGGGATAAAAACAGCCTGAACCGCTATATGGAACAATCAGCGTTAGTTAGGATAATCTCACCGGTTGAATCATCTATCGAGAGAATCACGTTCCTCCCCAAAAGACCGGCGGTAGAAGCGCCAGTCAACTGCGAAATCTTCCAGCCAGACCGTAACTTAACGCCAGTGTCCAAACTGACTCCGCCAGAAATGTTAATATTTTTCGGCCCAACATTGATATCATTACCAGACTCAGAAATAGCCGAGTATCCCAGAGTGCTGATAGTAAGCCAGCGCAAAAGAGCGCCTGCCTGCCCGCCAGATAAACCGAAACCGTCTTGCCAGCGATTTATACATCCTTCCGGCGCAGGGAAGACGCCGAGACAAAACTGATCCGCCCTTATGTCTCCGCTGGAACTTATGCCACCGGCTTTGTCGGCAGAAGCTGTACCTACCCCCACCCTGCTAAATACTCCATTTTGTTGCACCTTGAGATTATTCACGGTAATACCGCCAGCCTTTTCTTGAGAAACCAAACCGATATTCAAGGCTGGTGGCGCGCTTCTGCCCGGCGGAGTGGCAAGCGGTGGAGTCCAAGATGCTAATGTATAATTAACCCCAAAAAAGATAGCGAGAACCGAAAGTAGTAAGATGTAATTATGGTTTTTCATTTACAACAACTTTATTCAGAATAAACTCCCTATTCGAGCTTAGGTCGGATTCGGCGACTATATCGATTATCATACCGGGCACTAATCCTGAAATCGAAATTATCTTATCTACAAATGGAGAAATCGGAATTCCACCCGACGTAACCTTGCGTATGCGACTAAGATCGAGACTGCGGCTAAGAATAGTCGTATTGCCGTTTACCAATCCAATTCCCCTAAAAGGAACCGCCCGGGAACCATCACTTAACAAATCGGCGGGAGGATAAATCTCTAGGTCAATTCTGTCACCGGAAACGGATACTATCTTACCCGAGGCGACCTTAATTGCTTCGGCCTTCGGTCGAGACAATCCGATAGATTCTAGCTTAACGCGACAAAAACTTATGGCCGACGCGTAGCCTTGTCCGTAAAAAATCCAATACCCAATCAAAATGCCTGCAAGCAAGCTTACCACCACGAGCACAATATTATTCCTCATTACTCCATTGTATAGTTTTTTAGGCGTAAGTGGAATAATGTGTGTGGATAATGGCTAGGCTATAAAAATTTGATGCTAGTCAGCGTATAAAAGAGAAGATTAACGGCAGGAGAAAGAATGGCATCGATAAACAAGATTAAAATAAGAATAAATACCAAAGAGTACTTTTCGATTGTCTCTACTACAAAATAGAAACGGTCTGGAATTAACGCAAAAATAATTTTTGACCCATCAATAGGCGGAACAGGCATCATATTAACAACAAAAAGGACTAGGTTGATAAATATGGCACCGACCAACAGATTGTTGGCCCCAGCCGTGTCAAAAACTTTATATATAAACAGTTGAGAAAAAAAGGTGGCCAAAAAAAGGTTAGAGAGCGGGCCGGCAATAGCTACCATGGCGGGCCCCCACCTTCCACCTCTCAAATTGTACGGATTGTATGGGACAAGTTTCGCCCAGCCAAAAACCGGCCCGCCAGCAAGCATCATAAAAAGTGGAACGATAAATGACCCGACTAGATCAAGATGAGAGAAAGGATTTAGAGTCAGTCTTCCGGAGAGTTTCGCGGTCGGGTCACCAAGCATTTCTGCGACGTAACCATGCGTAACTTCATGCACGATAACAGACATAATAAGGATAAGAAGGAACGCGACTGTTTGAAACGGATCAGATACTTGCATATGTTAAATATATTGTGTTAAGATAGTTCCTACACTAAATACAAAGAAAATTATGGCTAAAATATGTCCACTTTGCAATAGAGGCGCGCTATCGGTTGGCGGATATAGCAACCGTGTTCGCGCCACCAAATTTAATCCAACCGGCACAAGGCAGGCGCAAATTAATCTTCAGTGGGCAAAAATCGCAGATGGCACAAGGGTAAAGGTCTGCACCCGGTGTCTCAAGGGAAGCAAAAATCTCACTCATAAAAAGTAACTAAAATAAACGGTGTCAGGTACCCTTGTTTAGGGTACCTGACACCGTTTATTCCCACAGGAGGTCCAACCTCCAGCATAAGAGGTTGTATCTCGTTTTTATTTTAGGCGGAGCGTCTCTCCATCACTTTTCAAAATAATCGTTCCATTTTGGTCAGTTCTAAGAGTTTTAATTTCGAAAGAAGCAAGCCGGCCCAAAACTTCTTCTGCCGGATGACCATACATATTTTTCGCGCCGACAGAGATGATAGCATACTCCGGAGAGACAAAACCCAGAAGCTCTTCGGAGCTTGAAGTCTTCGATCCGTGGTGACCAACCTTCAAAACGTCGGATTGAAGCCGCTCGCCCTCAAGGGTAATTAAATAATCCTCAAGATTTTTCTCCATGTCTCCGGTTAAAAGTATCGAAGTCTTCCCATAATTTAGTCGAAGGACCATCACGCCGTCATGCGGCTTGACATTGGTAACGTCATGAGTAGGAAGCAAAACGCTTATTGTCACCCCACGACCCATATCTATCACCATCCCTATTCTTGCGATAATCTGCTTAATCCCGGAGGTCGCCTGCCTGCCGGCGAGGTAGGAACCTCCCTGGCCGGGCAGGCCGATTTTATTAAAGGTTTTATATTCTTGAGTATCACCGAGAGTGCCGGACGAAAGAACCGCGCCAACAAAATATCTTGGTAATATATCCAGGAACCCGCCGAAGTGATCCAGATGGGGATGAGAGAGGGCAAGGATATCTATAGAGCGATCATAAAAAGGCATAACTTTATCGAGAGCTTGAATGACCTTCCCATCTGGTCCGCCGTCGAGAAGAATCTGGTTACCATTCGGCGCTTCGATATATATCGCATCACCCTGTCCGACGTCGAGAAAAGCTACGGTTAAAATCCCGTGCCTGTCTTCACGATAAATAACATACCAAACGAACGTGGTGATAAAAAATAAAACGACTAAAAATATCCACCGCCACTGTTTAAGAGCTTTCTTTAAGCTTTCTTTCACAAGCAAGATACTAGCACAAAACACGAAAAAACCGCCTACCTTAGATAGACGGCGCGCGTTTTCACTTTCCACTCAAGTAATTACTCTGCGACCTCTTATAATCGCGAGCAAGGAGTGCGTAGGCCGAATGAACTCTAGGCAAAACGTCATAGAGCAACCAAGCTGGAACCGCCTGGATGACCGACCTGCCAAGGACGAACGGAGCAAGAGAGAAGAACTTATACTCGCTGAAGTGTTCGCGTATCTGCCGACGACAATCACGATCTGGCGCAAGCGCGAGTAGCACGATTATGGCAGCGAACTCATGACAGCAAAGCCAGATACCGAACGCGATCTCCATCTCACACCTCCTCGGAAATATCCAACTTGTCTTTCGGCTGGAATTTTTCTTTCAGACACCCTAGGAAAAACCCAAGCGTCGTGAGAAGAAGCAACCCGTAAACGTAAACGCCTTCCCAGATGTTATCAACAACGAACCCGAAATGTTCATCGAACATCTTTACCACGAGCGCCACCGGCGCCGGTAAGCAAGCGAACCCTGCTTATGGGCAATTTGGGGAGTACTTCCTCCTTGACGTATCCAGTGACGGCACCGGCGATAGTCTTAACAGGAATCGTAAACCATGCGTAAGTTATAAACCTAAGCAATTTGATGGGCTCAAGACGATACGGCACAATCTTGTCATGCCGTTTAGCAACGCAGATACAAACAGGAATCCACCAGAAAAAGAAGAGGCACAAAAATAGGGTTCCCATTGCCTACCTCCTCACGTAGCACATGCTACGGCGGTTCACCTCTACATAATGCGGGCAACCTAAATTGCCAGAACGTCAGCAACTCTAGCCTCATTATCTAATTCAAAGGGGGTACATGTTCCATACTAAACTACAAAATTTTAGGCGCTGTGTCAACAAAAACCGCAAATGTCAGACTTTTATTCACGACCGTTGAAAAAAGTTTGACATTTAATTTTTTGAAGAGACACTATTTCGCACGACAATAAAAATATATAACAGATAAATAAAAGCCGCTAACCAAAACGGAAAAGGTACATTTACAGAAGCGAAAGGCAGGGAAGCAAACAAGCCAGCGATTTTCAAGTCATAGGCCAAGATAATATATGAAAGGTAGGCAGACGGAAGCGATAGCAAGTAACTTAAGTACCCGATAATGCCAGTTAGGAACCCGAGAAACATAGTAATGGGAACAAGGGGCGAAACTAAAATATTTGCTGGAATAGAGACCAAAGAAATCACTCCCATCTTATAGGATATAAGTGGAAACACCGCGAGCTGGGCGGCAATCGTAGAAGATAAAAGACTTTTAAGGTTAAATTTTTCCGAACTAACTTTCAAAAAAGGAGATTCAACCTTTGTTAAGATTGAACCTGCTTTTTTGAAAATTAGTTCTAGGCTGTCCAACATTCTTTCTATGATCGGTGAGAAAAAAATAAGTCCGGCAGTGGCAAGAAACGATAGCTGGAAAGACGTATCGAAAACCAGGGTTTTTGGATTGTATAAAACTATCAAAACTCCGCCGACAAGCAGCGCAGCGCCCGAGAGATAAATTCTTCCCGTCGCTCGAGCGAGCAGAGCGAGAAGCGCCATGATTGTAGCGCGAACAACAGTCGCGCCGCCAGCGGTCATCATAGAGAACAGAATTATGGCCAAAGACCCAAAGCCTATCCTCATCCCAAGTGGAAGAAAAGAAAAAATCTGCGCGACGACGTCAGCGACGACAGATATATTGTAACCCGACAGAACAACAACCTGTATGAGTCCGACCCGTCGCCACTCCTCCAGTATCTCTTTCCCAAGTGAGCTTTTAACGCCGATAACTATTCCGCCCATGAGCGCTGATTCAGGCTCGGGTATCGCCCTATTTATATTTTTGAGAAAACTGTTTTTAATATTAAAAAGTTCCCGTTGCAGGAAAAAACCATGTCCAGACGAAATCAAAATTATTTTGGGATCCTGGAACTGATAGTAAATCTCATCTTTGGCAAGATAGGCCGCATAGTCAAACTCGGGAACCTGCCCGTCACCGCCTTCGGCAGGCAGAAAATTTCTTACTCTTTTTAAGTCGCCGATTATTTCTATCCGATCCCCATAACTAAATCCCCGATAAATGCCCTTCGAAGTGACCAAAACCCTTATGGGCGTTTCGGAAATTAACTCTCCATCAGTATTCAAAATTTTTTCAAGAGCTACTTTTAATGTTACGTTTTTGTCTTTTAATATTGGCTCATCTGTGACTAGCCCCTCTGCCCTGACAAAGCCCGCGAGACTCGTTTCGCTTTTCGTGTTTACAAAGTCATACCTGAAAATCGCTAGAGAGATAAAAACGCAAAAAATAAAAAGGTGTACAAAAATTTTATCACGACCATCGTCCCCGCTAAACAATCTGGCCCGTGCAAAAAACACAAAAGCGACAAGGAGGATGAGCCAGCCAAAAGATACTCCAAAATCGAAAACAGAGCTGATCAAAATCCCAACGACAAACCCGGCTATGGCTGTTGCGATATGCGACAATTTCATTTAGACTACTGTACACATGAACGAGGCGGAAAACAACCCCGATCAAGAAAAAAACAAACTGGCAATCTTTATGCTAGTTTTTATTTTACTTATTGTTTTCTTGGTTATACTCGACGCCAATTTACACCTCATCGCGAATACGTGGTGGTATGATGTCTTGCTTCACATACTCGGCGGCACATGGATCGGAACACTTTTCATATATCTTTTTTCCTATAGGCGGCATTTTTTTGACGGCAAAAAAAATTTCTTATACTCGCTCGCCGTAATCGTCGGCTTCGCCGCCCTTATGGGAGTACTCTGGGAACTCTATGAATTCGGCTTTGATCAAACGATAGGGACTAATCTATCACTGCCTCTAACTCAACCCAACTTGGGAGACACCATGAAAGATCTTCTCGACGATATCCTTGGCGGAGTCATAGCAACACTTGTATATTTTTTTAAAAAATAAATTCACTGCGCAAGGCTGCCTTGTGCAATGGTTATTCAAACAAACCCTTGTGCCTATCATTCTCGTCCATCGCGATGTTGGAAAGACGATCGGCTTCTTTGTTGCCCTCGCGAGGGATGTGAACAAATTTTAAATTCGGAAAATCTGTTACACGCATATTCCAAATTTTTATAAAGAGGGGAAATAACGTCTCCTCTTTTATCTGATACTTCCCCGAAAGTTGTCTCTGCACCAACTCACTATCCATCCGAATCTCGACATCGATCTCTTTTAACTTCTCCGATCCGAACATCCTCTTCACGGCCTCCAATCCAATAATGACGGCTGTATATTCGGCAAAATTATTGGTATTCACCCCGAGAGATTTAGTACACTCTTTTATAACCTTCCCATCTTCGTGAGTAATGTAAGCGCCAGAGCCCGCACTCCCCGGGTTCCCCCTCGCCCCGCCATCCGTATAAACGATTATCTTCTTTTTCATAGACTATATGTTACACTAACTCACGCAGAAAAGAATAGTACCCAAGTTGAAGACAACTATTTTATACCGACTATCCGCATCCGGAGTTCGTTCTTCCATCCAAAAGTTGAGCTCTCGAACGTAAAAATAATATCAACCTTGTTACCAACCTTCAGTTGCACACTCCCAAAATCTTTTTCTCCATAATAAAAAGCAATCGCGGGGATGACGTCCTCGTGGCTATTCTTAAACTCTAATTTAAGGTGACTGTTGCCGACCCCAAAAAAACTTATTCTATAAATTTCCAAACTTGAAATCAAAAATATCGGCCGGTGATTTTCCACCCCGAATGGCGCGAGTTTCTCCACAGTTTTATAAATTCCCTCATTAACATCATCGATCGTGATCTCCTTATCGACCAAAATCTGCCGTGATCCCCTCTCAAAAATATCGGGGTCGCCTGCCTGCCGACAAGGTAGGGACTTTAATAGTTTTGCATAAGTTGCGCTCAATCTCTCCCCAAGTCGTTCAAGCTTGTCCCTTGTAATCGAGAAACCGCCGGCCAAAGCATGTCCTCCCATAGCCGAAAAAAGGCCACCGTTGTCATCTTGTCCTGACACGTTGGCGGTAACCATTAAATCTACGAGATTCACCCGACCGTCTGACCGACAAGAGCCTTTTATCTCGCCCGCTTCATTCTGCCCCCAAACAAAAGCCGGCCTATCGTATTTTTCCACAATCTTGGATGCCGCAAGCCCGACAACCCCGGGCGCCCAAGATTCGTGCCCGACGACTATTACCGCCGAACCATTATCCTTTGCCATAATTTTATCAACCTCAACCATCATTTTGGCCACCACTTTTTTTCTCTCGCCATTTTTTTCTTCAAGATAATCCACGCGAAGACCTGCATCAACCTCATCGGTTGCTGAAAGCATTTCAAATCCCTTAATCGGCTCGCCCATTCTGCTCGCCGCGTTTATTCTAGGCGCAATCGTAAAACCAACATCTTCCTCACTCAATGAGTCGAGCCGCACACCGGCCCGTCTAAACAATTTCAACAATCCCGGGCGCGGAGTTCTCCTCAAAACCTTGAGACCATAATAAGCCAAGACCCTATTTTCACCGGTTAACGGTACCATATCGGCAATTGTCGAGATCCCAGCCAGATCGAGGAGCCACTTCTCCCAGCCTGCCGGAATTTTTGTCCGGCAGGCTGTCCCGAGCAGGGTCGAGGGACTATCTTCAGATTTATTCCATTGTTGAATTAGCGCCTGCACCAACTTAAACGCAACCCCCGCCCCGCAAAGCATATCGTATGGGTAAGAATCTTCCGCCTGTTTAGAATTTAAAATCGCAAAAGCCTTCGGAACGCTCTCCTGCGGTAGATGGTGGTCGGTAATAATTACATTGATCCCCAGTTCATTCGCCCGGTCAACTTCGGCCACGTTCGCAATACCATTATCGACAGTTATAAGAAGGCGGACTCCATCTTGTGCAAACCTCTCCACCGCGTGGACATTTAAACCGTAACCTTCCCGATGTCTATGTGGAATATAAACCTCGAAATTGTCATATTTTATTTTTTTGAAAAAATCGTGGAGAATAACACTGCCCGGGATACCGTCACAGTCATAATCGCCGTAGATAATAATCTTTTCATTGGCGGAAATGGCTAACAAAATTCTGTCTACGGCCCTTCTCATGTTAAAAATTAAAAAGGGATCATGGAGGTCAACATCAAAATCCGGGTTAAGAAATCTTTTCGCCTGCTCCTCGTCTGTGATTCCCCTATGAAACAACAAATGTCGCATCAGGTCCGAGTGAGAGGACAACCGGTTTTCCTCGTCTTTATTAGGTATTTTCCTTAAACTCCAACTTTGCATCCGGCAAATTATAGCATATAATACCGGCTATGAACGATTGTTTGTTTTGTAAAATAATTGAAGGAACAATACCAGCCAATAGGGTCTACGAGGATAAAGATTTCCTGGCGTTTTTAGACATTTCGCCAGTTAATCCCGGCCACACACTGGTACTACCGAAAAAACATTTCGAAACTTATCTCGACACCCCAGACGAAACATTAGAAAATCTATCAAAAAAAGTTAAAAAAATAGCTCTCGGGATTAAGGAGGCAACGGAGGCCGAAGGAATAAATATTATGGTTAATGCCCATAAAGCCGCCGGACAGGTTATTCCACATCTTCATACGCATGTAATTCCCAGGTATCTGTCTGACGGATTTAAACACTGGACAGGACAAAAAATATCAGAAGAAAAAACAAAAATCCTTGCCGAGAAAATCAGGCGGGATATTAAAAACTAACAATGAAACCGGAAGAGATCAAAACAAGAGAATTGGACCAAAAGCTTCAAAGGGCGGCCGTACTAAAAATATTAAGCTCGGCAGATGTTAAAAGGCCGAAGGTAGAAGACTTCGACGGGGTGTACTCAACCAAAGACATCGCCATAGACAAAGAATATGTGAGAACGAGAAAAATGCGCTTCGCAAGAGACCTAGACGCCCGAAGCGCCGAAGAAGCAGATGAGTTGGCATATTTGAAGAAAAAAAGCGACGCGCTAGAAACATTAACAATCTCTTTGATAGAAAGTAGCAACTGGCTTGGCGGAGATGTATTCACTCACCAAACAACGGACTACGATGATATCGCGAGGGGCGTAGACGGAGTTCTGGAGTTTGACCCGAAAGAGATAGGCATACGCCTCGGAGTCGGTATGGATGTAAAAATGATTTTAGGTAGTAACCCGGTGTCAGTGGAACAAATAGCGGACGCGATAGAAAGCAACGCGCGAAAATTTAGAAGCAGAAGTACGCGAATCAAATACTTTTCTCCAGAACATGACGAAGAAAAAGGAGCCCTTGACGTCATTCCAGTGGTTGTTGGGCTCGATAGACGAAGCACAACTCACATATTCGGCCTTATAACCAAGAAGAGTCAAGTTGAGGAAAAGCTGGCAAAAGATCCGAATAATAAAATTCTCAAGGATGCGTTACCAAAAATCTCAAAAGAAATCGAAAATAGTCCGGTGCAAGAAGTGATCGCGACCGAAATAATTGAACAACTCGAGGCCTACAGAAAAATAGCCGAAAAAGAATCAATGGATAAACGCATCGTGACCGCCATAAATAAAATGATAGAGATAATAAAACGCAAACTAAAAAGCGTTCAACCGTTTTTTGATAAATCTCCCAATTTAAGAAATGATCTCGTGCTTAGTATGATCATAGAAGAGTCTCACAGGGCCCTATAGGAGGTAGTTGAAAGTTGACTAACTATGTGTCATATTGAGCAAATAAAGCGCTTGTAGCTCAATGGATAGAGCAGTGCTCTTCTAAGGCATTGATGGGGGTTCGATTCCCTCCAGGCGCATTTGAAAAGACGAAGGCAACAGGTCAGCGCGCGCTTAGCTCAGTTGGTAGAGCAGTGCTTTTACACAGCAAAGGTCGGGGGTTCGAATCCCTCAGCGCGCACAAAAAGAGCCCAGCGAATTTTTAGCGCTAGCAAGCAAACTGCCCGCCCGGATAAATCCGTTCGGACGGGCTTTGCTTGCGTGAGGGGATGAGAAAGATTTTCTATGTTACAGAGACGGATCTGTGAGCTCTTCAGGTTTTGATGTCAGCAGACTGTTAAATCTAGCCTCTTTCATCCCCCACTCCTTAATCGTACCCGAGAGTCTACCCTTGTCTACCGATAATCCAGCAAGACCGCTACCTACCCCGCTAGTATGAACGGCCGAGGTGGCAAGTAGAACGTAGTCCAACGAAAAAACAACGACGATTAGACAACATAAAGTCGTCAAGAGAATTTTCCAGTCTCTCTCCGGGTTTATAAGGGAACGAGAATGATCCTTTCTCCTACACTCCAATAATTTATTTTTAATGCGATTAAACATTCTTCGAAAAAATAATCAATTCATATAACTGTTCAAACGAAAGGACGCCGAACCGGACCATCGTTTATCTGCGACCGACAGCGTAACGTGGTCTACAAAAATTTTATACGGGAGATTCTCCACCAGTCTCAAAAAATATAGAATATCGCTAAACGCGCCCTCCGATCTAACGTTAAAACGGAGAGCAACTTGTTTAGATTGTGGGGAATCTTTTTCTTCCAGCGGCGAATCTATGTCGAGAACCACGTTAGCCTGTCTCGAAAGCGACTCGAGCTCTTCGATGAATCCAACGGCTGACTCCTTATCAATGAAATATAATGACAGCTTCTCTCGGTCGATCTTTGTATCGCCCGCTATTCGCACGATATCGGCAGTTTTTTTCTCTAATGCCTCCCTGTCTAAAATATCGGCATAAAGAGATTCCGTCTCTGGAATCTTCAAAAAGACCAAAAGATAGATAAGAACGACCAACGATATCACCAATATTAAATCAAGGACAGTGAGAATCACAAGCTCCGTTTTAATTTTGTTATCGATCTCGGTCATGACTAATTTTTTAAGCTAATGGTTACTGAAAAGTTTACATCCTTACTGACAATAAAATTGGAAATTGGAGACTCGACCTTGGCAAACCTAGAGTCATTTTTTAAAAGCTGAATGAAACTCTGGAGAGTAATACGATCACTCGCTCTACCAGACAGCATAATTTTATTATAGTGAAATTCCCCCAAAGCGACAGAAGGCTTATCTTTCTTGCTTGGTAAACGATAATCATAGGAAATACTGGCGATAGAAACGTGAGATCCCTTGGAATCTTTGACAGATGCCACATACTGAACTATAGATTTGAGCAAATCATAAATTTGAAATCCCAATGCCCCTGTATCTACCTTATTAAGTTGGGCAATTCTTAAATTGGCATCCTTTATGGCGATGGTGTATGAATCCAAACCATCTTCCCGCGCATCTTTAACTATAGCAAGTTCATTATTAAAAATAGCCTCCTTATATGACACAGCGAGATAAGAGGCAACAAGTGGAGCTATCGACAAAATCAGTATGTAGGCCGTAAATGTAGCCGCCACTACAAAAATCTTAGTCCGATAACTCTTTACCATCTTTATTTTTTCTTCAGCCGGCAAAAGATTCATAAGTTCAAGGTAAATTATTGAGAGCTAGGCCAATCGCAGTGGCATACTGAAGCGACTCTCTACGCGTAAGTTCCGGAATGTGTTTTTCAAAACTCTCCACATTTATCCATGGGTTAGCAATAACCGTCGCAACCTTCAGGCTTGAAGATAGATAACAATCGATCCCCGGTATGTTGGCGTCCTCTCCACACAAAAGAACCTGCGCAATATCGCCCTTGCCCGATAAAGTCTCTTCCTTGTTATTCTTCCAGTAAAGTTGATGGCGAATTATCTCATCGCGGATACTAGAAAGGCCTAGCGCCAACGGTTCCAGCACGGAATTATTCTTTAAATCAGAAAAACCATCCCCGTATTTTACATCTCCGGCGGTCAAAGGATCGACATTAAGATACTTAACAATAAGGCTAGTCAGCAGGTTCCCTCCAGCCTTAACGGTATCGCTTATCCAAACTGCTCCATCGCTTACAACTGAAATCACCGTTTTGTTTTTGCCTATATTAACGACAATATAATTGTCGTGGCTAGTTCGTGGGACAACGGCTCTCGCCACTGCTTCAGATTCAATCATCATAATAGGGACACTTAATCTTGCCAGATTAAATTCAGCAAGGTATTTTTCCGCGATACTTTTGGGGGTAACAGCGACAGTAACATCTATATGACCCGTCTTATCATCAACATTCACGACTTCATAATCAAAGACGACCTCCGTCGCGGCGTATGGGACGTGATCTTCAATCTGCAACTCCACTGCCCCGCGGATTGCGGAGGCGTCTATGGGAGGCAGTCTTAATCTCAAAAAATACGCCTGATCCTCTGGTAAAGAGGCCTTGACTGATTCAAACGAATTCTCTTCTCTGGTTTTAAGTAATTCATGTCGCAAATTAGAATTATCGATGGTTTCATCGCGTGTATAATCCTTTGAACCAGAAGCGAGCTGTTTTTTCCCATGTTTACCAAGCTGAAATCCTCCGCCGTTCTTAATCAGCTCGATAAATCTAATACAATTATCAGAAACGTCGATCCCAACGTTCGGTAGTTCAAGATACTTGGGTACTGGAAAATATTCAAGAAATAAATCACGCCTCATCACCTCAATTATAACCCGAAAAAAGGTAGAAGGCGAGGGATCGTTACAGGCCATTGAAACTGTTACCGTAAACTATGTGGATAGGCCATATATCGGTTACCGTAGTCGCATATGACTATGAACACAAAGGATAAGGTTTTTATCGAGCATTTAGACGATTGGCTCAAGGCCAAGGGTAACCGAAAGAGAAGAGGCGAGATTTCCGCGCATATTGTATTCGTCACAAAATGTCATCCGAAGTCTGTATCGAGAACATTCAGGAGGATACAGTTAAAAGACAGAACGCATCAAGACAAACGCGGTCGGAATCTCTATTATGACCACACGGTGATTGCAGCCCTGCGTGATGTGTGGAAAGCCAGTGATCGGGCATGCGGAGAGCTTTTACATCCCTTAATAAAAGAATATGTCGTCGTTCTGCAAAGAGATGGGCAGAAGAATGACAACATGTGTGTCGAAGAACGTAATGGGCATGTGATCAGAAGATACCTGGGATGGGAGCGGCTTGATGCTCTTGAAACTCTTCCTTTTGTGAGTGAGTTATGCGATACCGTGACGCTCTACGTGAATCATTGGAAAGCAGTTAGGAGGATGACATCCAAAGAACGTATCGGAGCGAAATACAAACGCGTATATGAAAAACGCGCCACGACACCATATGAACGGGTGTTGGCGCGCGAAGATATCTCGGAAGATGCGAAAGAGAAACTGCGGGAAAAACATGGGATCTTGAATCCTTTGTCTCTTCTTAAAAAGATTGCTAAATTCAAAAAGAAGATTTATGAGTTAACAAAAGCGGCGAGAAACCGAACATAAGCTGAATAGAATTAGGGTAACAGTTACTTATGGCCTATAGCGAGTATCACCTGTGCATAATTGCTTACAGAGGCAAATCATCGATGTCGTAACCGAGTTCCTCGGCCCGGGCGAGTGCTTCATCTGGATCGCCATTAGTAAATTCCTCGGCAAGATCCTCTAGCAAAGCATCCTCGTCTACTTCTTTTCGAATTGGGTCTAATTCCGGGTCATTGTTCATTGGAGTGGATAAATGGGTCTCAAAAGCCCTTATATTGTCGCATATTTGGTCTATTTTGGCTATATAACAGGCCTACATTTGCATTTGTGGCTATAATTGATTATAATTGGCTATAAGGTCTATAGCTTTAAAGTTAATTACTTCATATGAACGACATTATTCGAAAATTCGATCACCGCATCAAAAATCCCGATCCTCACATCGTGGCTATTTTGGCTGAGATTGATGGCATTCGAGGTGAGTTCAAATCAGGACTCCGAATGTCTCCGCAGGCAATTACAAATCTCAAAAAGTCGACACTGATCACCTCTGCCGGTGCTTCTACTCGTATCGAGGGCGCAAAACTAACCGACGAAGAAGTCGAGAAAGTTATGCGTGGCCTCGCGGTTTCAAAGTTTGCAGATCGAGACACGCAGGAAGTGCAGGGCTATCTTGAGACTCTTCAAAATGTGTTCGATAGCTTCCAGACTCTACCTCTTAGAGAAAGCGTCATCACCTCGCTTCACAATCAGCTTCTCAAATATTCAACTAAGGACGATACACATCGTGGCGGCTACAAAAAGAAAGAGAACACTGTCGGTGTACTTGGAGCGGATGGAAAAGTCGCCAAAATCATGTTCGAGACTACACCGGCATTTCTCACAGGTAAGGAAATGCAGGAGCTTGTCGAATGGACTAATGATGCTCTTGAGAAGAATCGTTTCCACCAGCTTCTTATCATCGCCAATTTTATTGTAGAGTTTTTGAAAATCCACCCATTTGAGGATGGTAATGGGCGTCTTTCGCGTGTCCTAACAAACCTTTTGCTTTTGAACTCTGGATACACTTTTATACAGTATGTCTCGCACGAGCAAATTATTGAACGCCGCAAGGACGAATACTACATTGCGCTTCGCAAATCGCAGGAGACGTTCAAAACCGATCACGACACCATTTCGCCGTGGCTCAACTTCTTTCTCTCTGTTGTGCGCGAGCAAGCCACGAAGGCTCTCTCGTATCTGCAGGAAGAGAAAATCGAGGATACGCTTTCGCCCAAGCAGTACGAGGTATGGAAATATCTGTCCGAAGTTGGCGAGGCTTCCCCGGGTGAGATTATCAAGGCCACTGGTATTGTTCGCGGGACCGTAAAGCAAGCGTTGGATCGGCTGATCGAGCTTGGCAAAGTGAAGCGTGTCGGGCTTCGCAGAGGTACACGGTACGTAAAAATATAAACCCATTAAGGAAATCGCCTATGAAAAACGTTGAACATAAAAATGATGATGGAAAACGATATCTCAAGAAATATGAGATTGTCGAGACCGACGTTGAATTGCCAATTCAGGGGCAGGTTCGAGATCCTGAAGACTTGTATAAATTCCTTAAAGATTTGGAAGATGAGAGTGTCTCCAAAATAATTGGAATTTATCTCGATGACAAAAACCTGTTCCTCGGGCATCAGGTCTTTTTGGGTTCCTCCCCCAAGAACTTCGATACACAGATGCTTTGGCACTACTTCTCTCTATTCCTCGCCAAGAAGTTTATGATCCTGATCAATCATCCCGGCTCTACTGATCCTACTCCGGATGAAGCCGATAAAAAGCTTATGCGAGCACTACAAGCAGACTCGCAGGTTTTGTCGTTTAAGCCTTTCTTTGGGGACTTTATTATCGTTGCGAAGAAGTCGTACTTCAGCATGGCCACTAACGACGGAACGGCATGCCGATGCGGTCATCAGGAATATATTCCAGAATAAATCACGTATGAAATCCCACTTTTACTACAAAGATAAAAAACAGGTCGTACCTGTTTTGGACGAGGAAAAAAATAAGCAGGCCAAAAAGAAGCTTGCTCATATCCTTAAGACCAAAAAGGAATTAATACCCGATCACTTTATTGAGCGGTGGTCAGAGGTTGCTTTGTATAACCCAGGTGGCGATGTTGAAAAAGCCAATGCGATTTTGATCAATGCGGAAGATGGTGCTTACGATCTATCTAATCCGCTTAATGACATGACAGGAAAAGAGTGGGTGAAGTTTAGCTGTAGTTGGTTTATTTTTAATGCGTTGCACAAAGATTTGAAAGAAGAGCGAGAAATATCTCCCAACACTCAGGATCATCCGGCAACATTTTCACCAACGATGATTGAGGGGTTCATAAACTTTTTTACCAAAAAAGGAGAGACTGTGTTGGACCCGTTCTGTGGGATTGGAAGCACTATGGTCGCTTGCAAGCGCACCGGTAGAATTGGATATGGTATCGAGCTCAATAAAAAATATTACGATCTATCTCTCAAGAGGACTCCGGAATTCAAAAAGACCATCTTTAACGAGAATGCGGCCAACATTAAAAAGTTGAAGCTACCAAAAATTGCCTTTTCGATATCGTCACCCCCGTACTGGGATGTATTGAACAGAAGCACCAAAGATTTCAAGAAAGACAGGACTAAAGATGGATTCGATGTTAATTATTCGGAGGCAGAAGAAGACTTGGGTAACATCGGTGATTACGACCTCTTTCTAGAAAAATTAGCAAATATCTACTTTGAAATTTTCGATCTGCTCAAAGACGGAGGTTACCTCGTGGTGATCGTGAAGAATATCAAGAAGGAAGGTAAAATGTATCCATTGGCCTGGGACTTGGCACGACTTCTTTCAAAGAAGTACATGCTCAAGGATGAGAAGCTTTGGATACAGGATAAGGTCGGACTAGCCCCTTATGGATACCCTTCAGCATGGGCAAGCAATATCTTGCATCATTACTGTTTAGTATTCCAAAAGAAATAATATGTCTTTAACCATTTCACAAATCGTAAAGAACCTTGTCGACGTAAACGATATCAAACATGATCATCAGTATTCGCGCGTCGCAAAGCTTCACAAGTATTGGTCTAGAAAACCTTGGTTTGTTGTTGATCAATACATCGAGAAATACTCCAAAAAGAACCACATCGTTTTGGACCCGTTTTGTGGTAGTGGAATTATAGGATTGCAGTCAGTCTTGGCCGATAGAAACTTTATTGGTTATGATCTGAATCCTTTCGCTGTGTTCTTGGCCAAAAACTCTATGGATGTCAGCTATGACCCGGCCT
>JACREN010000025.1 GCA_016218255.1 Candidatus Gottesmanbacteria bacterium | reverse complement strand
GCTGCTCCTGCATATACCAAAATAAGCGTGTTTACCATTGAGGATATATGGTCCTGTCCTATATTCATTGCGCGACTATACAACTCGTGAAATGATATTTTTTGACTCGCCTCTTTCAATTGAAACACAATTGCAGATTGAGAAATCGTTATGTCGTCCAACACTCCAAGAGCTCCGATGATGATACTCGCCAGTAGTATTCCTTTCATGTTAATGGAGCCTTGCTTCAGAATTTGTAGAAAACTTGCTTCTTCCGATGCGAAACCCGTCAATTTAACCGTTTCAACAAAGATGCTCGAAAGGACACCTATCACAATAAGTGCAATAACTGTCCCAACGACGGCGACACCAGTTTTTTTATTAAATCCATGCGAAAGAAAAAAATTAATCGGGATGATAAATAGTGAACCTAATATTGTAACCCCTACTGGGTCTGCCCCGGTTGATATCCTCGGCAGGATAAAAGAAAAAATTACGAAAAAAGAAATTCCCATGCCGATAATGGACATAAGGCCACGCCATCTCGCTACCGTTATAGTCAGAATGACAAAAATCAATAACAGCCACGCAAGAGATCCTCGTCTCACGTAATCAGAAATATAGAACAGATCCTTTCCTCTGTAATCTTTGGCATACGTAACCTGTACCTTATCGTTGATGGCAAAACGCAATACGTTAGCCATAGGCATAGTGCCGTTTTCAACGGTGATAGTCTTATCTTGTAAAGAGCCTTTCGTCACAATAACTTCCAGTTTTTGGTATATCTGTTTTTTGTCCATTACCGCGACTTCTTTTTCCTCCAAAATTTTTGTGATCGTACCTTCAAGTATTTCTTCTTTTGGCTGAGTGCCTGTTATTTCTGTTTGAGCGTGTATTGCGATCGGGGGACAAAAAAGAAGCATCAATAAGAGAAACAGATTGATAAATATCCTTTTCATATATCTGAACAATGAAGATTTCCTGCCCTTTTCATCAATGAACCTGTTTTGTGACTACCTTGCTCCCTTCAAAGCATGTAGATTAGTCAATAATTTGAACGAAATAACTACCATCCACAATAGAGAAAATCCAATACCGAATCTCTGAATTATTCCCACAAAAGGATGAAGTGACGAAACTGCCATAAGTGGTCCCGCCACCATAGAAAGCAGTCCTAATATAAATGAGGTTATGGACCACCTTTTTCCGAATATTTTTTCTGTTGCAAACAGAGAAGCAGAAAATATTGCAGCCAGTGGTAAAACAATGGATTGCGGGATACTTGTCAAGCTATGTAGCTTTCCGATAGTGGTCACATCGATACACTTAGCGTCACACGGAAAAAATCCAACAATAATCATGAAGCTACCGGCAATGATCAAGTTGCCAAAAACCAATGCCCTTACCAAGCTTTTTTTAAACTGCATGCGAAAACCAATACTAAACAATAAGATAAAGAGTCCCAGCGCCATGAACCCGAAGACATTCATAATATTCTTAAATGGCGATTCTACTCCGCCAAGTTCACTCATGTGGCGCTTGATGGGGTTATACCCAGGCCACAGAGAGCCTAGTATTTCCATCAAAACAACATAGAAAATTGGTCCGATAATTCCGCTGCTTATGAGAAGTTTTTGATATTGTTGCTTCATAATAAATATGAGGTTCGAATCCCGTCCCTGTCAGCCGCCGAAGTTACTAACGAAGGCGACCTATCAGGCTTAAGCTATATCAATTTTTGAATCTCTCCTTCGCGATCTACTTGCGGACTGCGTCCGCCGTAGCTCGCTTCGGCGAGCGAAGGCGGAGAGGGTGGGATTCGAACCCACGGAGAGCTTGCGCCCTCACTTGTTTTCAAGACAAGCGCACTCGTCCACTATGCGACCTCTCCCAGAATATTTTCTTCAAAAATTGTTTTGCGGAGAGGGTGGGATTCGAACCCACGCGAGCCTTGCGGCTCAAGGGTTTAGCAAACCCTCGCAATGGACCAACTATGCGACCTCTCCCTGTATAAACGACTCAGTCATTATAGCAAAGTTTGCTTTTTCTTGTGTTATACTGATGGCATGGATCAATCTTCTGCCGGCGTGAAGGAAGAGCGAAAAGAGGTGTATCTTGCCTGGGCATCCCCGTCGAGACTGTTTAAAAAGCGGGATCGCGAGTATTTTACCAATGTCGGTGCCATCGTGGTTCTGCTCATCGTTATTCTCATTTTTGCTCGGGAATTTTTACTTATCGCCGCAGTCGTTTCGATCGTTTTTTTGGTGTATGTACTTTCCACTGTTCCACCGGAGGAAGTCGAGCATCGGATTACAAATTTGGGCATTGAAAGCACAGGCCATTTTTATCGGTGGGACACCCTAGCAGAGTTTTGGTTTGAAGAACAGTGGGGCCAGAGGATGCTCATCCTTCGCCCCATGATGGGCCCGCGGACTATTTTGCTTCTGGGTGGACAGGCACAGGATACAGTGCGGGAATCGGTAGCCAAACATATACCCTTTCGTGAGCACCCGGAAAAAACCTGGGTGGACAATGCCGCTTCATGGTTGACTAAAAAGATTCCTCTGGAAAAACCAGCCGCCTAGCCTTCAAATGGCTTCCGTAGTACAATAATGAGCATTGCTCCCGTAGTTTAACGGATAGAATAGGGGCTTGCGGAGCCTCTGATTGCAGTTCGATTCTGCACGGGAGCGCAGCAGAATTTACCCCCGTACAAGCGCGGAGGGTTGGCTGAGCGGTTTAAAGCGACGGTCTCGAAAACCGTTCTCCCGTAAGGGAGGCACAGGTTCAAATCCTGTACCCTCCGCGCTGTTACGGGACAAATTTTGTCGATGCGGTTCTCCCGTCTCGTTTTTCTTTATCAATAAGAATCCGGATTATGGCCCCGTTTTGATCTTTGATAACCAAAGTTCCCCCGTTTTCACCCCTCAACACATCGTTATATTCCTTTTCCAGTCCGCTTATTCCGTTATAGGCAGTGGCGTTGTATAGGAGCGAGCAGCATTCAAAAAACAGTGTGTTGGCAACAGTTCCTATGCTGATATCCGGTGGGTCGCCTTTTTTTATCCGTCCAAACCACGGAGTCAACCGGAGGCCTGGGAACGACAACAATTTTACAAGCGTTGCATCATTGGGGCGCTTCATGAAAACACCTAATGCTACAGGCTGGTCGGACAGGTAATTTTGCCTATATCGGCGATATAGGCCGATGGCTGCCACTCTTTGGTCAAACTCGATTTCCAAAAACTTTAGCATCGCCTCTTCTTGCTTTGAATCAATTTTTTCTGGGACGACAGACACGAGAACACTTGGAATATCTTGGGCAAGAAGGTCTCCGTCGTTCGCGATGATACTGCCGCGTTTAGCCTGCTGAACGATAGTTTCAAGCTTGGTATTGTCAGTTAAGTTGTTTATTAACAAGCCCCATTTCCACGGAATGCGCCATCGGTTTTGCTCTCTTACAACAGATAGAGAAATTCTTTCTGTAAACGGCCCGAGGTTTCGCGTGGTATAGGTAATATTCAGCGGTACTGTTTGAGGAGAGCGGAAACGGGACCAGGCAACCGGATCAGAAGTAATTTCGACTTTTTCTATCTGCCCGTCCAGAAATGTTTGAAACCCAATACTATGGAACGCTTCGCGGGATATCGC
>JACREN010000024.1 GCA_016218255.1 Candidatus Gottesmanbacteria bacterium | reverse complement strand
TATGCGCCGACTCTTTGAAATCCTGGTCCCATCGTTTTCCTGGTTTCTCATCACTATGCCTCTCTGGCTATCGTTTTGGCATCCAGCACTCGTCGCCTATCTGATCATCACATTTGACGTCTATTGGTTTTACAAATCATTCACGCTCGCCTACTATGCGATCCGGTCTTTCATTACCCTCTCCGCACACATCAACGTCAATTGGATTTCCCAGGCACAAAATCTGCAGGGATTCAATTCCCTGTATCACTGCATCATCATTCCGGAATATAAAGAGCCGATACATATTTTAAGAAGAACCCTCACCAATCTAACCAAGCAGGATTTCCCAAAAGAACGGCTCATTATTATATTAGCAACAGAAGACAAGGACCCCCACGCTCACGAAACCGCCCTAGCCCTCCAGCGGGAATTTGAACCAATATTTGGTCGCTTTCTCATTACTCACCACGCACTTCACAGTGGAGAAGTTGCGGGAAAATCCTCGAATATGGCGTGGGCGGCCAACAAACTCCAAAAAGCACTCAAAAGATGGAATATACCAATAACGACGACGACCGTCACATCGTGTGACGCTGATGCCCTGCTCCACCCGAAGTATTTTTCTGCTCTTTCCTGTGCTTACCTGAACGATTCCGAACGCAGCTATCATTTCTATCAAGGAGCAATATTGTTTTATTCCAACATTTGGCGGATCCCGCTGCCAACCAGATTTCTCAATACGCTCAACAGCATTTGGAACTTAGCCCTGCTTTCACAGGGTAAACGTCTGATAAATTTTTCCACCTATTCCGCCTCATTTGACAGTGTCATCAGGGCAGGATCCTGGAGCGCCGATGTGATACCAGAAGACTATCATCTTTTTTTTAAGACGTACTTCGCTTTTGGAAAACGCGTCCGCACGGTACCCATCTTTTTGCCGGTGCTTGTCGATGCCGCGGAAAGCCACGGTTTTTTCCGCACTATGGTCAATCAATATGAACAATCTAAACGCTGGGCCTGGGGAATATCTGACATACCTTATGTCATTCAGGGCGCAATCGATCACAAAGAAATACCTATCATGGACAGACTCCGAAGATTATCGATGATTTTGGAACATCATATTTTCTGGCCAGCTAACTGGTTTATTTTAACTATCGGCAGCACCGTACCTCCGCTTATTAATCCGGCATTTGGCCGCACAGTCTTGGGACATAATCTTTCGCGCCTATCATCCGGCATCCTCACACTATCAACAATTTTCCTTATCGTCATTTTTGTCATCGACTGGCGCATCAAACCACCACGGCCGCGTGAAATGGCATCATGGAAACTCCCTTTCCTCTATCTGCAGTGGTTCACGCTTCCTCTTATCTCATTTTTTCTGTCAGCGCTCCCGGGACTAGACGCCCATACCAGACTTATGCTGGGACGCCGGCTGGAATATAGAGTTACGGAAAAGGTATAATGTAAATATGCTTGCTTGGATCATCCAGCATACCCCTCTTTTATATCTCACCCAAAGCATTTGGAGAGATGAAGCTTTTTCGATTTTAGCTGCCCAGCGTCCTCTTTCGTTTATCTTCTCCAATTTGGGAGTCGAACCTCCCCTCTACTACGTTTTGCTTCATTTTTGGATGAAACTGGTCGGTTCTAGTGAAATTGCAGTACGCAGTTTATCATTTCTGGGTTTTGTACTCGCAACAATCATACTCATTTTTTGGGCAGAAAAACTATTCCGAAAACATTTTCTTTCGTGGTATCTACCTGTATTCTTTTTTTTCAACCCAATGCTCCTCTATTATGCATTCGAGGTGCGCACGTACGGCTGGTTTATTTTTTTTGCCACGCTTTCTCTCTATGGTTATTCAGAAAAGAAATGGTGGATTATGGCTACCGCAAATATATTGGGATTTTACAATCATACCTACATGATATTTGTCCCGGTAACCCAGGGCGTATACTGGTTTTTTTCAAAATACCCCGTCATTATGCGGCGCCAATGGCTATCCATCGTATTGGACAAATTTTTGCACGCAGAAATTCTGACTGTTTTTCTTATTCTCCCATGGTTCTTCCGAATTGCACGTGAGATGGATAAGCTCAAAAGCACTTGGTATTTCCCAGTCGACACGCATCTCATCCGCTCGGTTTTAGGTAATATGTTTATCGGATATGAGGGAACACCATGGTTTCTCTGGACCCATACCACATATCTTTCGGTCTGCCTGGCGATACTTTTTCTTATAAGTCTCAAAAATAAGACCACTCGACCGAGAAATCTTTTTTTCCTCACGATGGTAATCTTTCCGCTTGCCATCGTCATCGGCATATCATTTATCAAACCTCTATTCGTCAATAGGTACCTCATTCCCGTCACGATCGCAGAAATATTCCTGGTCATTTTCAGCATCCAAACGATGGCATCAAAATACTTGCAGTATGCCACCGCCGGCATATTTCTCATTGCCGTTCTTGCATTTAACGTATGGTATCCTGCCAGACACGCAAAAATCGATATACGGAAAACACTAATGGAAATAAATACGATGCGCAGTAAACAGGATATCATCGTCGCGCATAGCCCACTCATTTTTTTTGAAAGTATATACTACAGCAATAGCCCAGACCGTGTTTTTCTCTATAATCCCCAAAATATCGCTTTCCCTGTCTACGTCGGGGACGCCCTAGTATCGCCAGGGCAAATGATACGGGATTATCCTACATACCCCACTCGGGCATTCGTGGTTCACGAAAATGGAACGTTCGAAATTATATATACCCTATGAATGTTCTAGTTCTGTGGAATGAATTATCAGAAAATTGGTTGATTTCATTTATTCATAAATGCATCATAATTTTTTTTGTGTTTGGCATAATCATGATTATCGTACGCTGGAATAATCTCCCTCCCCAGGTTCCACTCTGGTATTCACGCCCTTGGGGAAAAGAGCAACTTGCTCATCCTATGTGGCTATATATGCTTCCCATGGGCGGACTTCTTATTTATGGCATCAATACAGGCATATCTCTTTTTTTTCTCCATGCGTACCCTATTTTTACCCGAGTACTTTTTCTCTCTTCCCTACTCGTAAATCTCCTCTGTCTACTCACGCTTATCAATATTCTTTTATTGATTACTTGACCGACCATGAACATTGTCATCCTGTTTATTTTTTCTGCTTTTCTCACGGGCATAGTGACACCCCTCATTATCCGCTTTGCCAAACGATATGGCTTCGTCGATGATCCGAAGGTCCGATACCACCCGGCACATACCCATACTGGGATAATTCCCCGAGCAGGTGGATTAGCACTTTTTATCGGCATGTCAATAACAATATTACTGGCTCTCCCTGCTTCTAAGTTGATGGTAGGCATATTGATAGGATCCGCGCTTCTAACGATCGTTGGCCTCGCCGATGACAAAAAAGATGTTAACCCATATATCCGGTTATGCACTAATGCAATAGCCGCATTAATAGTCGTTGGAGCCGGAGCTGGGATCCCTTATATAACCAATCCAGCAACCACGGGGGTCATCCACCTCGATACTTGGCGCTATTCATTTAATTTTTTCGGCAGTCATTCAATCATCGTATTGGCTGATCTTCTGGCATTCCTGTGGATCATCTGGACTATGAATATCGTGGGCTGGTCGGCTGGCGTTGATGGCCAAATGCCTGGTTTTGTCGCTATAAGCGCATTTGTACTCGGATTACTTTCTCTTCGATTCAGCATTCTCGATTCTTCACAGCTGTCTGTCACTCTACTGGCATTTATCATCTCCGGTTCTTTTTTGGGATTTCTTCCATGGAATTTTTATCCCCAAAAAATTATGCCTGGATATGGAGGCAAAACACTCGCGGGATTCCTGTTGGCTGTTTTAGGAATATTATCGTATGGAAAACTAGGAACTGCAATTTTAGTACTGGGAATCCCGATGATCGACGCAGGGTATACTCTGCTCAGACGAATGGGCTCAAAGCAGTCGCCTGTTTTGGCGGACCGAGGGCACCTTCATCATAAACTTCTTGATTTGGGATGGGGGAAACGCAGGATTGCCTTGTTTTACTGGGGGGTGTCGGCTATACTGGGGGCAGTTGCACTCACTGTACGGAGTCAGGGGAAGCTATTTGCTTTACTTCTGCTTGCGGTGGTGTTGGGAGGATTTTCTGCATGGGTAAGCTACTTTACGCAATTATCAAAACAGCGCGACCCAGACAATGGGTAAAAAACCTCGCGCTTTTTACTACAATTCTCTTCACAGGACAGATATACATAACAAAAATGCTGGAAGCGACAATTTGGGCATTTATCGCATTCTGTTTTCTTTCCTCCTCAAACTATATCTTTAATGATATCTTAGACGCACCTAAAGATCGCAAGCATCCATTTAAAAAATTCCGCCCGGTAGCTAATGGCGCGTTACCCATCCGCACTGCAGCGATCGCTTCTTTTCTGTTTTTTCTGATTGGTATGGGTATCAGCTATCAACTCGGACCATCATTTCTTCTATTGGCAACCATATTTATTGTCCTTCAGTACGGCTATACGCTCGTTTTTAAACATGTCAGCGTTATAGACATTCTTGCAATTACCACATTGTATTTTCTGCGCGTCTATGCAGGCGAAGCAGCGACTGGCTATCATATTTCGATTTGGCTTGCTCTGGCAGCACTTTCTTTAGCGCTCTTCCTTGCCATAGGTAAACGAAGAGCAGAATTGACGCTTATTCAGGGATATCAAGGAATGGTTCCCCGAGATACCCGAGATGCACTTTCTCACTATTCTGAAAAATTACTCGATACCTATACCGCAATGTTTGCCAACGCAACCTTTATCACGTATGCGTTTTATACATTTTTTGAACGACCAATATCAAAAGGATTTTTCTTCAAAAATTATGCAGAATTTACGCCGGAATTTCCCGACCGAAAATGGATGATGGTTACAATACCGTTCGTCCTCTTTGGCATTATGCGATATATGCAACTCATTTATGAGGGAAAGGGAGAATCACCTGAAAAGGTATTAATGTCAGATAAACCACTTCTGACGACAATTATTTTATGGGCCGCTGCTGTCTTTATCGTCGTGTACGGAATTGGAGGATAACGCCTATTCAACTTTCTCCGCATACTGACCCGATATCCAACCGGTATTTGACCCATCATATTTGATCTTATACCAACTGGTTTTTATTTCTTCTAAGTGATATTTTTCCCCTGGCTTTACCCGCGCTGCCTCAGATGCAGTAGTCGTGGGCTCCAACCGAACGCGCAAATACCCGGTTGGCGTATCCTTAATGATCACAAACGGCTTCGCTGGATCTGACGAGAGAGGAAGACCTGTTGGAGTGATACGTGTCACAGACTGAGTCACAGGGGTTGGCGATGCGCTTGCAACAACTGCACCACCTGCGGATAACGCAAGCTTTATACTCGCAATCACACGGTATCCTGCAATTGATTTAATCTTCTGAGTTCTGCTCAAAAATCCGGGTGATGTAACAGTAAGCATATGATCACCTGATGACATATCAGTAGTCGACAGCGGCGTTACGCCTTTCACCTGATCATCGACAAGAACGGTTGCACCATCGGGATTCGTCGTCACCGAAAGTTCTCCGTTCTTTCCGGAAATTTTCTCCAACCACAAAATATCAGCCGCGGAAGATAATTCTGACTCCGAAAGATCAGCGCTCACATAGGTTAGCAGCGACTCGCCGATGGAAAGTGGCGCTTGCCACGAGGCCGCTTGCATGGATGAGGCCTCTGGGACAACTTTAATAGTGTACTGACCAGCTTGAACCTTATCCCGAAACGGAGTTCTTCCCATGTGCTTATTATCGAGAAACACGCTGGCAGGCGGAACACTCTCTACCCGAAGTTCACCAAATTTTGCAGATCTTCGGTTCCATATCTTTACAAATCCTATCACGAGCCCCAACAGAGCCACCAAAACCACTAAAAAAACCAAATTTCGCTTCATCGCGATATTGATCATAGCACAAACCGTCTTATCCTGCCAAACCGTTTTACTCTAATTCGCCGGCCAACCAATGAAGATATTTTCTTGAAACGTATGCAATGGGAATTCCGATAATGCATGGCGTGTCATAGGAGTGCAGTTTCACAACTTCAGCCTCGACAAGATCGTATTTATTCTCGAGAGTCTTCACCAAAAGAATTGTCTCTTGTGATTCGTTGATCTTCCCGCTTTTTGGTGGCCAGAGAAACATGGGGTTGGCATTTTCAACGAAATTAACACACCCACACAATCGTTTTTCCAAAAGTCTCTTCCCGATCTTTTTTGCCTCAGTAAGCGAGGTACAAGTCACATAGACAAGAATCATATCAGTCATACTTTTTTTCTCCGTATCAAATCTTTCTCCATCCAGAAATACAAAAAACCCATTCGAAAACCCATCTTCTTGTAAAATCGCTTCGCTTCGGTGTTATCGTGCCGTACCTGAAGGCCGATTTCTCTCAGCCCCTTTTTCTTTTTACACGCCTTTACCATCTCTTTAAAGAGTTTCTCTGCGACTCCACGTCTTCGAAAGCCCTTATCTACAAATAAGTTTTCCCAATATAACCACTCATGCATATACCGTGCATGACACATGCCGACCAGTTTCTCACCAATCTCAGCCACCAAAAAAATATCATTTTGCAATACGAGAAGATACCGCTTTAAGCCACGCGCTGTATACCATTTAGACACCTTGCTGCCCCATAATTCTGGACTTTGAGCTCCCCAATGCACAAGCGTTGCGATATCAGATGCACGTACAGACCGAATACTAATTCTATTACGTTCTCTCATTCAGTTTTTGTCAAATTAATCTGCTTATCCACAGCAAACATGTCCCCGTGTCCCGGAACGATAAAATCTGCCTGCTTCCAAATTTTATCTCTGCTTTGCATTTGCATTGCTTTATCCTGGCTCCATGGTTCCCATGCCTCAGACGTATCTGTCGTCACCCAATCGTTGTTATATTCAAACAAATCACCGGTAACGGCAACGATGCCTTTTGCAGTTTTCACTAGCACTGAGATACATCTATTGTCATGACCCGGTGTATGAATAATATGTATATTTTCATCGACGGTGTACTTATCTTTAAAAAATTCCATAAATAAGTCCCGACGAATCACATCATTGCCGCCGATAAATGTAGCATCGGGGAATACGTTCATATTACCAATGTGATCAATGTCAGAATGCGTCAGAATCACTGTGTCTATGTCCATAGTCTTTAATCCATTCTCTTTCAATTTTTCGATAATCAATTCCCGGTCGCTTGGTATTCCAAGATCCACCATGCAACATTTCGTGGACTTTATCAGAGTAATCGTCCCGCACGCCCGCTGTGATGCATACCCCTCCCATCTGGCATAACCCGGCTTTAGCACCACAACAGAAGCAAATTTTTGAGCCATATTGTCCGCATTATACCAAAAGCCCCTCACAAGAGGGGCTTTCAGATTTTAATATTTTCAACTTATTTTTAGTAGTCCATCCCGCCCATACCCCCCATACCTCCTGGAGGCATTCCAGCTCCGGCTTCCTTCTTTTCAGGTAGATCAGTAATGAGCGCTTCGGTCGTTAAGACCATCATGCCGATGCTCGCTGCATTTTGCACTGCAGTCCGGGTGACTTTCGCCGGATCCAGAACTCCAGCGGTAAGCATGGATTTAAAGGTCATGTCCATTGCATCGAATCCAAAATCCGCAGACTTCGATTCTTCAATAGTCTTAAGTACCCAACCGTCGTCTGCTCCAGCATTCTTTGCGATCCAGCGCAACGGCTCACCCAAGGCAAAATAGAGAATATCAACACCGGTTTTTTCATCCGGAACTGTCAGACTGTCGCGCAATTTAGGCAACACCAACCGCGCACGGAGAAGCGCAACACCGCCACCCGGCACGATACCCTCTTCTAATGCCGCCTTGGTCGCTGCTACTGCGTCGTTCACGCGCTCTTTTTTATCTTTCAGTTCTACTTCTGTGGCTGCTCCTACATTGATAACCGCTACCCCACCAGAAAGTTTTGCCAAGCGCTCCTGCAGCTTCTCGCGATCAAAATCGCTTGTGGTCTCATCGAGTTCCCGACGGATTTGCGAAATCCTCGCTTTAAGAGCTGCCACAGTTCCTTTCCCACCAATGATGCGGCAATTATCTTTGTCTGCCCAAACTTTATCTGCGCGCCCGCAATCTTCGACTTTGACATTTTCAAACTTCCGTCCGGTATCATCGGAAATCACCGTCCCACCAGTAAGAACTGCGATATCATCCAACATCGCTTTTCTGCGGTCACCAAATCCCGGCGCCTTGACGGCCAGCACGTTAAACGTACCGCGCATTTTATTTACCACCAAGGTCGCAAGCGCTTCTCCATCTATCTCATCAGCGATGATAACCAGATTCTTTGAAATCTTGATAAACCCCTCTAAGAATGGCAACAAATCAGAAATTGCAGAAATTTTCTTATCCGTGATCAGAATATATGCATCTGAAATTTCGGATTCCATCTTATCTGCATTAGTCACGAAGTATGGCGATGCGTATCCTTTGTCAAATTCCATTCCTTCTTTATACTCAATTTCCATCGTCAAACCCTTGCCTTCTTCAACCGTAACTACTCCATCTTTTCCTACTTTGGTAAGCGCTTCTGCGATAAGAGACCCAATTTTATCATCCTGAGCACTTATGGTTGCAACTTTCGCGACGTCTGCATCCTTCACTGTCTTGGCCATCTTTCTAATTTCAGCAACCACTGCTTCCACGCCTTTTTCCAAACCGACTTTCAAAATCATGGGGTTAGCTCCAGCGGTGACGTTTTTAAATCCTGCATTCACGATAGATTGAGCTAAAAGGGTCGACGTGGTTGTCCCGTCTCCTGCCACATCATTGGTCTTGCTCGCAGCTTCCTTTACCAGTTGCGCACCCATGTTTTCGAACGGATCTTCAAGTTGAATTTCTTTGGCAACCGTGACGCCATCATGAATAACGTTTGGCGCCCCCCATTTTTTATCCAATGCTACGTTCCTCCCCTTTGGTCCCAAAGTGGTCACGACTGCCTTGGCCAGAATATTAATTCCCCGGATTAACGATTGCCGTGCATCTTCAGAAAATTTAATTTGTTTTGCCATAGATATCCTCCTTATTAATTTTAAACTTAAACATTTTTTATTATTCCGTAATTGCCAAAATATCCTTTTGCTCTACAATCATCCATTCTTCACCATTTACCTTAACTTCGTTCCCTCCCCACTTTTTATACATCACTCTTTGCCCGACTTTTACAACCATTGTCTGCCCGGAGCAGCAAGCGCCGCCTTTTTTCCCATGGTCATCACCGGTACACATGCACACGGAGCCGGGGCCCACTGCCATCACAAGTCCGACCTGGGGTTTTTCTTTCGCGCTATCCGGGAGAACAATACCCGACGGGAGTTTATCTTCCTGCTGAAGAGGTTTTATTAAAACATTATCAAATAACGGTTGAATTGCAATTTTTGCCATATAACCTCCTTTGTAACAATAAACTGTAAAAACTGGCAGTCTTTTGAAGTGACTGCTATTTTAGCTGCCATAAAAAATCTTGTCAAGGGGTACATTGCGAACTGCCAAGTATTTGGCCAATGCTTTCTTCACCCACACACGAGCATCTACTGGATGAAATCTGATAACGGATTCAGAAATAACTTCGTTGGTCCTACGATTCCTCATATACCAAAGCTGCAGATATTTTGCGATTGGCTCAAAAAAGCGAAAGATGAAGCATAAATAAAATATTATGAAATGAGTTTTTTCGATATTTCGTTGTTTTGTATATTGAATTTTTTCTCTCCATGCATTCGGAAGAAAATTTTTTGCCCACTGGTTCGATAACAAAAACCTTTTGTATGCATCATCCCGCTCTCTTAATGGAATCATCTGCAACACTTCATGAGCCGCAAAAAAATCCCGCTCTTTACCACAAATAGCAAGCGCGTTTTCAGCCATAAACATATTCAGACATATCTTGTCAGTTACATTTTTTTCTCCTGGCTTTCTGCGATATCCTGACAACTCTACTATACAGGTTGCCATAAACCGCGTGATCCACGTGGTCCCGCGAGAGGTAACAAAAAATAAATCGATATCATCGCTTTTTTTTGCGTTATCCATGGCAAGTCCACCAGTCACGCCAACAAGCTGAATTGTTGGAACCTTATGAAGCCATTCAGCGACAACTTGTGCATGCTCCCATTTTCTTGCAGACCACTGTTTTCGTTCCTCCCTTTTAACAATATCTCTTCTTTTTAATGGAGAAACCCGAAGCTCTTTCGGTCCCTCAATGAATGGCACCCACCTATAAACATCCGATTCCGTAAGAGGATAATCAAAAATGGCTGCATATGATTGGGCCACATACACCGCGACATCTGGCAACAATCGAATTTTTCTCATCTGGCTGGGGCAGAACTAGAAGAAAGACCATAACTTCCGAACACCTGGCGAAACCCTGCAGATGCAGTATCCAATACTGACTTAGGCGAAGCCCCCTGAGATAACCCATTCACTGCGTCCTCTAAATATTTTATCAATTTATCATTCAAACCGTTATCAAACGTCCGAGATGCGAGAGGAAAAGATTTTGCATTCGGAGCTTGTTTCATATAAGCTCCCACATAAGGATCATCAATCAAATTTTTCCCCATATCCACCCTCGCATAGGGCTCACCAAATAATCGACCCTTCGATTCTTCTGTATAGAGCTTCGCAGCTCCTTGTTTACCAGTCAGATATTTCAAAAATTCCCATGACGCACTTGAATATTTACTTTTTACAGACACACCTTCCACCCAATACGAAGCCCACGACACCGTATTACCGGGCAATTGCGGAACGACAGTTATTTTGAATCTGATATTTGGGTTCATCTGCTTTATATCAAAAGCACGCCAAGACGGCGCAAATATCATTGCCACCTTTCCCATAGCAAACGCATAAATAGAATTATCAAGTGTCTCGTTCCATGTGTAGACAGGATCCGCTGGATCAGCAAATTTCCGATAAAAAAGAAGTGTCTCTTCCGCTGTTTTACCAGTTGGATCAGACAGCTTGGTGCCATTCTGTAACATCATAGTAGCTAAAATATCACTAAAATTTTCAACGTTTCCGGTGGTTCCCAAGGCAATCGCTGAAGTAGAAATAAGCTTTTCATTTCTCACTGTCAGCTTCGGCACAACATTAAGAACATCTTCCCATGTCACGGGGGGTTTTACCCCTGCCGCAGCAAAAAGATCTTCGTTGTAATACAGTCCCAATCCATCAATCATGAGTGGAATTCCGTATATGGATTGCCCTCCCACCAGATCACTGACTGCAACCGGATAGAATGACTGAGTAAACTCCGACACAGTCATAATATCCTTTGGCACCGGCATAAGTGAACTTCTGAGCATTGGAATCCATGTGTTGTGAAAACGAAATACATCCGGCCCTTCTCCCCTATCTATTGCAGCAACTAACCGCTCCCGATACTGTCGATGTGATTGCTTCACATATTGCACTTTAATTTTCGGATGGGATGCTTCAAAATCCGCCAGAACCGGGCGAATCATAGCATCGTTTTCCCACAACCCCCAATACACTATGGTCACCTCTTTCGCACCAGCTATCAATCCGAATACAAATTTACCCAATAAAATCAACCCAGTGAGAAACACCAATAAAACGATAACCATAAGCAACCTACGCAATATAGAATTTCCGGATGAGGCCTGTTGCGGGGGAGCCGACACTACCCCTCCTGGGATCAAAGGATTATCAGCAGCACCAGGGGTCGCGCCTGCTGATTGCCCCTGTGGCAGCGGCACAGCCGGATTATCTGCCGCCGGAACAACGAACGTTTCCGGCGCAACGATGGGCGTCCCGCCAATCGGAACAGCCGGCTCAACAGGAATCGGAGTGGCATTTGTAGCATCCATAGATTACACTTATTTCATCATATCATGAAGAATAGAAAGAACAAGGTAATCATCCTGGGACAATCAATTTCCGTCGTTTTGTTTGGACTTTTTGTTTTCCTGGTCGCGGCGGGCGCTATATTCGAATATTTCTTTCAGGGTAAAATATATCCCCATGTATACATAGATAACATCGCATTCGGCGGAAAAACCGCTGCGGATGTGGAGCAATATTTGCTGGCCAAAAACCAGCCGTTTCTTCACAAAACATTCTCGTTTCGATTCAGCGGGTCAGTTGCAACCCTATCTGCTGAACAGCTTGACCTAGGATACGATGCAACGCTCTCAGCGACTCAAGCATATCTTGTGGGGAGATCAAAACACCCGTTTAGCAATCTATATGCCAAATTTTTCAGCAGAGCTATTCATTTGACTCCATATTTCCGATGGAAAACCGACATGGTCGACACAACGATTGAGTCTATAGCGGAAAACATTGATATACCCGTTGTGGATGCTCTTTTTCAATTTAGCAACGGCAAAGTATCGGCATTCCGTCCATCCCGGGATGGCAAAAGAGTAAACAGGGTAGAAACAAAACGACGATTTGCTGAACTGGTCACAGGTATCCCAACAACACAGGAATCCACTATAATCATCCCTCTCCCCGTAGAAACCATTAAACCGACGTTTACGACCGACCGAGTTAATGTATTCGGCATAAAAGAACGTATCGGCCACGGCTATTCGGAATTTATGGGATCCATACCCGGTAGAATTCACAATGTGGCTCTTGCCGCATCCCGCCTTAACGGTGTGCTTATTAAACCCGGTGAACTCTTTTCTTTTAACGACGCAATCGGAGACATATCCGCAGCAACTGGCTATCAATCCGCTTACATAATAAAAGAAGGAAGAACCGTATTGGGCGACGGCGGCGGCGTTTGCCAGGTATCAACAACGTTATTTCGTGCTGCTCTCTCCGCCGGACTTCCAATCGCTGAACGGCGCGCGCACGCATATCGAGTGCACTATTACGAAGACGGCGGATTTAAACCGGGCATAGATGCAACCGTATTCGGCCCCACGGTTGATCTGAAAATCAAAAACGATACACCAGCATATATACTCGTTCAAACATCTATCGATACTCAAAAAATGACGCTGACGTTTGAACTGTATGGAACAAATGATGGAAGACGCTCAGAAATTCTCAACCATCAGGTTTGGGGTATAACCCCACCACCTGCACCTCTCTATCAGGACGACCCCACATTACCAAAAGGCAGGACAAAACAAGTTGATTTCGCAGCCTGGGGCGCTAAATCATCATTTCAATATAAGGTGACACGAAACGGGGAAACGCTTCAAGATCAAATCTTTACCTCAAATTTTCAACCGTGGCGGGCGGTTTATTTACAGGGAACATTATGAAAAAAATACTCGTCGGTGGTTGCTTCGATATTCTGCATTTTGGCCATATCACATTTTTGAAACAGGCCAAAAAATTAGGCGATTATCTTATTGTAGCGCTTGAATCAGATGAGAATGTAAAGCGCGTCAAAGGCGATGCCCGACCGATCCATACACAGGAACAACGGAAGGCGATACTCAAAGCACTCAATTGCATTGATGAAGTAATTGCTCTCCCCCCCATGAACAACGATCAAAAATATATTACTTTTGTACAAAAAATACATCCAACTATTATTGCCGTCACTGACGGAGATCCTATTTTGGAAAAGAAAAAACAACAAGCAAACCTTGTGGGAGCTACCCTTATCGTAATCCCAAAAATCCGTACTCCTTCAACGTCCCAACTGGCAAAGCTCTTGGGGCTTGAGTAAAATACTCCCATGAGAATACTTGCGATTGAAACATCCTGCGATGAAACGGCTGCTGCTGTCGTTCAGGATGGGACGAAGATAATAAGTAATATCGTGGCATCAAGTACCAAAATGCATGAAAAGTACGGCGGCATCGTGCCGGAAGTCGCAGCACGTGAACAACTTCGCTTTGTCATTCCCGTTATCAAAGAAGCGCTCGCCATCTTCACCAAAGGGGCCATGTCCCTCCAGTATTCAGAACAAGCAATCCGCCAATGCGTAAACGATCATATTGACTCAATTGCGGTTACGGTCGGCCCGGGACTCATCGGTTCACTGTTGGTCGGAGTAGAAACGGCCAAAACTATCGCATATATCACCGGAAAGCCCATTATTCCGGTCAATCATGTGTTGGCACATATGTATGCTAACTTTCTGGATTTCGATCTAAAAATTTCGCCTTCCTTTCCCGCCATTTCTCTTGTAGCGAGCGGCGGGCATACTGAGCTTTATCTCATGAAATCAATGAAGGATTTAATTTGGCTTGGCGGCACTCTAGATGATGCAGCCGGTGAATGCTTTGACAAAACCGCTCGACTCCTTGGATTCGGCCATGGCGGCGGCCTAGCTATCCAAAACGCCGCCGCAAAATATAGTACAAAAGCAAAATCAAAAATACATCTACCGCGTCCAATGCTTCACGATGACACGCTTAATTTTTCCTTTAGCGGACTAAAAACGGCAGTAATGCGAGAATGGAAAAAAAACGGCAACTCAAATACTGTCAACGAATTCGCGCATGAAATTCAGGAATCTATTTCTGACGTACTTGTTGAAAAGACACTCCGTGCTGCGAAAAAATATAACGCTCAATCCATCCTTTTGTCTGGCGGCGTCGCTGCCAATACTTGTCTACGAAAAAAATTTAAGGGAGTTATCAGCTTTTTTACTCCTTCAGTAGAGCTCTGCACTGACAATGCTGCATATATAGCAAGCTACGCATATTTTCGAGGGGCCCCGGCAGAATGGCATAATATTACCGCAATACCTGATTTATCTGTTGAAGATATCTAGCTTTTGAAGAATATGAGCTTCTTCAACTGACCAAGGGGAATACGCCTGAGAATTCTTCTTGATATCTTCTAGAAACTCATTCCAAGATATCCACTTCCAATCGTCAATTTCATCAAAATTAAACTTTGGTTCAATCTCAGCATACGCTACCAATATCGGACAGATTTCATTTTCGACGACTCCATTGACATCGGTAAATCTATATCGATACGGAGTAATTTCTTGAATCGAAATTGATCCTAAGCGGATACCAAGCTCATCCTTCAGCCGTCTTTTAGCGGCATTAACAACATTCTCCCCCGGCCCGGGATGCCCGCACACGGTATTGGTCCAAACACCAGGAAAGGTTTTCTTATTCTTTGCGCGCTTTGTGAGAAGTAATTCTTTTTTGGAATTAAATAAAAACAACGAAAATCCCCGATGAAGAGGGGTGTCGGCTGTATGAATAATATTTTTATCAGCCGTACCAATTTCACTATTCTGCTCATCAACGAGGACAACTAATTCACTCATGAGTGGGCCAGCTTGGGATCGAACCAAGGACATCTATCTTATAAGGATAGCGCTCTACCACTGAGCTACTGGCCCTTCCCTGCATTGTATCAAATTGAGGCCAGCAGTTCTTCCATCGCTATTTCTATTTCCAACGCGCGCTTTTTATTTTGTCCGAAAATAATGTACTGCATCTGCCCCATTTCCAACATATTTTCAGAAACCAACACAACGCCTTCGCGCGATTTTTTCTCAAACAGCACCGGCTTAAGCACATCCAATAATTTTGAAAATGTAAACATCTTCCCTTGCGGCAAAGGGTACGTATTACACGACAATGTATAAGTCAAATACATAAATTCTTTTCCAAATAACCGGGATGCCACGGCATACACATGCGTTCCTCCGGTTCTGCGTACATTCGATTCCGTGACAAAAAGTTCTCCCCCGCGTCCGGCAATAAAATCCACATCATAGTAGCCACGGTAACCCGCTTTCGCATATTGCTCCCCAACAAAAAATCCCGTGTCTACCATTTGCGCTTCAATTTTATCCGATACGACGCTATGATGAATTTCGACTCCGCGAAATGACCCCTCCCTCGTAATTCTCATGCCACAGTAGTACAAAAATTCAACCTTCCCGCTCTTTTGAATTTTGAACTCCACATTGGGAAACCCACCGCCGATTCCAGGATTACAAGCGATATAATCTTCAATGACGATGGGGAAACGATCCCAAAAAATATCTTTTGACAGCGTGGCCAATATTTTCTCCCGACACACACTATACTGCTTTGGTAATTCTCCTGGCCGAAAAATGAGAACGCCACTTCCAGAATGCCCTTTGTTAGTTTTTATCACAACGCCATCGCGTGCAATATATTTATTTGCTGCAATTCTGGCCGCATCATCAATACCAACGCAAACCATACCGTCCGCCATCCGCAAATCAGGCTCCACAGCTCCGCTTTTCTGTGCAAACTGTCGGATTCCGGATTTACTGCCAAAAAAATTGACAACCCAGGCATCCTCTTCTTCCGGAGACTCCGGGGTATGAACAGTAATTCCCCGCTCACGTAACACTCGAACCAACCGCAAAAACTGAAGTGAGGTTGTATAAGGAATCAAGGTCAATGATTTTTTGTCACCCCCCGCTGTCGTCAGCTCTTTCATCACATGCTCATCGCGCAATACATCTTCGCAAATTTCTCCCGTATGTTTCAACGGAACCGCAACCTGCACATTGTTCACATTCATAATACTTTTATAATATGAAAAATATTCCTGACTAATCAGCCTGGGCAATACGCAAAGAATTCCTCCGTTAGGAGCAACAGCAAAAATATCCCGATCACCTAAATGAGCATTGTCTTCTATCTCAAAAGCGAACATTCGCTTATCAGATATTGAGGAAATAAAAGGCCAAACATCTTCGGACATGTTGGCAATATACACCGTCATTTCATCACTCATGTATTGAAGATACCGCAGTTAGCGGAAATGTAAAGATAGGAAATAATTATAATCTGGCGCGCTGGGAGATTTCCGCCTCAACCAACTCATTGGAGCGGCCGAATTTCAACCTGGACAATTGTGCGATCGCCGCGGCCACTTTCGGATTACGAATCGTTTTCACTTTATTCATATCCTTTGTCAAATCCATGCTGAACGGCTTCACCGGCTCGTTGTGAACGATCGTTTTTATATATGCATTATATTTATCGATATTTATCAAGTCTGACTCATTAAAAGTCGGCTGAAATTCGTGCTGGAGATAATTCGCGTCCGTCACACCAACCCGAAAAGCAATAAGTGTACCAACGTTGCCGAATACTGCATTTTTCACCTCTTCCTCCATCTGTCCGATAAACTGATTCGCAACAATTAGGTTGAGCCTGTATTTCCGTGCTTCAGAAAGTATCTGGGCAAAATCAGGAGTGGCAAAATTTTGAAATTCATCGACATACAGATAAAAATCCCGACGCTGATCTTCTGGTATTTCCTGACGGCTCATTGCAGAAATAAGAATTCGCGGAACCAGAATAAGACCCAGAAAATTACTATTTTCTTCGCCTATTTTTCCCTTTGAAAGGTTGACAAGGAGAATTTTCCCTTCATCCATAACGCGACGGAAATCAAAACTGGACTGAGACTGTCCGATGATGTTGCGCATGAGCTTATTGGTGACGAACCGGCCAAATTTGGATACGATATAGTCTAGGACTTCTGATTTATGAAAATCCGCAGTTTGGGCTATTTGATCAGTCCAATACCGACGAATAATCGGATCCTGCACTTTCGGCAGTAGTTCCTGCACAAATGAACTATCCGTTAATACTCGCACCACCTCAACAAACGTGTTACCCGGCTCACACATAACCGTGAGCATAGCGTTTCTAATTGCGTGTTCAAATCTGGGCCCGATAATACCGGTTTTCATAGGGTCGTACAGTTTATACATAAGCCCCACAATAGATGTAACGACAAAATGTTTTTGCTCTTCAGTTTTTGCCTCCAACATATTAAGTCCCATGGGACGCTCTGTGTCTGACGGATCAAAGTAAATCACATCTTCCGCTCGTTCAGGAGGAATACGAGACATAACCCCATCAATCAGATCACCGTGAGGATCAACAACCGCAACACCGCGCCCCGCGGCTATATCCTGCATAATCATCTCTTCAAGCATCTGTGATTTTCCAGTTCCTGTTTTTCCAATGGCATAGACATGACGCCTTCGGTCATCTTCGCCAAGATAAATTGGCCGCTCAACTCCGCGGTATTTCGATATCCCCAAAAATAATCCTGACGTAGGAATTTGCGCCGGAGCGGGCGCGCGCTTTGCATTGATCCAAAAAATATGGGCTGTTTCTATCGTTTTATTCGGCAAATGGAAGAGGGAAGCAAGTTCGTCACTATTTAGGACGCTGTATTGCCGGAAAAATGGAATATTAAAAAACGGAAAATATCGGTAAACAAAATCAACCATAAATAATTTTTTCAAAGGATATTTAACTTTTGTAAAATGATTATGGTCCGAAGAAAATTGACCAAAACTGGCCATAAGATTTTCCAAGTGCATAGATGCAGATTCTTTTGTGGGAGAAGATACCACCATGCGGACGACGGTATTATATCCAGGCTTACTTGTTTTCTGCTCTACCGCTTCTAACGTTTTTGGATCAACGCTGAAGCTGGCTTTTTCCGGGTTGGATTCAGCCTTTTTTACATGCGAAATATAGGATCTTCCAAGCGTACTCCATTTACCATCCGTCGGTTGAATAAGAATCTGAATAGCTGCTCCCTCTCCCTGTTGCATTTTTGCCAGAACAGAGGTAATAGAAGACAACGGATCAGTCGGGAGGTCTCGATAAATCCGAAGCGGAAAATAATCAGTACTTGCTAGCCTGAGCGCTGCAAACTCCACCTTTCCGTTTGGCAAAAATATGGAATACTCTTCTACTTCTTTGATGTCAGCACCGGGATATGCGCCGTGAATCTGTTTCTCAACCAAATCTACAAGCTTTTTGGGCACGGACACATAAAACCGTATGTTTTCCGGCAGCGCTACGATTTCAAATGATAAATGCGGCTGGGGCTTCAAAAATGACCAAAATCCACCATGGTAGATACTGTGTATACTTGCAAACATCTGTTCTGCCGCATCAACTTTTATTTCGTTATCTCTCGGCACAGCAATCTGAAGCAATGTGTACTCAAGAGAATGCTCTTCCCGATCGCGATATTTCCACAAAAGAAAAGCGATATAAGCAAGTCCTGCAAACCCGGCGAAAAAAAGCATCAAAAAAAATATACTAATGCCTATTGTCTCCATGCGATAGATAACGTCTAAAAATTTATCAGGCATATTTCACACGAAATAATTTTCCATGTATATTTTTCACTCCCACATGCATCTGCTTTAACCTGCGGACACACCACTCTGCTAACCATCGAAATGAACTGGTTACACCCTGGTGCAAACCAACAGCGATCTGATCGTCTGTCAATGGCAATACGACCGTCGTTACTTGAGTGACTGGTCCAGATTGCCCGACCGTCTGAACTCCTAAATTTTGTACATTGGCCGGCAGTTGGACTGTCGTTGACTGCGCTTTCACTCCTGCAGATACTACTTCTTTTGGGAGCTCTATCTCTTGTACGCCTACGTCAACAAGACCGATTTCACGAGATCGTAAATCACCGATCTCCACCTCTTTCTGCAACCCTCCAGATCCCTGCATTGGCGCCATCGTGTTTCCCAAATTGCTTCCTGCATCAGACGTCGGCATGGGCAAATCACTCATATGTCAATCATATCACGATGTGTATGCAAATATTACTCCCTGTGGTCTCAAATACTGGTGAACAGGATTCGCGGGACCCACATATTGACCGACAGAGTTATTATTTCCAAATCCAGATTCACGGATCATCGATAAATACCATATGATTCCCAGTAGTATCCACGATCGGGGCTCAACTCCTGCTAATAACTCAGTAGATTCCGATGCTTTATTCTGATTACGCTCCGAAACATAAAAATTTTTCTGAGGAATACTTAGGCGGGGCGCTGATATGAACACCCAAAACGCCCAAGCAAACGAAAACTGCAACACAGATTCTTGACGATGCATTTTAGAAAATCTTCCGGTCTCCAGGAATGGGATTTTCGGGATATCAGTACCAGCTACTCTCGATTTTTGATGAGCACTTATATTCTCTTTAAAAACCGACCGTCCTGACGGTTTCTTCAACTGCTCTAACCGCCGTGCCAACAAATGTAATGTTTTCAACAATTGTTCAACGGGTATGATTACACGGTCTTTTCTTTCTTTCAGAGCAAGATATCTTTCTTTCTTTATTGTGAATCTTCGCTTTAAATCATCGACAATCGGCAATATGGCCTTCTCACCTTTTTTTTCTTTTTTGACAAAACCTAGCATATGCGAAATTTTGTCAACACCTGATGCTCGCCGTTGCTCCGCACGCTCACGCTTCGGCTTTTTTACTTTTTTTTGCGCTTCAAAATTCTTAAATTCACGGCCTTTCAATAATTTTTTCTCTAATTGTTGCTTTTTCGGCATTTTTGGAAGCTCTTTGGTCATAAATCTCAAGCCCAACAACGCAATCCCGATACCAACTCCGCTTTCCGCCGCAAAGGCGAACATAGACTGTACCGCCATCATTTCGTGCCAGCGGGATACGACGTGTGCGGCAAACCGCTTTCCCGATTCTCTGATGCGATGATCTACGTGATGTAATATTTCCTTCAGTCGTCTATTGCGAAACTCATCAAATTGTTCTTTTTTATGAACAAACACTGAACGAATTTTATCTGCCAACGGCACCACTTGCTTACTTTCATTTGTCTTTTTCCGCTTCTTTAACGCTTCAAGCGCGAACAAACCCGCACCAACAAGCGTCGTTTTTGTATCGGTAACTACTCTACTGCCAACCTTTACCACATCTTTGGATATATCATTAAATATGTCTTGGGATTTCTTCTGTTTTGTAATATTTATTCGCTCAATCAATTGAACTTCTGGCACATCATTTTGTTTCTCTTCGTTATAAGGCTTCATCTCTAATGGAGAATTTTTCATATGAATCGAATCATCAGTTCTTTCAACAGAATCATGGCTTACTTTGCCTACCCGCAATGTTTGTTCTTGTTTTTCAATATTTTTTTCTGGATTAACGACAAGAATACCAACATTTTCTCTGTCACCAACAATTACTTCTCCTTTTTCGGAAGTGGCAAAATCATTAAGAGTTCTCCATGCCTCATCAAGATTCATTGACCTTCCCTCCCATGCTATATCTAATCTTTTTGTTAATTTTACGCTCCCATCGCTTTGTTTTAGCGCTATATCCGTATACCGAATCGCATGTCTGCCTCCTTCTACAGCGTGGAGATCAAATGACTGTACTCGGGTGCCAATCGGCACGTGCACCATAGTTTCCTGAAACAATCTCAATGCACTTTTTTCTTCTTCTGATTGCGCACTATCAATCATCTTATCGAACGGTCCATAATGTTTATGGACCAATTTATCCCCAATAACGTCATACTCTTGATCTGGATCCATAGCCTGCTTTCCATCAACCTCAGAAAAATGACTCTGCACTTGCTTTGGAAACATTTCTGTATTGAAAACAATCAATGCCTCTCTTTGTATCTGATCTCGAGACCAATTTGGATGTGTCGTCGACACCCTCGTCTGGTATGAGGAAAAAGATTCAACTTCTTTTTTAATATCAAAATCGTGTCCACCTTCTGGCATATTTTTTCTCCAAAAAAAACTTCTCCTTCGAGAAGTTGCGTACTAGCGCCATCTCCTTTGACTCGAAGGATACGCAATACATCAAAAGCCTGCGCTCTGACTATAACAGTTGCGGTACAGTTCCCGAGTTACACGGGATTCGGAGCCTCTGATTCTGTTACTTTATGATTTTGCCGGATTCCCTTTCCAAATAATTTCCGGCGTTTCTGACTGTTTATTTATAAACCTCGCCAGCACAAAAAACAAGTCTGATAATCGATTGAGGTACTTTATAATCATAGAGTCCACGTTGTTCTTTTGCGCCAGCGCCACAGTCTGACGCTCGACCCTACGACAAACGCTGCGTGCTAAATGGATATATGCACCAAGCTGGTTACCTCCTGGCAATATAAAATTTCTGATAGGCGGCAATTCTTTTTCCAGTGCATCTATCCTGGCTTCCATCTCTTTCACTCGCTGATCCAATACTCGTAAATCAATGCGCGATCCTGCTAACGATGACCCTACTGTAAATAAATCGGATTGCACGGTTTCCAAAAATTGCCGTACATCAGCGGCGTTTAATTGCGAAGCCAAAAGGCCAACCCAACTATTAAGCTCGTCAATAGATCCATATACATCGACCAGCTCTTCGCATTTGAGAACGCGTTTGCCGCCAAAAAGCGAGGTTGATCCGGTATCACCGGTACGGGTGTAGATGGGCATAATTTACCAATTAAATCAATTCGACCAATTGAACCAATGAATTTGAGCAATTGGCAAATTGGTAAATTGGTTCAATTTAACATTCACTGTATCCGCACGAGTAGCATTTCTTGCATCCTTCTTCAAAAACGAGTGAGGCCTCACCGCAGCCAGGGCAGAGGTCTACCGTTACCATCCGTTTTTCGGTAAACAGCATCTGTTGGGCTGGCACACTCATGGGCTGTTCTGCCGGCTCCACTGTCGGCGCTGCCGTCTGCTCTGTAGCTCCATTCCCGCTGGCTCCTGCTGGTTTTTCATCTGCATGAATTGCCGTGTGTGCGGGCACTGCTTCTTCAAGACGATGCTTAATAAAAAATCCGAAATGCCGGTCAATCACTTTTGCCACGGCGTCCGGCAGACTCCGCACGCGATTCTCTCCGAATCCCATACTCCGAGCCCCACCGATACCTATGAGTTCTGCTGCTACTTTCCGAGCCCGGTCCATAGCAGACATAGGAGAAGCGATACGAAAAATGAGAGAAATAAGCCGGCCGACCGCCTCTGCCATAGCAGTGACATCGCTCCCTGCTTTGCCGACATTAACAAACATCTCCAACGGTTGGTTCCCGCCGTTTGTATTTATCGTCACATACGCCTGACCGACCGGCGTTTCCACCTGATACGTAGCGCCATGTACCACCATGGGCCGGGGTTTCACTTCGGGAACTTGCGGTGTTGTAACCGGCTTAGGCGTTTCAACCTCTGTTGCCGCTTTTGCGTCGGGCTTCCGCGTAAGTACTCCCTCGCGGCTTCCCTCGCGCATATAGGTAATCCCCTTGCATCCCTGCTCATAGGCCAGGGTGTAAAGCCGTTTCACGTCTTCCACCGTATGCGTCGCCGGGGCGTTCACAGTTTTACTAATAGACGCATCGACATATTTCTGAATCGCTGCCTGCACGTATACGTGATCTTCTGGAATAAGATCATTGGCCGATACAAAATACGAAGGACGCTCTTCTCGAAGCGGATCCCTGCCGTGCGTCTTTTTAAATTCATCCAACCATGCATCGTACAAAGGATGCCGCAACGTGTGCTCTCCCAAACGGTCTCTTCTGATAAATTCAAATTCATATACGGGCTCAATGCCGCTGGAAACCCCTGCTAAAAGAGACGTTGACCCCGTAGGTGCCTGCTGCAAAATCACGGAATTGCGCACGCCGTATTTTTTCATGCTCTTGCGCGTACTCTCCGGAAGCTGCTTGATAAAGTATCCTTCCAGATGTTTATTTATTTCTATCTTCGGAAATGCTCCCTTTTCTCTGGCGATGGCAACCGAAGAATCATACGCTGCGTCGCGGATAATTTTGTATATCTTGTCAATCACCGGCAGACTCTCCGGGGATCCGTACCGCAGCTTCATTTTTATAAGCGCGTCGCCCAACCCCATTGTTCCCAGCCCAATCCGACGTTCGCCTTCTTTTTGAACTTTTTTAATTTCATCAAAAACATAAAAATCCGCATCGATCACATCGTCCTGAAATCGCACCCCCACACGAGCCATTTCGGCCAATCGCTCATAATCCATCTCGCCTTTTTCATTCACAAGGGCAGCAAGATTGATCGAACACAAATTACAGACGCCGTAGTTCGGAAGTCCCTCTTCGCCGCAGGGATTCACACAATTAACGTATTCATAATAATTGTTGTTAAACCATTTGTTATACCGCTCCATGAAGACGACACCGGGTTCCGCGCTCCTCCACGCCGCTGTCGCGATAAGATCCCACAGCGCACGAGCCTTGATAGTTTTTTTTACGATAGGTTTTTTGCCGAGAGCAATCCAATTTGGTAAATAACCGTCCCATTTGGTATCGTAATCCGGATCAGCGGTATCAGGGAACACTAAATCCCAATCTGCGTCCCGCTTCACTGCATCCATAAATGCATCAGAAACACAAACGGATAAATTCGCACCGTTTATGCGGGAAAGATTCTGCTTCACTGTAATGAATTCTTCAACATCCGGATGCCAATCCCAAAGCATCAACATAAGCGCACCCCGACGACTTCCGCCCTGTTGTATTATGTCGCGGGTGGCTACAGAAAAAAGCTCAGCCCAATTACACGGACCGGAGGAAAATCCATTCACCTTTTTTACTCTTGCTCCCCGGGGCCGAAGTGAAGAGAGATTAATACCCACCCCACCCCCACGAGACATGATCTCCACCATCTGTGTCAGTGTCTTAAGAATACCGCCGCGAGAATCATGCGGGCTCGGGATAACGAAACAGTTGTAGAATGTTACTTTATAGCCCGTACCTGCTCCGGATAAAATCCGACCACCAGGAACAAATACGAAATTCTGCATCGCGTCATAGAATTTTTCTTCCCACAGGGCCCGCTTTGCTTTAGGCTCCATCTGGGCGATAGCATGGGAAACGCGTTTCCACATCTCTTCAGGAGTTTTCTCCACGGGCTTCCCATCTGCGTCTTTGAGTGCGTAACGGTCAAGAAAAACGGTCTGTCTGATACCGGTAAGATCCATAATTATAAAAGCTTTTTCACTTCTCGTTCAAAATCTTCAATATCCACAAATTGCCGAAAGACACTAGCAAAGCGGATATACGCTATTTTATCTAATTTCTTTAGTCTCCTGGCTACCAACTCTCCGATACGCTTACTTGACACTTCCGTTGTCTCTCCACCGATTAGTTCCCGCTCCACTTCGTCGACAATACGATTGACATCTTCGGCTTTTATGGTTGTTTTTCCGCTTGCCCGCCAAATACCACGCTGCAGTTTATCCCGATCAAATGTCTCTCTACGCTCGTCTTTTTTTATGACCGTAATCGGCACGTTATCCAGGCGCTCATAGGTCGTAAACCGCTTCTCGCATTTTGCACAATTTCTTCTGCGTCTGGTTACCGACAAATCTTCGCTATCTCGCGTCTCTATGACTTCTGTTGTCTCAAAGCTACAATACGGACACTTCATTCTGTGAAAATCCTAACGCTATATGTGGTGCCAAGACACATCCTAGGACACTATAACTGGGGCGTCAACTGGCAAGATCCATATCAAAACCAATCACTTTTCCAAACCAGCTTCAAAGGATTTTTCTGAGGAAAAAGTACGGGAAATTATTTAAGCTTTTTCACTTCACCCCGCAGTATCACCACCTGATCCAGCGACCCAGATAAGCCTGCTTTCACTGGATCGTTTACTTTTGCAATCAGCATCCGAAGCTCTTCCTCGTGTTTGGCAAGTGATAGTTCAATTTTTTCCATAAGATACCCAGGAATCTCTTTACCTCCTGCTTTCACCGAAGCAAGTGCACTCACCGCCTGAATCATGTATTTCTCCCCTTTTGAAACTACCTGTTCGGCGAGTACCCCTTTCTCCTGCGCGACAAGAAATATACCCATATTCAGACGTTTATCCCCCTGCAACAAGTAAAACTCTGCCTTCCTAGCCTGATCTACAATGAGTACATCCAGTATCCGGTCACGCAAAGTCTTAAGTATATAAAGAGGATTATCCGGTAACACACCGGGATACGGCAGCAGATATTGAACCGCAGGCTTCGTTGTCTGAACCGTCACTTCCTTTGCAAAAGTTCCAACCGGAGAAATCAAAACACCTATCAATATAACAAATACAACTGCTATTTTTTTCATATAGCTAGAGTATACTCCTTTTTCCTGATCATTTTCAAAAGTTCATGTTCAAGCGCCTTCACTTTGGGGTAGGCAGCGTCAAGGATCGCTTGCGCATCGCCTGGCAAATGTTCATCGCTCCAAAGTTTAAAGCGTTCATCCACGCCGATCACTTCATACTTCACCATTTTATCTGCCAAAAACAGAATTTTTTCTTCCCATGTTTTCGGCGCAATAGCAGGATCAAGAATCGCATGAAGCGAATGGGTCTTCACGATAGCTGCAATTTCATCCATGCCCTCTTCCCGAAGAATTCTCACCGCTGTATCTGGATGCTTTTCCCCAGCGCGTTTCGGCACATTTTTATCAATGTCATGCAGAAGTGCCGCAGCCTGAAGCAATAATTGATTTATTGGTTTATTGGTAAATTGGTGAATTTGTCCAGCCAGCCCCATCGCTACCTCTGTCACCAGCGCACAATGAATCCTCTTCTTATTGGGTAACTGATATTTGTCCCACAATGCACGTGCCTGTTTTTTTGTAGGAATCATAAGTGAACCAACTTACTTCGTTATCTCCCAGATATTTTCATCAGGATCTTTGAAGTACGCTACGGATTGCCCCCATGGCATTCTCTTCGGACCTTCAAAAATCACCACTCCTTTATCGCACAACTCCACACAGGATTTTTCCACGTCTTGTACCTGAAATGCCAATACAGCACTACCGCCCCGGTGCATGTGAGCTTTTGGAAACATTGTCGTGGCATCATCTTTCTGGAAAATGGCCAAGAGCGTATCGCCGAGTTTAAAATCCGCATACCCGGTATCTTGGGAATTCAAGGTCAATCCAAGTATGTCTCTATAAAATGAAAAGGATTTCCCAAAATCATCAACCAACAAGCACACAGCGTACAACTGCTTGATCATACGGTGATATAACCCAACTTCTGAAGCACCAGATCCAGAGTTTCTTTGGGGCCGTGGGCATAGGTGTTAATGACGAGATCATAATATTTCGGATCCCAAAAATCCGTCACCCCATACATGCGTTCCCATTTTTTTAAATTTGTTTCTTCCCGCTCCTGTAAATGCGTCTTCGCTTCTTCTACAGAAAGATTATCGCGGTTCACCACGCGGTCGATCCGGAGTGCATCATCACATTGGAGCAATACTTTAAGTACGTGCGGAAGCCCCCGCATATTCCACCCGGCAATCCAGGATTCGACGGCGACATGGACATTCGGATCGCTTAATTTCTGCCGCATCTCGAGATCTATTTTATGATCTATCTCATCACCGTAATCGGTAGCTTTATGATGTTTGGGGTCATCCGGCCGGTGCTTGCCTACCTGAATAGCAAACTGCCGCGCCCACTCCCCACCGGAAAACGTCTCCCAACCAAGTTGAGATAATATAGGCCGCAGATTACTCAACAGTGTGGATCTGCCCGCACCGGGTCTTCCGGAGATCGCAATACTGCTGTACTTCAATACTTTACTTTGGTCAATCATAAAATTATTATATACTGAAGCATGACGATTGACTACTTACCGGTTACATGGAATGACTATCATAATCTCGCGGCTACACTTGCAGACCGCATCCTGACAGATAAACTCAAAATCGATGAGATTGTTGCAATTTCCCGCGGCGGACTCACGCTTGGACACATTTTAACGGATCTTCTTGCGATTACCATATCCACGTTTACCATCCAAAGTTACACCGATATCCAGACCCAGGGTGAGGTAAAAATTACCAAACCGCTCACAACTCCCATAGACGGGAAACACGTGCTGCTCGTCGATGACGTATCGGACACTGGTAAAACGTTGGTCCGCGCCATAGACTATCTCAAAACCTTTCAGCCTAAAGCTGTTACAACGCTGACACTGTACTACAAACCTCATGCCGTCTATAAGCCGGATTATTTTGCCGAAACGACGAGCGCCTGGATTTTGTTCCCCTATGAGCCTATTGAAATGATAAAAAATATTATGCAGAGTATGAAAAAAGAACAGAAGTCTGACGCAAACATTCAACAATTTTTACAAAGCCTCCATTACACCACCGAACAGATCAATTTTGCCAAAAAATGGTATACCTCTTGACGACCTGACCTCTTGTGGGATATAAGAATGCTAATAGGGCTAAACACGCGCCCTTTTTTTGTGGCGAGAAAGGAAAAACTATGCCTGTATTCATAGAAATGCAAAATCCCGGACATCCAGCTCCCTTAGAAGGGGTAATACCCGCATGGAAAGTAGTGATAATTGGAAAAGATGGACAAGGCACAACAGGTGTTGATGAAATTGCCCGTCTTTCCGGATCTGAAGCAACAGAAGAAGAGGAGCAGGAAGTCCTTGAGGAAACCACAATTGGAGGCACATAAATGCTTCAGACAACTGAACACTCATTTCACCGCGGAGATCGAGACATCCAATGGTACATGCAAAATGCATTTGATCTAGAGATAGCAATGCATAGCGTCGCTCAGGAAATCATCCGCGGTCTACGATTAAAATCGTCCCACATTATATTTCATCCTCCCGATCCCTATTGTACGGAAGAAGATCAACTAGTTACTGAAATCATACAACAAGAACTCGCTGCGCAAAATGATCACATTGCTTCATCCGGCGATATATTTGTTGTTGCCTGGAGCTTAACCGTACCAACCGCGGCCATAAGCGTACAAACTATTCACCATCAATACGCTCAATACGGAACGAAACTCCGAGGCATCGGCTGTGGCGCCTTAATGGTACCAACCGAACACCAAGGAGAATACAAACTTTTTTCCGATCAGGATTGGATACAGGCTATTAAACCCGTTCCTTTCATCCCTCTGTATCGATGTTCAGCCCATCCCGAGGACTGCTTGCAATGAACGAAAATCCGCAGTAAGATAGTGTATGGCGGCTGACAATCCCCAACCACCGCTCGAATTCCTCAAAACCGAATTTTTGCGTGATGCAAAAGTCATTGATCCCGACCGCGGCTATATTTCCATCTCCTCGTTTAACCTCCGCATGAAACCCCAAGTATTACAAGCAGCGGCAGACGTCATTGCCCAACACTTTCAAAACGACCGTATCGACATCGTCCACGGTATCCCCCACTCCGGCAATTATCTGGCTACTGCAGTTGCCCTGGAACTTGGCGGGTCAACCCGGCTCCATGCCTCCCGCAAAGACCAAAATATCCCCACCACCTGGAAAGATGTATACCGCGAAGAAATCCGGTCGTTTACCACAAGCAACGACGCCATGCAGGTATTTTCCGGTATCAATCTATCATTTGTCCAGAAAGGCGATCGAGTACTGATCCTCGATGATGTGTGTGCGACCGGAGAAACCGGTTACCATATCGTGAGCGGCTTACAAAAACGCGGGGTCACCGTCGTGGGCTTTGCAGTACTATTTGATAAAGTATTCCAGGGGGGCCTGGATTATGTCGCAACCACCGGCGTAAATGTTTTTTCGTGCATCCATGTTACGGAAATTGAAAAACATGATAGGATAACCATACCATGATACTCATCATCGATTTTGGATCACAGACTGCACACCTGATCGGCCGACGACTCCGGCAGCTGGGGGTGGAAGTCGCCTACGCCTATCCGGAGGATGCCCTATCTACAATCAAAACGCAAAAACCAAAAGGAATAATTTTTTCCGGCGGACCAAACGACATAAGCCACGATGCCACGCTATCGATCGATACACGCGTCTTGACTCTGGGGATACCTGTATTGGGAATTTGCTACGGGTGGCAACTCATCGCATATCTGCTTGGCGGCACCGTCGAACATTCAAAAAAGGAATTCGGTCCGGAAGACATTATATTCGATACACAACCGGGAATATTTTCGTTACCCAAAAAGCAATTTACCGCCATCATGTCGCATGGAGACACAGTCACGAAATTGCCAAAAGGATTTATGGCGGTCGGCCACACAAAACAAGTCGCATACGCAGCTGTTATTAACAAGCATAAAAATCTCTATGGCATACAATTTCACCCGGAAGCGGATCACACACAATACGGCCTTGTGCTCTTGAAAAATTTTGCTAAAGCCGTCTGTGGCGAGACACTCAATCCACTTGCACTGGATCCCAAAAAAATCATTGCGTCAATTATGGATACGGTCGGAAATAAAAAAGTCATTTGTGCCGTTTCCGGCGGCGTGGACTCAACCGTCACGGCATATTTGATAGGAAAAGCAATCGGCAAGAACCTGATCCCAGTCTACGTCGACAGCGGCCTCATGCGTCCGGAGACAGACCGGCGGGTAAAATATATTTTTACAAAATTAATCCATGCAAATCTCATTATCATCGATGCAAAAAGACGGTATCTCGATACGCTCAAAGGAATAACGGATCCGGAAGAAAAACGCAAAGCTATCGGTAAATTGTACATAGACATATTCAATGAAATTGCCAAAAAGCATGCTGATGCCACGTTTCTGGCGCAGGGTACAATTTTTTCTGATGTGATCGAGTCCAAAGGCAGCAAACACGCATCCAAAATAAAATCCCATCACAATGTCGGCGGCTTACCTGATAACGTACCGTTTCAACTTCTGGAACCCATGCGGGAATACTATAAAGATGAAGTACGGGAACTTGGCAAGCTTGCAGGATTGCCGGAGGATGTCATAAACCAACAACCCTTTCCCGGACCCGGGTATGCTGTGCGCATCCGGGGAGAAGTGACGGAAAAACGGCTTGCACAAGTCATAATCGCCGATACTATCGTACTCGAAGAAATGAAATGCGCAGGATTATACGAAAATGTATTCCAATGTTTCGCCGTCATGACCGGAGCATTTTCAACAGCGGTGAAAGGCGACGGCCGCGTGTTTGCCGAAGTCGTCGGTATTCGCGCCTTCGAATCCCGAGACATCATGACCAGCCGCTGGGCCCATATTCCCTACGAGGTACTCGAAAAAATGTCCTCGCGCATCGTCAATGAAGTGCCTAACGTCTCCCGCGTCGTCTATGATATAACCACCAAGCCACCGGCAACGATGGAGTGGGAGTAAAACTATGCCACTTGAAATCTATGATTATCGTGATAATCCGTATGTGGAAGATTTCAAGAAATTTGTTCGGGACAGCGAAACACAAATTCACCCTTGGATACAAAGACGGGAACAGGAAGCACGGGCAATAACCGACCAGATATCCACTCTCGAAATCCCGGCGTCAATCGACACGGAATTTTTGATTCAACAAGAAGATCAGGGATTAATACTTACCCCGTTTGATAATTTTGACGGCATGAGAGTCGCAATTCTTCCACAGGAACATATTGAGGGGGCCCGCATATTACGCGAGTTTAACTTACGACTCGCTAACCACCCTGCTCGAATTCATGCAATGCAGGCATTAGAAGCGAGAGGCTTCATCGCTCCAATAAAAATGGAAGGCGTACTCGATTCAGAAGCAGAAAAAAGACGCTTACTACAACTCGCCGATCTTGGCCACGCAATCGATCTTACTGATGGAACAATCAGCGGTGAACAATTAACAAAATTGGCAGATAAAATAAAAATCCTACGAGAAACGGACAATGATGCAATAAATGCATCGTCAGAATTGCAAAAAATTCAACAAGATGTCGAAATAACTATTCAACAAACTGAATCAAAGAGACAATCTCACAGGACAGAATTACTCGCTACCGGACCGTTTACACTCATTAAAGGGAAAGCTTTCAGCTATATTCAAGCAGGTGCGATGCCTGATATTACAGCATCGGTGATTATGGGAAGAACACTGGCTAAAATGCTCGTCCCGTTCTGTATTCCTGAAATTGGCATATATTCTGATCCTAATAAACAAGCGGCGCTTGCAAAAGCTATTATGGATGGGCTGACAGAAGACGATCCCCTGCTTGCGGGAAGATCACCAGAAGAAAAAAAGTATATAGTTTCTCATTGGCGGCAATGTCCTATCGGTGTAACAGAAGTGAATCCGGATAAAGCATTAAAAAGAGCAGAGCTGCTTTCTGAAGTCGGCATTACATGGCTACGTCCTTATATTCATACCGTTGGCGGAGACATCATAACAACAACCAGGGAATTACGACGGCATTACCCTGATGCAATTATTGAAGCAGGACAAGTGAGCAGCATAGACATAGCACTTGGGTGTGAATACGCAGGGGCAGATTGTCTGAACTCCGGCGTCGGATCGGGCGGTAGATGCACGACCGCACTTCTTTCTCAATTAATTCCAACCAATGCACTCCTGTCGTGGAAACTACGCGGAAAACTCGGTATTCCGCTAAAAGGAGAGGGCGGTGCAGTCGATGAACCGATTGTTTCAGCATTGACAGGTTTTTCAGCGGTCAATGGTTCCGGTAAATTCGGAGGAGTTATAGAAAATCCCGGCGGAATCTTCTTCTTAACGCGCGACGGAAGAACATTTTTAAAACCATATAGAGGCGAAGCATCACAAGCATCAAAATATTTAAGTGGAAAAACATATGCAACCGGCATACCATTCGTTCCAGAAGGCGAAGAGGCGTTTAAGATATTAGTTCCCTTGGAGGAATCAGCTACCCAAAAAATAGTCAACCAATGGACTCGAGTAAATCTCGGCGCCATCGTATTGGGAATCGACGCCGGACCGCACATTATATCAGCAATGCAAAATCTTGACCCTTCTCCACTGTGGCAAAAATCGCGCACAGCAGCGTATCTGCAGGACACTCATTAATATGAAAAATACTGATACCTATCTAAGACAAATTACATTGTCCTGCATCTATATCCATAAAAAAATCGGCTCCAAGAATTTCTCTCCCAAAGTCGCCCTCACGCTTGGATCAGGACTCAATAAACT
>JACREN010000022.1 GCA_016218255.1 Candidatus Gottesmanbacteria bacterium | reverse complement strand
TCTAAAGAACATTTTTGTTTTTGCATATTCAATTGTATTTTTGTTTTTACCTTGTATGCTATTATTATCTCATAAAATCCATCGTTTAAAAAACTAATCGGCTTTTTGCCTATTTTGAGGCAAAGGCGTAAGTCCTAAATAGAATAATAAAACGGCTGGTTATCCGGATCGCCCGCCAAAAAAATCTGACGGTATGGCCCGGGTTGTCGCCGAATATCAATCAAGTATTCAATGCTAAAACGATTCGTCAACTCATGCCAAACCGGCACGCCATGATACGGCAGACGAATAATATCTTTGTCTATCGGGAAAATACCCAACCGGCCGGGTTTGGGTGAAACGGTTAAGTACAGCGTGGCGGGAGCGACTGTGGCCATAATCCCCGAATCGTTTCTCGTCTGATGATACGCGTGGTAGCAAAAAACCGCTTCTCTGGCTCGCTGACCCAAGTCACGCCGAGCCGCTAAAGCCGCCGCACTCAAATCATGACCATCAACATTGTCATTGTAAGCGTCCATGAGTTCATCATCTGAATACATTTTACTGTTAACAATTCGGAAAATAGAAGGATATATTTCCTCATAACGACTGACTGCCTCTAACTGTCCGGCGGTATAGGCGGTTTTAAACTCCTCTATATTTTTTTGATACGTTACTTCAAAATTCGGAATCATCGCCTCCAACCCACCCAAATCAGTCAGCCGAAAATATGACTCCCAACCGAATACGGTAACTAAATATCGCAAACGCTCGCGATAAGCGTCAGCCTCTTGAACGGTCACGCCACTAAACTTACCGAATACCCCTTCGGTAAAAATATCAATAGTCGCCCCCGGCGGATAGACAGTTTTGATGAGTTTACCAATAGCGGACAAACGATTTAAAACTAAAATTTCGCCCAGGTCCGGCGCACAGCGGTTGGTTTTTAATAAAACCGGAATCTTAAAAGGAAAACCTAAAATAATACACCGAATTGGCTCTTGCCTTTGGATAAACTTTCTCATCCGATCCTGCCAACCAGCCGCCTCGGCCGCTACAATTTCCCGCGGCCCAAAACGATATTGATCATCCAAAAAAATATCCAGGACCCGCTCTTCGATTGTCCGACCAATGATCCGCGGAGGAGGCGCCGCAATCGTCCCGACAAAATTCACTACCGTTTCTTCGGTCAATGTCGGCCCAACTAAAAAATTATCTAAAAAATTTTTATTAGTCAAATCAGCAAAAGGCACGAATGGATAAACATACATATTGCCTTCTAGGTTTTGTTTAGTCGCGCCAGTCATACTTGATCATCCTACCAAACCAACCGCTAAAAAACAAGAGGGAAACCGACAAAAACCGCCGGCTTTACAAGGCAAACAGTAGATTGTATACTTTTATTATAAATCAAAAAATAATCTACAACCATACGACCAACCAACAATCACTCCCGATACTCGGTAAAATTCATCCGGATTTTTTTAATAAAATTATCTACCCCCGCCTGGGCGCCGCCGACCCAAAAGTCTTAATTGGACCCCGAGCTGGTGTTGATTTTGGCGTCATTGATCTTGGCGATGAGGTAATGGTTCTGTCCACTGATCCGTTTTACATCGCCAAAGAACTTGGCATTAAAAAAGCCGCTTGGTTTGCCGTCCATATTGTCGCTTCTGACGTCGCGGTCAGTGGCATCCAGCCAAAATATCTCACTATTGACCTCAATCTCCCGCCAGAAATGACGGAGCATGAGCTGTCGCTGATGTGGGAAGCCGTTGATGAAGAGTGTAAAAAACTTAGTATCAATATTATCACCGGCCACACCGCCAGATACGCCGGCTGCAACTACCCAATGGTGGGCGGCGCGACAGTCATCGGGATTGGTAAGAAAGAAAAGTTAATCTCACCGCAAGCCAGAATCGGAGATGTCATTATTATCACTAAAGGCCCGGCCATCGAAACTACCGGTTTACTCGCCACCTACTTTCCCGACGTACTAAAAAATAAATTTGACGATACTACCGTTACGGCCGCCCAAGAAATTTATTACCAAATGTCAACAGTCAAAGATGCTGCTATTGTCGCTGACGTCGGTGGCGCAACCGCCATGCACGACGCCACCGAGTGCGGCATTTGGGGCGGACTTTATGAAATGGCCAAAAACAGTAAGGTCGGCATGAATATTTACCAAGACGCTATTATCGTCCAGAGTATCGTCCAAAAAACCTGCGCTGCTTTTAACATTGATCCTTATCAAGCTATTAGTGAAGGAACACTTTTAGTTACGGCTGATAAAAATAAAGCGAAAGCAATTATCACCGCCCTCAAACAAGAAAACATTCCCGCCAGTATCTGCGGAGAAATTATCGCAGAAAACGAAGGTCTTAATATTATTAAACAAATCAAAATACCTCTGGAGCATCCTAAGATTGATCCGTTTTGGATTTGTTTTGAGGATCAGCTAACTAAAAAAGCCAACAAAAATATCGCCAAATAATGATGGTGTTTTTGGAAAGAGCTGAATAACCGTCTGCTGGATCAGCCGCGGTTGCCTTTCTTAGATAATTTTGTTAGTCTGAAAAGAGCAAACTGGAGGGCTTGCCCAAAGCTCTTTTTATTTTACCCAGTCACCACGCAACCAAGGAGTCACCGATGCACCTTACCTGCCCGCACGGAAATTTTGTGGATTCAAAAAATATCGTCGTATCCTGTCGTAACGGCTGCGCCCGTCAGCTCAGTACGACGATGGAGGCCATCCACAGAGCACTCCACGGCCGCGACCCATTGCTGAAACTATTCAAGCGATTGCTGCTGGAGCTATCCCCGTCGGATGCGAGTAAAGATGCTCATGAATTCTACCTGATCAAACACGCCAATCACCATTTGACGCCGTCGGACATGAAAATATTGCCGGATTTAACGGCCATTGATAGGCCGCGGCTGGTTCACCATGACCCTGAAAAAAATCGGATCTACATCATCAATCCGTTTCGAGAAGATCAGCCATGGGGTATGGTACGCGCTCCGACGAAACAGACCAACACGCCAACACTGACGGCCACCACCGAAGAATACGGCCTGGTGGCCATCCACCGTCTGGTGCCGTACTTGTCACCCAACGGCCAGAGCCGCAAACACGGATCAGTAGGATTCAACAGCGGATCGATTGAACGTCTGAGCAGAGGACTCAAACATCAAGGCCAGGCAGTGGAAATCATCGTCCGACGGCTGTCCGCCAAGGAACGGCTACAGCACGACGGTGACTTTGAGCTCATCTCCGGAGAACGTCGAATGTGGGCGGCCAAAGCGATCGGACTCACCAGCCTACGGGCACGAATCCTCCCAGCCGAAACTCCGAGAAAAAACTCCTCCTGATCAATCTCACAGAGAACGCCGACCGAGTAAAGATTTGCGATGTCGAGATTGCGGAAACGGTCAGGGAGGCCAGACACCTGGGCGTCAGCTTTGAGGACATCGCTGATGCTACCGGCAAGACTGTCCAACAGTTGCAACATATTCTGCCGCTGGCCAAGCTCTGCCCGGAAGTACTGGAGCTGGCGCGCGCGCATCCGAAAGAGCTCCCGACATTCCAGCTTCTTGAATTGGTTGGCAGGGCCAAACAAACCCAGATCACCGCTGCGACAGCGTACTTGAGACAACGTCAAGTAAAGAAAAGTAGGGATCAATCTGCCGACGACGATCCGACACTACCGCACGTATCAACTTGGCTACCACAGAATGACCAGAGGGGCAGACCGCGCCGTACCAGTATGCAAGAACTCATACTACGCGCGGCCCCCGGCACGGTGGATGCTGGAGACCAGGTAACGGTAGGAACGCGACACCAACGAGAACAACGACGTACCGGTATGAGGCTGCTCCGAGATCTGCGTCAAGTCTGGCCGACTTTGACGGCAAACCCTGAAGAAATCGTCAAGAGTTTCAGCCTGGATCTGACTCGGGAAGTCATCGCTTTTCTCAAGACGCTCGGCACTCAAGCATCGCCATTGGCCGAAAAGCTAGAAGCGGCTTTCCGGAAACGATTCGCAAAATCATAAAATCTTCATCTGAGATACCCACGCCTGCCCGGTGCCCCCGGGCTTTCTTTTTTATAAACAAATCACCCCATTTTGCAAAATAATAACGGCTATTTTTTGTTGTTTTTGGCTTAATTTTATCATATTCGTATCGTTTAACCACTTATATCGTATCATATTGATACGATTAAAGCAGCTTTGCTGGACGCTAAATAATCCACCCCCAAGCTTTATATCCATCATCCCCTGCCCAAAAACAGCCGCGCCAGGCGCAGCTCATCGTACGAGAAGTCATCGCCCAGCAGCTCTCTAACGGGCGAGAGTTTGAGCCCCCCCGTCTCGGCAAAGGCCTGTTCAATCCTGGCGAAGCGTTCCGCCGCTGGTTTAAGATATTCAATATCCAGATCCGGGTCAGTGGCAGCGAGCTTTTCCAGGTGATTCAGCACCGTGCTCTTGACCATGCCCCGGCGGTGCGCGATCTCCTCAATGGAATGATGCTTGAGCACCAGCGCTTTAGTTTCCCGATACGTTGATCCGGCTGATTTTTTCTGGCGCTTCTTTGGTGGCTCTGACGGGGCGATGGAAGCCAAATACTGTTGTTGGCGTAGTTTCTTTTCGTCTGGACTGAACGCGTTCAGCTCCAGTTCCACTGACTGGGATAATAATAACAACTCCTCATCCAGCCGCGAAATATCTTCATCAACCATCAGAGCCATCTGGTTAAATCCTTTCAGATGAATGCCGTCCAGAGAACAGACGCGCGACAGCGCCACATAGCCCATGCCTTTGGCAAAGGATTGGCTCAAATCCATTTCCGCGGCGTCCAGGCTCATGCCCTGACTCTTGTGCACGGTGATGGCCCAGGCCAGCCGCAGAGGAATCTGAACAATTTCCGCTTTGGTCTTGTCCTGTTCTTCAATGATCCAGCTCAACGGCGCGGCCACGATCTGCCGGCCCGAGCGCGTCTGGACAATGGGAAAATTATCTTCATTGAAATCAATAACCTCGCCCAAAGTGCCGTTGACGTAACCCTGATCAAAATTGTTTTTGACAAACATGACAATAGCCCCGATTTTCAGACACAGGACTTCCGGCGCCAAGCAATTCTTGATGAGCGTAGCCGCGATTTTTTTGTTACCACTCTGGCGCATAGTATAGCGCAGTGTTTCTCCGGGCAGCCGCTGGAGTCTCCGTTCATTGATCGCGCTGACGTCAACATTGTGGGTATAAAGTTTGGTCAGGTCGTCAGTGTCTGCATCAGACCCGCTGCGGCGGGATTCCAAATGCCGGATGGTCTCGTCTGACACGCGATTCCCGCGAATATCATTCAAGACGCTCACCAACCGGCTGTCGGTATGCCGGTGCTGCTCATCCAGATAGCAAATTTTCAGGTTCATATTCTGCCAAATCTGCGCCGTGTGTATAAAGCTGGCCGTTTGCCCGCCCGTGCTGACCGGCGGCAGCTGGAAAAAGTCCCCGCAGAGTATCACCTGCAGTCCGCCGAACGGCCTATCCGGCTGATCCCGAAACATTCGACAAATCTTGTCCACCAAGTCCAGCTGGAACGCGTGCAGCATGGACACTTCGTCGATAATCAAAACTTTGGTAGTGGTCAGCCGCTCGGCTAGATAACGTTTTTTCGCGAACTTCTGCCAGTCAACTGCGGACACATCGTCCTGAATGCCAAAACCGGCCCACGAGTGAATGGTCATACCGTTCATGTGCGTGGCGGCAATGCCAGTGGAGGCGGTAATGCCCACTTCCACGCCCTTGGCTTTGAGGTACTTAATATATTGGTTTAACAAAAACGTCTTACCGCTCCCGGCCGAGCCGGTCAGATAGACATTGTGCCCCATTTTCAGGATATCCAAGGCTTGTGCTTGTTTCATAGCTTCAATCTATTGTCCGTAGTATATCATAAGAAAAGTAAAAAAAATCTAAACTCGGCTCATTCAGAGTTTAACAAAATTTTAACTATAATTAAAAGACCCTGAATTTACAGAGGTTTTTTGAACGATGGGGGTCGTTTACCCCCACGCGTATGGCTCAGCGTATGGCTCAGTCTTGACGGCTGCGCCTAGTATGGTAAGCTAAGACTATAAGCTAACCATATGACTGATTTTGCTGCCAAAACCTATTACTACCTGAATGCTGACCCGCGGATCAGTCTTTTTGCCATAGTCTAAAATAATGTAGATTACGGCTGATGAGAACTGACCCGCGACGGTCGGTTTTTTGTTTATGGCAAATTTTTTGGCAATGAATTGTTCCGGCGCAAAAATGGTTTTGTACCGGGTAGCTCCTTGTCAATTCAACCAATGAGGAGGAAAGAGTCATGTCGATTCAAAAGTGCTATCGGTTAGGCAGTACTAAGAAAAACCTGAATCACAACCTACCATCAGCCGGCCCGTAACGGGCAACAAGGGAGAGGGTCATGAAAACTAGAAAGACTAAAAAACAGACTAACAAACGACTCACCGCTCAAGAAAAAGCGGAACAAAAAATCGTAGACGCTATGGTCCGCACCACGCTCTTTTCTCCCCCCAATCTCATCGGGAAACGAGTGTGGGTCTGTTTCTCCAGGGAAGATCAAAGAACTAAAGCGGGAAAAGCGCTCTTTGATCATATCGCTGGCACTACCATCCAGTCGATAGTCGCGGAAAATACAATTCGCGGCCACACCATCATGGGCTGGGAAAGGGAAGCTGGCGCCAACCGCCAAGGGTGATCTCAAATTCTAATGTTCGACTCCCCAATGTTTCTGGGAGTGAAAGGATTCGAGAGAATCAACGAGGTCACTTGCGGACCAAGCGAGGACGGGCTCTTGCTCATTGAAACCCTAGCGGCGTCACCGCGACGGCTAGCCCTCAATGGCTGGCTGAAGTTCATCAAATGAAAGGCACGGCAATGCATTACACAACACCACCATAAGGGCTACTTCGGTAGCCCTTCTTTTTTATAAAAATTACTCAAGGTCGAGATCTAAAAATGAAACAAACGGCACGAGCCCTAACGTAAAAATTGCATATCTTATTTAGTTGATAAAATATTTTTTCATTTTTATAATTTACTAAAAAAATCTTTAATCTGAATTGCTATGTAATCTACTGCTTCTCTGGTCAATTCTGGAAACATGGGAAGTGACAACATTTGTTCAGCCACTTTTTCTGCCACTTTAAAATCACCAATGGTATGACCAAAATGCTGATAAACCGGCTGCTGATGAATGGGGATGGGATAGTGAATCCCACATGATACTCCTCGCTTTTCTAAAAATAATTTCAAGCGATCACGATGATTTGTTCTTATAACAAAAAGATGGAATACATGATCACGATCTTCCGGTATGGTCGGAAGTATGATATCAAAATCCATTAATAGCTGCCGGTACCATCTGGCAATCTCCAACCGTTGTCGATTCCACTCATCAAGATGCGGCAACTTCACTCGTAAAATTGCCGCCTGTATACCATCCAATCTAGAATTGACGCCTTGGGTAGTAAAAATATTTTTTTTCCCCTGTCCGTATTCTCGATAAAGACGTAATTTATTGGCTAAATGAGTATCATTGGTTACAATAGCACCACCATCACCATAAGCCCCCAAATTTTTACTTGGGTAAAAACTAAAAGCCGCAGCATGACCGAAACCGCCCACACGTGTTCCTTTAAATTTTGCTCCGTGCGCTTGGCATGCGTCCTCAATAATCAACAAACCTTTCTTTCTGGCAATATCACAAACAGAAAACATATTTGCGGGCTGACCAAATAGATGAATGGGGATAATAGCTTTCGTCCGTAATGTAATTTTTTTCTCAATTTCTGTAGGATCAATAGTATAATCACTCTCTCGACAATCTACAAAAACCGGACGAGCCCCAACACTACTTACAGCGAGAGCTGTAGCTATAAAAGTATTCACGGGAATAATGACCTCATCTCCAGGGCCTATACCCAAAACATAACAAATAATACGAAGCGCATCAGTCCCCGAATTGACCACTACGCAATTTTTAACCCCACAATAATTTGCAAATTCTCGTTCAAACATTTCAACTTCTTCCCCTCCGATGAACGTGGAATTTTTGATGACCCGAAAAATTGCCCCATCAATCTGTGTTTTTAATGCTTGGTGCTGCTTATAGATATCAACAAAATTAATTTTCATGGCCGCTGTTTTTTAATGGCTTAGCCGGGATACCCACAACAACAGAATGTGCTGCTACATCTTTAGTAACAACTGCGCCCGCGCCAATCATTGCGCCCTCACCAATAGTCACCCCTCCAAGTATGGTAGTGTTACTCCCTATACTTGCACCCTTTTTTATAAGCACCGGCAAACACTTCCATGTTTTATTTATAGCCTCCAGGGCGTTTGGTTTGTTATCATTTATAAATACAACTCCATGACCAACGAATACTTGATCTTCGATAGTAACCATAGAACAAATAAAAGCATGGGATTGGATACGGCAATAGCTACCGATCTTTACGCCTGTTTGTATTTCTACGAACGCTCCCACCATAGTATTACTACCGATTGAACAACCATAAAGATTCGTAAAACTGAATATCTTGGTATGATCTCCGATTTTGCAATCAACCACCTTAGCAAAATCATTTATTTCCGAACCCTCACCTAATTCAACGTTTTTGATTATTGAGTTGCCAGACATACTACTTATTTATTTTTATAACACTCTCGATGTTTTCTAAAATCTTAACTACCGCCAATCCATCACGACCACTGACGAGAGGCTCCATTCCATTGTTTAAACACTCAACAAAATTCTGTAATTCCTCACGCAGCGGTTCTTTATTAGGGATTGATACAGCGGCAACGATAATCTTCTGATCCACTATTAAACTAACCGGCGCCTGATCATATCCAATATTAAATACTTTTATTTTCTCTGCCGCCAAATCATTAAAAATCAACATTTTATCACGACTGATGATAGTCAACTCCCTCATCTTTATAGGATCTACCCAGCTAAAATCCATACTGGCAGAAAAACCATTTTCGAACCAAAAATTAACGGAAGCGATATCGGGTCGATTATGACCTATAATATCCACACCCGAAGCCGAAACGTCTATAGGCATGGACCCCACTAAATAAAGTAATATAGATATTTCATGTGGTGCTAAATCCCATATCACACTAACATCTTCTCGAATGGGCCCAAAATTTTTTCTTTGAAAATGGAAATGGATAGGCGGAGCTAATTCATGCCGATCCAACATTCGTTTAATATACACTATTGCTGGATGGAATAAATAAACGTACCCCGTCATGAGCTTCAATTTCTTTGATGCGGCCAGAAAAACTAATTCCTCCGCCTCGACTGAAGACGCCGTCAAAGGTTTTTCTACAAAAACATGTTTGTTCGCCTTAAGACAATCTTTGACTACCAAATAATGAGAACTGGCGGGAGTTACGACCAAAACGCCAACGATATCGTCCTCTTGTAAAATATCACCGTAGTCTTGAGTCACTCGATAACCTTGTTTTTCATAAAATTTCAACTTCATGAGATCTGTATCTGCGATAAAAGCTAAATCACAACCAGTAATACCCTCGAGTGCCCTAATACATTTTTGGCCCCAATAACCACAACCGATCAGACCAAATTTCATATTTTTTTAGAGAGTTTTTTAAAATTTTTGATATATTCACAAAAACTCGCCAAAGCGACATCGGAACCCATAAAAGCGGGAGATGGGTTTACATCGATAATCGGACAATCCTGCGCCGAACGCCACAAACAATCAACCGAGTACACCTCTAAATCAAACAACGGACCTAACCCAGCCAACCTTCGAGTTAAGTGTTTAGGTGGTTCTGGAGGCGCGTCTTGGTTATAAAAAACTTTTTTATCGATAATGTAGGCTTTAAATAAGACTGCGTCATTATAAAAGTGTTCCATATAGACCGGTTCGACGGAGTGTAATGTAACTGTATTGATGTTCGTCTTAGGCCGACGTATGATTCGTCGCGCTTCCATATGACGGAAAGACTTCATAATGATTGGGAATTTTAATTTCCCTTTGGTAATAGTTTGATTCAGCCGTGATCCGGGAGAATAATAATTGGTGGGAGTCTGGAATCCGTTTTTGGACAAAATGAATTGTATCGCGGCTTTAGAATATCGACTCTTAAAATGGCCCGCATTTAAAACCTTGCACCCCAAATCATCAAAAATACGAGTTAATATCTCGACTGAACGGTCATTCGTTAAAAAATAAATATTGTTGGAATATGAAAGCCGTCCTAATGGATTAAAATTTAAAAATCTAAAATCCTGAATGATTAAACATTGCGCCTCCACTCCTTGGGAAACTAAAAAGTTTCTAATCCGCTCAGCTCCGTTTTGAAAATTCTCTTCCCGAGAATAAATTATGGTTAATCCCATAGGAATAAAACGTCAAACTAATAGACGAATAGTTGATAATTTTAAATATATATGCTTATACGATATGGGCTAGTCAGTCCATTGTCAACTGAGCGTTGGTGCAAGGAGGTTCATCATGACCGCCAACATTCTATTACGAGAAGAGGCCTTTGGAGGCACGCTACTGGAAGTAGACAGCGGTCGTCGATACTCCCTCACCACAGAGGAATTCGATCGTATCGCACAAGACCGGATCGTGCCCGAAAGTCTCCAATCTGAGTTGAACATTCCGGCCGATCACATCTGCCGGATCGTTCGTCCAAAGTATTTGCCGGCATCAAACTTTAGCGCTCCGGATACGGTTTTCTTTGAGGTAACACGCGCTTGTAACCTGCGATGTGTTCATTGTTTGAACAATTCAGGATACAAGCTGAAAGATGAACTGCCCTACCTCAAACGGCTCCAGATCATTCAAGACCTGGCCGATTCGGGAGTGCAGGAAATCCGTTTTACCGGCGGAGAACCGATGACATCCCCACGGATACATGAACTGCTCAATGCCGCTCATGAACGTGGAATGCGTATCTCGATGGGAACGAATGCCATGCTCATCAGTCGAGACGAGGCTGCCATTCTGGCACAGCAGGGCGTGCGGTTTGCGGTCGTCAGCCTCGACGGGACGCCGGTCATCCATGACCGCATTCGGGGAGCTGAAACTTTCCGAAAAACCATGAAGGGAACCGAGAATCTACGGGCGGCCGGAATCGCTGTTCGCATCAATGCGGTCGTGATGCGTTCAAATCTGTCTGACCTACCCCAACTGGTGGATATGATCTATCGGCTAGAAATACCGATATTTCTACGCCGCCTGATACCCTCAGGCAGGGCAGACCATCAAGAGATGCTGAACGCGCAGGAGTACGCACAGCTACGAAAATTTCTAGCCGACTATCTCTCCGACCCGCGCGGATTGGTACAAGGACACTATCTGGCTCAACGCGATCATACACCGAGGATCTCCCTACCCTTCCAACGACGTGACTGCAGTGCCGGTCAGCGAGGAATGGTCATTCTACCAAACGGGAAAGTCCAAACGTGCGGATTCTTGGGCCCCATGGGCGAGACATACGTCGGAACAGTTCCCGCTGAACATTTCGCGGATGTTTGGCAAAGACTGTGCAACTCGGACCATATCCCGTGTCTCCAATCACTACTTCCCGAATTCAACCGAACAACAAACGGGCCAAAAACCAATTGCTTGGCCATGGCATTGTTCCAAAAGACTGCCAAACAAGGAGGTAGGACATGATAATCGGCCTGGCTGGTTTGCATGGTGCTGGGAAGAGCACCATTGCGGCCCTCCTACACGACCTATTCGGTTGGAAAATCGTAGACAAGATGTCTTTTCTCCATAGCCTCTACGAAAACTCCGGGTCAGGTCTGTCCTGGGAAGAATGGCGTGGAGAGAAATATCGTAAAGAAGGCGCCTACAAGATCATGGGGCTCGTCCTGGGGATGGTTCAGTCTCCGACAGAAATACTGGTGATCGACTCGGTGCACAATCGGGCAGAATGGTTGGCCATCCGCGAGACCGACCCCAACGCACTGCTGATAGGGGTTTTCGCCCCCGCGACTCTCAGAAAAAAACGTAAAGGCCTCATTACCGAGGCGGACAAGAGGAGAACCGACTACTGGCACGAGACCGGTTGCCTTCTCGCTTGTATCGAGTGGACCATAACCGGCACCGGTTCAACAAGATTGCAGTCATCCGAATGCCGCGCATTAGCACGCTATCTCAAAACTAGAGCGGGATGAAAGTCCCGCTCTTTTTCAAATACTATTCGAGTATGTTATAATCATCTCACCTATGAATAATCCTTCCGGCCCGACAGAAAAAGCGGGAGCAATCATTTTAAATAAAGTGAGCACCAAAGTAGTCTTGCTATATCGGGGCAACCATGGCGATTGGTCTTTCCCCAAAGGACATATTAAATCGGGCGAAAATCCAGGAGACGCTATGATCCGAGAAATACAAGAGGAAACCGGCGTGACTGGAAAAATTATTGCGCCACTACCCGCCATGACATATTTAAATTCAGAAAAAGCTGAAGTTCGTCTTAGTATGTATCTACTCCGAGCAGAGACCGAGCAACTGGTCAAAGAATTTGATGGAGATACATTAGAGTGGGTGGATTTGGATGAGGTAATAGCAAAATTAACCCATCAGAATCTGAAAGATTATTTTTTACAGCAGCTGCCTCACATATGCGAGATATTTTAAACTTTGGATGATAGGGTAAACTTAACCCCACCCTGCCCCTCCCCTTACTTCGGTCGCCTGCGGCGAACCTTGCAAGAGGAGGAGACTGTCGAGCATCTTTTGGGTAGAGACGCAATGCTTTGCGTCTCTACAAGATTCACCCCCACCCAAGGCTCCGGCAACCTCACCTGCCCTCTCCTTGGTAAGGAGAGGAACGTGTTATTCACGCTCTGCCCTACCTACCCCGCCAATGGCTAAATAGATTCATAACTCTAAACACATAAGTCCGGTGGGGTCCGGGGCGGAAGATTCGCCATCTAGAGCGCGGAAGCGCAGCATCAACGCATCGCGATTCTGGAGCCCCGGGACTTTTGGTTACTTTTGGTCACAAAAGTGACAAAGCCCCCCGCAGGGGTCCCACGAAATGGTGGGGTGAGACAGAACGGTGAAAATGAGAGCAATTCGAACACCCCACCCTGTCCCTCCCCAACGCATGAGGAGGAGACGTGCTCCCACACCCTATCCATCTCACAAAGCATGAGGGAGAGACCGTCGAGCCACTGTTTCATTTTTCAACATTTTTCAACATTTGCCTAGTTTATTTTTTGGTGCTACAGTAAACCAACGACTGGGAAAGTGAGGTGTGAATCCTCCACAGTGCCGCTACGGTGATCACGAGAATACTCTCGGGAAAGTCCGAATGCCAGTCTGGCGCATACGCGTCTACATCCCGAGCAGGATCCCGAGGACACGGTATTTGTGTCTTTAATGACTCCTCTCGGCAGGAGTTTTTTCTTTTTTGTCTAAATTATGAAACAAATAATGTCAAAAAAACAGCCAGTATTTTTTCTCGCGCTGTCGGTAGTATTGGCCGGGGCCGCCTTGGGGACACTCTTAGCGAGCCCCAAAAACCCTGAGGATAAACCGGTTGTGCCGGCCACTGCCCCGGCTGAAGACATGGCCACACCCGTCAATACTCCGGAAACCGTAGCCGTACCGCTCCCGAACAACTCAGACACAGCAACGCCGAGCGCGGACGCCATTATCCCCGCCCCAGAAACTCTAGACACTACTACCTCAGAGATCACTCCTCCGGTAGTACCTGAAGCAACATTAACCGCCACCCTGCATGCCGGTGAGACGTCAATCGTCTTAGCGTTCACTGACGGGCAAACCCTGCTCGAGGCGCTATCCGCGGCCCAAAATAGCGGACAAATTTCATTCACCGGCAAACAGCATTCCGGGCTCGGCTTTTACATCACGGACATCGGGACCCTGCACGAGTCCCCGGGGAAATATTTGGTCTACTATATTAACGGCCAGTCGGCGACGCTCGGCGTTTCAACATATACGCCCAAAAACAGCGACGTCATCGACTGGAAACTTGAATAAATTGATTATGAAAAAAAATCACCACGCAATCATTGCCCTCTTGTCCCTCACCCTGTTGTTTGGACTGGCCCCTACTGTTCAGGCTGACGAGACGCCAGCGAACGTCACCATTCACCTGACCGTCATCACCGACAGTCAAACGCTGTACGACCAAGACTTGACGGTGTCAGCCTGTGAATCCAGCCCGGCCGAAGGCGGCGCATCAGCCGTGTCCGGCTACTGCGCCGTGCTGCAGTCCGGCCTAGACAGCACCTGGTCGTGGTTTGGCTCAGACGGGTTCCTTGATTCACTGGGCGGAGTAGCTAATGACTTTTCACAAAATACGTACTGGGGCTGGTTTGGCGATCTGGTGTATGG
>JACREN010000023.1 GCA_016218255.1 Candidatus Gottesmanbacteria bacterium | reverse complement strand
TTGACCTATTCATTCCCAGTATCCGAAGCGAACAACAGTTTATAGTGCTTTATTTGCTGCCGGATCCTGGGAAAATTTTTCTACCTGTCCAGTTTTGATGGCATATTCAGCTCGCTGCAACTCAGTACCGATATAGACAAGATGACTCGGCAATACCAGGTAATCGCCGATATTTATCATGTCTATATAGATATCCATCGCGGTGCGGCCTCGCCATTCCTTTAGCAATAGCCCTCCGTTCGGCGCATATATTTTTAACACAATTTCGTATTGTTTTGATTTCTTCGCAGGCCTTCCCCGCTTCTTCTTGGCAACCGAAGTGGACGCTGGCTCTATTTCTATAGTCACATTCCCCCGCAAATCTTCTTCAAACATCTGCCGGCTTGTGTAGCCTAATTCTTTTTTCAGGTTTTCCGAAAGTATCTTTTCTACCAATTCGTAATCATCACTGTAAATATGCGCACTATGGGTAATCATCACAAATGCCCCCATGGGGTAACCCGACGCATCGGCAATCAGCTTTTGCAGTTTACGGAGGGAAAATACGTTCCGCGGCCAGCCGTGCACCATATCCTGACTTCTGAAATGCGTAGTCATAAAAAGTTTCCCATCCTGCACCGAACACAAAATTTGCGTGAGACATGGTGTATCGCCTTTATTCACGACCGACCAATCTTCTTTGACATTAGCAGTAAACGCGACCATCTTTTTACTAAATGGCCGGGTTTTTATGAGATCAATAATATTTTGGATCTGATCCACGCCGTCATGGGCGCGCAACCTTTGCCCGTAGGTATACGCGATGCCCGGAATTTGTTTGGCTGACAATACCTGCGGATAATACGTATCAAGGTCTTTTTGAGAAAACGGGAAAAAATGCGGCAGATACGGCTTGTCCGGGTCTTCTCCGTACACCACTGCCATAACGTTTAATAATTCCTTGAGTTCGTTTTCCTGCGTGTAGCGCGTAGTTTTATTGCGGCCGTAACGCAATATGTTATTGAGAATCTTAAGCCACGTCTGAGCAGCGGTATCGCCGTGCACGCGGAATCCAATCTGTTCGCTGGGGAACGTGAAGGGCTTGGGACGGCTGGTCGGAAACATTTTGGGTGGGGAAAACGGCTTAGGTGGCAGCGCGCTCAGGGCACCTACAGTTTTTTGAAGTTCTGATACCGGCTTGCCACGCAGGTTAACGACGGTCACGGATTTCCGAAACAAGTCGATGGCTTCGTGACCGATTTCTTTTTCAATCTGTCCCTTTTTCTCGTCACCGATAATAAAAAAATTTTCGTCCACGCCGTTTCCCATAAGTGCAACCAACGCCTGACCGCTACGGGACAGATCAGCTCCCCAGAGGACAATGTGCCGGATATGCGGATTGGCATAAATATTTCTGATCATGGCGGAAATGCCTGCTGAGGAATATAAATTGCCAATGGCGCAGTATTGCTCTTTTTTGAGCAAATCCGCGACCACCTGCCGTTCCGTCCACATAATGGCGACCCCCACGGAATTTTTGGGGTTTTTTACATGCAATACTTGTTTATATAAAATAGGCCAATCCATGCGCCTCCGGCGTAATAAATCCAATATTACCAATAATCCAATTATCCAATACATACCAATAAAACGCATTTCATTGGATTATTTGACTATTGGATAATTTGAGAATTGGATAATTATAGCCGCTCTGCGGCTATTTTGCTCGCTTCCGGCTTTTTTTGCCCCACATATTTGGCTGATTTTTTCTTGTAATACGGTACGTCTGCGGTGGTCGATAATTGCTCAAACGAAAGCGAACAGATGCGAATACCAGGATAGAGCATAACCGGAATCCTACCCATATTCGCAAGTTCCAACGTAATGTTGCCGCGGAAGCCACACTCAATATTTGCCGCAGTCGAGTGAATGACGACGCCGAGCCGCCCGATGGACGACCTTCCTTCCAGTCTGCCCGTCAGATCATCAGGCATTTCAATATATTCGCGGGTGACTGCCAGAACAAATTCACCGGGATGCAAAATAAATGCATCTTTTTCCTTAATCACAACTTCTGCGGTCGCTGCCTCGAGAGTCTTCGGATTTTTCGGATCCAGATACGGCGTCTTGCTGTGGTTAAACACCCGGAATGTATGGCCCAACTTTAAATCGATCATGCAGCTTCCGAGTTGAGTGGTAAGATCGGGTCTGGGAAGAATTTTTATTTTCCCTGCCGCCAAGGACTTTTTAATATCGCGATCAGAAAGAACCATGGCAAGTAGTATAGCTGATGAAGGATAAAAATAAAATGCAGTCGTTACAAATGCTTCGCCCGGTGCATGGCGTCCTGCATATACCGGACAGGATACTCAAACCGGTCCAGATACGTACCAAACAGTGCCACAATCGCTAGCTCTTTCGCCAGTGGACGGTTGTCAATCGGAGCCATTTCCTCTCCTTCAATCACCTTCACCATGTCTATACCAAGCGCCGTAAGATTGGGGTCATCGGTGCTTAGATAGATACGCTCATCAAGAAACCGCATGCCGGCCGGCGATTGAAAAAGTTCGTTGCCCCGCGCCCGCAAAATCGGGTGCTCGATAATTTTACCAATTAACATTAATTCAAAATTGCTAAAAATATTGGCTTCTATACATGACGGGTATTCTTCCGGGTGTTCAATCATAAGCTGCAAAAGCAGATTCATCGCCGGACTGCCGTCAAACAGCTGCTTGGCATGACCGATGCGGTCTGCTTTCAATACTTTGATAGCATAAATAAGATTTTTGAGTGCGATGTGCCGGTTTGCATCCGTCGTCTCCCCTGCATGGACAGTGATGGAAACTCCCGATTGTTTGAGCATCTTGAGAGCGACAGAAAAGTTTTTCAAAAGATATCGCTCTTTTGACTCATCACCCCCGATGTTTACCCCGGTGATCAAGCCTGCGCTATAGAGATGAATCATTCTATGGATCATATCTACGCCGGTTGCGGACAGCATTTGATGATTTGGGTTGTCAGGATTGGGAATATTTAATAAACATGATTCCGGCAACTGCTCGCGCCGCAAACATAACCGAATGCCCACCTTCATACGCGTGTCCCCTTCGGTTTCTCCCCCCCACATCACGTACCGATCCGGCCGCTCAGCTACCGCACCCCAAAATGCCAACACATAGGTTTCCAACGAAAGTAATTGTTCTGGATCGATGGTTTTTACTCCAAGTTCGCTTGGCTGCGTTCGTTGTTCCCATTCGAAATATACATGATCAAACTCCTCAATGCTTGCGTGCTCTTTCGGAGCGCCGATCAAAAGATTTCCTTCTCTGATCATGGCAAGCGGCGAAGCCATCATCTCATATACACGAAGCCCCTCCTCGTATGCCTTATCAAGCGCCCGGCGGCACACTGCTTTCATAATAATATACGAAGTCTCCCCGAGATGATGACGCTTTTCTCCTTTCTTCATTCCTGAATCAATATCTTCATTCCATCGATCCGCCGCGAGGATAGTTTTTTCATATATAGTCCGCAGACCCGGAGTGGCAAGCCTATTGAGAAAGGCAGGAAAATATGCATTTTGCTTAGACCTATCCACCGTCTCGCCATTCATAATGCGCGCCAATTCAATCCACGTTTCTTTGGTAAAATCAAACGAAAGACCAAGTGTTTGCTCTAAATCCTGCACTACTAACCAAAGATCATAGACATTAAGCGATCCTTCCAGGTGCCGGTGCAATTCAACGCCGCCATACGCCTGGATCGCTTCCTGAAACATCCGGGTAGCCGGACTTCTTTCGATAGCAGCCATAGCGGCATCGTGCTCTGCCAATCGATCACTAGCGCAAAAATGTGCTGCCAGCAATCGGCTGTCGGCGGAAATTGAAAATGGCGCTTCGGACGTCATAGAGGCCTAAATTATACTTTACTATAACCTATAGTACAAATCGTTGCCTTTTGAAAGAAGTCTGCTATAATCTCCTTGATCACTGCCCGGCCAACCAATTATGTACCGACGCTTCAATTCTATAATTCGGATATTCTTTCTATTTCTTTTTTTTGTCCTCGCAACATCCGCACATGCTGCCGCATCTTACGGCTCAGGCACCTATACAAATCTCTGCGGAACCGGAACTGCTGCCACCAGCAACGAATGCAAAAAGGGCTGTGACACAGGCAGCGGCTCCTGTATGTCATCCGGCAATACCGTCATAAAATTTACCTGCGATGGAAGGCTTTCAGAATGTAAAAATAACGAATCGGGCTTCGCATCTACGCAATCGCTCGCAGGTACCGCCTGCGGTAAAACCGTACAAATCGATGTGTTTACCAAAAATTGCCGGGACGGTGGATGGACCTGCGGCAACAACGATATGACAGACTACATGGTTTGGTATTCCGGTGACTGCCAGACCGTCCCCGCCTGCGATAGCAACCAATTGACGATGAACGTGAATCCAAATCCTGTTTCCGTCAATAATTCTATAACGTTTTCCGCGGCCGGATCCCAGGGATCCACCTGGATCGGCGATACATGGAGCGGTGGCGTGAATTGTTCCGGTACTGTGTGGGGTGACAAATTATGCACGGCCAATGCGGCCGGATCCTATACCTGGACGCACACCTGGCGCAACTGCGCGGGAAATTTTGACAATTGCGGCGGCGCATGCAGTAAGCAGATGAGCTATACGATAAACGCTTCTACGGTAAGGCCGACCCCCACGCCGACGCCCACACCTGCAACGACCAGCTCCTGCGATAATCTCGGCATCGTATCCGGAAACAATAGTTTTGTACCAGCTACGGTGACACTCCGCGTCCGCGGATCAGACAGCGCCGGATCCATACAAAAATACCGGTTTTACTTTGGCGACGGCAAAACCGAAGAAACGACCAATGCAGAAATCCAGCATCGCTACGAATCATCCGGATCTTTCACCGCTCGGGCTGATGTACTAGACAGTCGGGGAAATTGGAAATCAAGCAATGCCTGTGAGGCAGGAGTCCACGTGACGTCTTTACCGATTGAATCCCCAAAATCCGATTGTTCTGATCTTTTTGTCACCAGCGGCAATTACAACCAACCGCCGACCACGGGGAAATTTCTTGTCACCGGGTATGACAATAAAGGGGCGCTACACAAATATAAGATCGATTTCGGCAATGGTGTGGCAAAAGAAAGTGATAGTAATTCGTTTGAACAGGTCTATGACCGGGCAGGCACCTACACGGTTTCCGGTTTTATCAAAGACACCCAGGACAACTGGAAAGGCGGATCCGGATCATGCCAGAAAACGTTTTACGTATCGACCCAACCGCTCACCAGCCAACCGTCCACCGGTACGCCAACGGCATTTACCATCATGGCCATTTTGGGAGGCGCGTCAGGCTTCGCATTCATGATCGCAAAACGATTGGCAAAGTAATTCATGAAATACCGCACTGCTCTTTTTGGCATAGCCACCGTTGGCATACTCACCTTTTTCCTGTGGGCCGTTTCTGTCCTCATCCCTGTGGCATTCGTCGAACTCCGGTATCAATATCAGCTGATGCTGCGGAACGCATTTCACGTCACCGATATTCGGGGCCTCATACTCCCACAATTCCGTTTGGATCTGCGCGGATTTACGAGCCGCCACACTACTAATGGCATTACAATACCCGCGATCAACGTGGACGAGCCGGTAATCTTTAACGTTGATCCCAACGACAGCAAAGCATATACATCGGCACTCAAACACGGCATTGCCCATGCATCCAGTACGGCATTTCCGGGCACCGGCGGACTGGGGTACTACTTTGCCCACTCCTCTACCCCAGCATTTATCACCCAATTTAATGCCGTCTTTTATTTATTGGGCAAACTCAAACCCGGCGATGAGGTATATATTTGGCACGAAAATAAACGCACGGACTATAGCGTCACCCGCTCGGCAATCACCGATCCAAACGACGTTTCTTTTTTGCATGATATGTATGATGCGGAAACCATCGTCCTCCAAACCTGTTGGCCGCCGGGCACCACATTACGGCGGTTTCTTGTATTTGCCACACGCATCCCAAAAAAATAATATACGGTGTACAATAGACGTATGGTAAAGAAAAAACACCGGTCATGGAAACATCAGAATCTTTTACATATTATTCTCGGCATCGTAATTGCCGTACTTTTATCAAAAAATGCAACGTTTCATGAGTTTGTCCTTCATTTAGGATCATTCAGCTATCTAGGGGCATTTATCGCCGGAGCACTGTTTGTTTCGATTTTGACCATCGGTATAGCCACTATTATTTTGGCGACGCTCAGCCAACAGATTTCACCTATTTTACTGGCGGTTATCGCTGGCGCCGGGGCCGTTGTCGGGGACTACCTCATCATGCACTTTATCAATGATAACCTGGAAGAAGAATTAAAGGAAAACCTAAACCGAGGGCAACTGCACAAACTCAATCACCTGTTCCATACAAAATATTTTAACTGGATATTGCCAGTAATCGGCGCCATCATCATTGCTTCACCGCTACCCGATGAATTAGGAGTAAGTCTCATGGGTTTGGCGAAAATGAACACTGTGCAATTTATTGTCCTTTCCTATATCCTCAACTCTATAGGCATCGCTATCCTCATATTCGCCGGCCTGGCATTTCGCCCGTAATCATGAAAAATAGACTGACGCCGGAACAATACAACATCTGCTTTTTGAAAGGCACCGAGCCACCGTATAGCGGAAAATACTACAACAATCACGAGCCCGGATCCTACCACTGTGTGAATTGCGGACAGCTACTTTTTATCAGCGACACGAAGTTTGACAGCGGCACAGGGTGGCCCAGCTTTTGGGATATGGCAGATAATAAAGGAGTCAAAACTATTGAAGATACTTCATCGGGAATGAAACGGATGGAAGTGTTGTGCAGCACGTGCAGCGCTCACTTGGGGCATGTTTTTAACGACGG
>JACREN010000005.1 GCA_016218255.1 Candidatus Gottesmanbacteria bacterium | reverse complement strand
GCCTATGGCGTAAACGAGAAAAAATAAAACAAAAAACGCGAGATAATGCTTAAACGATGAAGCCAATCCCAAAAGGACAGCGCTCATAAATTCTCCTTTATTACTTTTCCTTCTCTTTGACCATGCAAATGCTATGAGTGCAGAAAACAACAAAAATATCGCACTGTTATCATTGCTGCCATCTGCGGATAAATCCAATAAAAATGGCGTCAACGCAACGACTGCTACCACCACAAGATGCTTCCACGTTTTCTCAATACGTCCGTACCACAACACCAGCGCCGGAACGGCGGAAGAAACGGCCATTTCAAAAAACCGGAGATCGATTGTCAAAATCCGCGCAGGCAAATACCAAAAAAGACTAAACGGAAGATAAGTAAAGGGCGTAGCGCCTGAAGCCGCCATGACAATCTGCTCATACACGTTCGTACCCGACAAAAAATAACCGATGTAATCTTTGATAGCTAGCAGCGTGTCCGACGCATACGACTGCCGGAAATACCTGGCATACCTCCCCAAAATACCAAAAATAACCAGGTAGACTGCCAACGGCCACAAACTTTGTTTGTACAAAAACTTGAGGATAAGAAAGGGCAGAAACGCCATCGCTCCCAAAAAAATGGGCTCGGTTCCATTGTGAACGATAAGCACAAACACTACGGTAATTGTCGTCCAAAAAAACGACCCGCGATACTCTTTCATACCCTGTATTTTTTCTCCCAGATAAAGGAAGCAAATTCAATAAGACTCGTCCCGCCGATAAGAATGGTCCAGATACTCAACCGCTGAAATCCCACATGCAGAAAAATCAGCCACATGACGATATAAAAAAGATTATGAATCCGCTGCCACCAGACACCGAGTTTCCGGACACTCAGATCGTTCGATGTAAAAAACAACAAAAAAAGCAGCGACAGTGCAAGCGTGCCGAAAAGAATAAATGTAGGGACCGGAGTCATTGCCACCAATCCGGCCGCCACAAGAGCAAACCGCACCAACCCCGCGTGCATAAGGGCTAATATATACATCGTAATGCCAAAATATCTCCGAAACACCTTAAGGAGAACAATTGCGGGGTGCCGAAAACCGAACCGGCGGGCAATACCCGGTATGGCGATGACAATAAACAGCACAAGACCAAGCTGGCCAGCCTGCCGGCCGAGAACAAAAAAATTCCCGGCATTTGCGTCCTGACGCACTATCGACAGCGCACCAATGAGAAGAAAACTAAAGAGAAGCACATAGAGAATTTTCCAGAGGCCGACGATACGTGACTTATGCGACACCGCCCATTGAAAAAAATGGTCCATGAACTAAGGGTACGATACTGCCCTGCTCTTGACAAGCCAGAGCAATGCGTGGCAGACTAAAGAAGCAGTATGTTCAAATCAAAAAATGCACTTCTGGTGGGTCCCCTCATCCTCGTGGTTGCTGCTATTGCCGTCACTGCAATTCTGGATCGCACAAAACAAGCCGATACTGCATCGGGCGACATCCGCACGCGGGCCAGTGCCACCGGTTCGCTTTCCATGACTGCAACGGTTGCTTCAGTAGATCAAATCAAGGGAACCATCATGGTCGATAATCTGCGGTTTGATAATAAAAACGGCGGATCAACGGGTAATTCTCTAGGCTCATGGACCGTCACCGCGCCCCAAAACATAAATCTTAATTCCCTTTTCCCGGGTACGAAAGTCACCCTCATCGTCAGCCCATCGACATTTTTAACCACATCCCATACCCTGACGGCAACGGATATTAAGGTACAAAAATAACCTGAGGTCCTTCTGGAGTATCTTCAACGGTATATCCTTTTTCTTCTAATTGCCTTCGCACCGTATCTGCTTCTTCAAATTTTTGTTCTTTTCGTAATGCCTCCCGCTTTTTTGCTAAACCCTCAATCTCCTTTGGTATAGCTGATTGCTGATAGCTGATAGCTGAAAGCTCTAATCCCAGCACTTCATCAAAATCCATTAAGAGGTCATATTTATCCGGACTGGGAATGTTGGACTTGACGACTTCCCACACGACCGCGAGTGCCTGCGGCATGTTAAGGTCATGCGCCAACGCCTCATCAAATTTTTTGCGATACATATCCACCTTTTCTAACTTTTCCTCTGAAAGTTGTGTTCTGTTTTTTGCTGATAGCTGATAGCTGATAGCTGATAGCTGGACCCGCAATTCATTTAATGCTTTCGCCGCTCCTTCCAAAGCGGGCCAGGAAAAGTTCAAAAACGCCCGGTAATGTGCCGCCATGTACAGGTATCGGAGCGCCAACGGGTCAATTTTTTTTGCTTCTACATCTGCCAACCGGTAAAAATTTTCTTTACTTTTACTCATCTTTTCCCCATCTACCATGATAAATTGCCCATGCATCCACAGCCGCACAAACGGGTGCTTGCCGGTCGCTGCTTCGCTTTGTGCTATTTCGTTGGTGTGATGAATGGGAATCAGATCCGCTCCTCCAGTGTGGATATCGATCTGGTCACCTAAATGCTTACGGCTCATGGCACTACATTCTATATGCCAACCGGGAAATCCTTTCCCCCAAGGCGAATCCCATTCCATATCGCGTTTTTTATCATTCGGACTAAACTTCCATAATGCAAAATCCGTCGGATTCTTTTTTTGCGGATTGGGT
>JACREN010000002.1 GCA_016218255.1 Candidatus Gottesmanbacteria bacterium | reverse complement strand
CATGGGATTTTTCCGGAGTTTATTTTTTATCGAAATCGGCAATTTCCATACGGTCTGGGGTTGGAATATCTGGGTGGCACTGCGTGATGGATTGGGTATTGTGGCCTCAAGACAAGAAATGTGGATGGTGCGGACCGGCATTACAGGAGTAACGATTGTGGGGCTATTAAAGTTTTTTCGGCTGCGGAGTATCCGTGACGTATGCATCTCGGGATCCGTCAGTATGCTCGTGTATCTGGTGGCGAGCGAATGGACGACGTACGCATATTTTTCATTTTTGGTGCCGATGATGGGGTTAAGTGTGGTGGATACAGATGTGCCCGCCTAAGCTTACTTTACGACTTTTGGGTACTATTCGTACACGTCGCAAAGAGCGCTTGAGCGACGGGCTTAAGAAACGCTAAGTCTCGAAGACTTGACAAGCGTTTCTAAAGGGGGTGAATCAGCATGATGGGATATTGGGGAAATGGTGTTATGGGAGGAAATTGGCAGACAGTCGGTGCATTTATGGGTGCGCTTTGGATTATTGTGCTTGTTGACTTGGTGCTGCTGGGATTGTGGCTGTGGAAACAACTGCAGAAAAAGTAGAGCTCACTTGACAAACCTTAGTTGGTTATAAAAAAGGAGAATATGATGTCAGACTAAGTTATTCCTGGATTGAAGTTGATCTGTCAAACAGGTGGTACGCGTCAGCCCGAAGACCCTTTGATGCTTTGTTGAACGCCTTGTTCCCGCTGGTAGGTCTGGATGGAACCTGCAATTTTGTCTACAGTGACCATGATGGTGTCGAGGGTATTGAGGCGGTGTTTTAAACCTCCGAGATCCTTCAAATTTTGTTCATTATCGTGTAGAATCCTTGCTACATCATCGACTTGGTCTAGTGCTTTCTGGTTTCTACCAATTTTGACTGAAAGCTCATGGATGTCTTGGTTGGTAAGCGCACGCGGAGCTTTCTTTGATGACTTCATGATGATACTATATCACAGACGATTGAATGATTGTCAAACAAAGTATGAACTTGAAAGTCGGGATCGTGGGACTTCCAAACGCCGGAAAAAGCACACTGTTTAATGCACTGCTAAAGAAGCAGGTCGCGGAGGCGGCGAATTATCCTTTTACGACTATTGAACCGAATGTGGGTGTCGTTCCGGTGCCGGACAGGCGACTTGAGGAGCTTGCAATAATTATAGAAATAACCGAAGGCAAGAAACCGCCGCTGGTGCCGGCAGTCGTGGAATTTGTGGATATTGCGGGATTGGTAAAGGGGGCAAGCGTTGGCGAGGGATTGGGCAATAAATTTCTTTCTCATATTCGAGAAGTAGATTTGATAGTAAATGTCCTTCGGTTTTTTGAAGATCCTTCAATTGTACACGTGGCAGGAGATGTGGATGCGGAACGGGACCGCGAGATTATCGAGACGGAACTTTTATTAGCGGACCTTCAGACGGTGAACAAACAGGTCGAACCCAGAGGTGTGGCCGATAAAGTTGTGCAGACCCGGTGGGAGCTGGTAAGGCAATTAAAGGTGGGATTAGATAGCGGTAAGCCCGCACGGGACATCATTTCCGATCCGGAAGAGCGCGTTCTTGTGCGGGAGCTGAATTTACTTACCATGAAGCCGGTACTTGTTGTGGGAAATGTATCCGAGAATCAACTAATCAACCAATCAACTAATCCGCCAATTAACCAATTAGCGATTTCAGCTAAAGTTGAAGCGGAGCTAGCTGCGCTTACCTCGGAAGAGCAAAAAGCGTATCTCAAGGAATTTGGGTTGGAGGCATCTGGATTAGACCGGCTCATAGCGAAAGCCTACGAGATGCTGGGGCTTATTTCCTTCCTCACGTGCGGCATTATCGAATCCCGCGCCTGGACCATCAAGCGGGGGACATTGGCGCCTCAAGCAGCCGGAGTGATCCATACGGATTTTGAGAAGAAATTTATCAAAGCTGATGTGGTGGCCTTCGGGGATTTTATAACTCTTGGAGGGTGGAAAGGGGCCAGGGAAGCAGGAAAAGCGCGAAGTGAAGGAAAAGGATATGCGATGCAGGATGGCGACGTGGTTGAGTTTAAGGTCGGTTCATGATATTATCTACTCCTATATGCGGCAATACGAATTGATGCTGGTCCTCGTTCCCGAATTCGATGCTACGGACGAAAAAAAAGCAGGAGAACTGGTGAAGCTGCTCGTGGGCAATGCGACGGTTCAGTCTCTTGCGATGATGGGAAAAAAACGACTTGCGTATCCCATCCGAAAACAGACTGAGGGCCTGTATGTGCTGGTCAGACTTACAGCCAATGAGATGAAAACGTCGGATGTAGAACGGCAGACACAATTAGGAACAGATGTATTACGATTTTTGTTGACAGTAAAAGAGTAAACCATGGCATCACGAAGTTTGAACAAGGTCATGTTAATCGGGAATCTCACACGGGACCCGGAATTGCGGTATACCCCGACGGGGGCCGCTGTATGTACCATAGGCCTAGCGACAAACCGGTATTGGACGACAGAATCAGGCGAGAAAAAAGAAGAGGTAGAATTTCACCGCGTGGTGGCATGGAATAAGTTGGCAGAGTTGTGCAGTCAGCTTTTGGTAAAGGGAAGAAAAATTTATGTCGAAGGGAGGCTTCGCACCAATAGCTGGAAGGCAACGGATGGTACGCAGAGGTCAACTACAGAAGTTGTGATAGAGGACATGATTATTTTGGATTCTCGTTTGCCTGCTCAGGCAGGTAAGGCCGGAGTAGCAGGGGCTGGAGAAGATGGAGCGGGGACTACCTATGCACAACCGGCACCGACTGCTGGGAAGCAAACAAAGAAAGACGAACATGAGGAAAAACATGAATCATCCGGAGCTACCGAAACGGTAAATCCAGATGACATACCGTTTTAACACATATGATGCAGCGAAAAAACAGATTTCAGAAGCGTGAACGGCCTGTGGCCAAAAATTGTCCGTTCTGCAAAGGCAAAACAGATCCGGACTATAAAGACTCGGGAGCTCTATCCCGCTACATGAGTGAGCGCGGAAAAATCTTAGGAATGAGCAGGACCGGCATCTGTAGTAAACATCAACGGGCGGTCACGCATGCGATTAAACTCGCACGCCATGTCGCTCTGTTGCCGTTTGTCGTCCGCGCATAAAAATTCCCCATTTACGGAGAGGCACGATCGTTGGTAGTATGGATACTATGCGTATAGTTCCATTTTCCCGGATAAGAAATAGTGTTCTTATTTTAGCATTGCTTTTTGTGGCTGGAGGCGCCGGTTATCAGTTGGGCCTTCGGAAAACACAGATTTCCGTAAGCCCGGAAAAGCGCCTAATCCTGCATCAGGAAACTCCTGCAACCGCCGCCGTTGATTTTTCTTTGTTTTGGGACGTATGGAGCAGATTGTTCCGTTTTTATATCGATCGGGCGAGCATGGACCCCCAGAAAATGGCCTGGGGCGCCATATCTGGCATGGTGAATTCTTTGGGTGATCCCTATACTACATTTTTGCCGCCAAAGGAGAACAAGGAATTTAAAGAAGATTTAGGCGGTGCATTTGAAGGTATCGGTGCACAATTGGGTATGCGGGAAAATCGGGTCATCGTGGTAGCTCCTCTCAAAGGAAATCCTGCAGAAAAAGCAGGCATATTGGCAGGTGATACGATTTTGAAGGTAGATGGTGAGGAGACAGCAGGTTGGAGTGTTCAGCAGGCGGTCACAAAAATTCGGGGTTTACGCGGTACCACTGTGACATTAAATATTTTCCATGAAAAAAGTACTAAACCAGTGGATATCGCCATTGTTCGCGATACCATTGTTGTGCCGTCAGTCGAGACCTGGGTAAAGACGCCCTCGGAGATTGTCGAAATTTCCGGTACTCCCGGTATCCGTGAACTTTCCGCCAAGCCTGGTAAGGTTGCCTATCTGCGGCTTTCCCGTTTCGGCGACCGAACTAATGATGAGTGGAATAAGGCGGTAGAAGATATGCTCGTTGCTCAACGCGCAAATGGGAAGCTCAAGGGCATGATTTTTGATCTACGGAATAATCCTGGCGGATATCTTGAGGGCGCGGTGTTTATAGCCAGTGAATTTATCAAAAGCGGAGTTGTCGTATCACAGGCCAACAGTGACAATACAAAACAGGACTATACAGTGGCTCGTCAGGGTCGCTTGCTGGATATACCGCTGATCGTTTTAATAAACAAGGGCAGTGCATCGGCATCAGAAATCGTGGCAGGAGCCCTCCGTGATTATAAGCGCGCGACTCTCGTGGGTGAGACGTCGTTTGGCAAGGGGTCGGTTCAGACACCACAGGAACTGGGTGGTGGAGCAGGACTGCATATTACCACTGCGAAATGGTTATTGCCCAAGGGCGACTGGATACATAAAATCGGTGTAAAGCCGGACGTGGAAGTAAAAATTGATGACGTGACGAACGCCACAGGGGATGCTCAACTTGCAAAAGCTGTAGAGCTGTTGTTAAAATAATTTCTGCATGAAAATTCATCGAACACTCCTTCTGGTTGCAGCAGCTTTTCTTATTGTCGGCGGCATCGTAAGTTCCGGTATTTTCGGTCTTAACTGGAAATTTTTGGAAAAGTACGTCCGTTTGCCGGATTTTGCCAAATCTTCAGTTACGCTTCCTGGCAGCGAAAATATCCGGGTGGTTACGGAAGAGTCAGTCGTTATTGATGCAGTAGAACGTGTGTCTCCCTCGGTGGTGACCGTGGGCATTACAAAAACCCGGCAGTTAGGCGATATGCTGGAGATCAATCCGTTTGACCCGTTTTCCCCATTCCGGAGGACACCGGGAAAAACGCAGAAGTTGGAGCAGGACATTGGTTCCGGTTTCATTGTAGGGGCCGATGGGTTGATTGTGACAAATAAACATGTGGTGGCAGATGCCACGGCAAAATACCGAGTGATCACCAAAGATGACAAGTCATTTGATGTGGTGAAAATCTACCGGGATCCGGCCAATGATTTGGCAATTCTTAAGATCACTGCGTCGGGATTATCTCCGGTTGAGCTGGGTGATTCCAATAGCATCAAAGTTGGTCAGTTGGCTATAGCTATCGGTACGGCGCTCGGGGAATTCCGGCACACGGTGACCACCGGGGTAATTTCAGGCGTTGGGCGAGGTATTACGGCTGGTAGCCCCTTTGAAGGATATGTGGAGCGTTTGGACAATGTCATTCAGACCGATGCCGCTATCAATCCGGGTAATTCCGGCGGGCCGCTTCTGAATTCTTCCGGGCAGGTTATCGGGGTGAATACAGCGGTTTCGGGCGACGGGCAGAATATCGGGTTTGCGATACCCATCAATGTGATTAAAGAGTCGCTTGCGAATTTTAACGCAACCGGGCAGTTTAACCGGCCGTTTCTGGGTGTACGGTACAAAACCGTATCCCGCGATGTGGGGATTCTTAACGATATCCCGGAGGGTGCGTATGTGATTGAGGTCGTTGCCGGAAGCCCTGCGGAACAATTCGGAATTGAGGAAGGGGATATCATTACAAAAATAGATGACGTGCGTCTTGCGGGAGATAATGCAGAACTTGCGAAAGTGATCGCCAAGAAAAAAGCAGGAGATGTTATGACGATTTCTGTATGGAGGGACGGTAAAGACCGGTTGGTCAAGGTGACGCTGGGAAACCAGGGGGAGTAAAGGGGCTTACTCGCGCATCGCGATCATCGCTTCTGTGATTTTTTGCATTTTGCCTTCGATAATTGTTTCCAGATTATGCCAGCTTTTGTTTATCCGGTGATCCGTTACTCTATTTTGAGGGAAGTTGTAGGTTCTGATTTTTTCGGCGCGCATACCCCGTCCGATGACACTACGGTTGTCGCTAAGCGTTTTGGCTTTTATTAACTCCTGCTGTTCCCATAATTTCCCCCGAAGCATGGAGAGCGCGACGTTTCTGTTTTGTATTTGATCCCTTTCTGTCTGACACGCTACGACGATACCGGTGGGCTTGTGTGTCAATCGTACTGCAGAAGAGACCTTGTTTACGTTTTGACCGCCATGTCCCCCTGCACGGAAAAAGCTCCAATCCAGATCATCATTCCGGATTTGCACTTCAGTTTCGGGTATTTCCGGCAGTACCGCCACCGTTGCTGTGGACGTATGGATGCGGCCCTGCCGTTCCGTTACCGGAACCCGTTGGACGCGGTGGGTGCCTGCTTCATATTGGAGCTTGGTGAAGGCATCCGTTCCGCGGATGCGGATGGCGGTGTCGCTTATTTGCTCTACCTTCCAGCCCAGGACATTCGCATAGCGTGTATACATGCGCATGAGGTCACTGGCCCATATGCGGGCTTCTTCGCCTCCCGGCCCGGGTCGAAATTCGAGAATGGCGACATCAGAGTTCATTTAAGTCCCATTAACATGTCTTTGAGGGATTTCGGAGATCGGCGTTGTTCTTCCCGTTCGGCTTTTTTCTTTTTCTTTGCAGCCAGTGCGGAGGCGGTGGACACTGCAGCTTTTTGCTTTTGCTGGAAGCGTTCAACGCGGCCCAGTGTATCGACAAATTTCATTTCACCGGTAAAGAAAGGATGGCATTTGGAACAGATTTCCACGCGGAGTTCCTGCTTGGTTGCGCCGATTGTGAAGCTGTTGCCGCATGCGCAGACAACTGTTGCACCAGGATACCACTGGGGATGAATGCCTTGTTTCATGTGTGTATTTTACCATATCTTCGCCGTGCATGGAAGACGGCGCGCTTCGGACTGTGTTTATGGCGTCGTTTGTTTTCGGCTATGTATACGCCTGCGGCGATTATGCAGGCACCCACGATAAACGGAACCGTGAGTTTTTCCCCAAGCCAAAAAATTGAAAGCGGTGCGGCCCAGATGGGGTAGAGATAGGAAAATACCGTAGTTTCTCCCATCTCTATGGTTTTGAGTGCTCGGTTTCTGAGCGAATATGCCAGTGTGCCGGATGCTATTGCCATAAACCAGATTCCAGAATGGGCGGTAATAGGCGCTTTTTGAATAGTCTGAAGAATTGCTGGCCAAGAGTGGGACATAAGGGCAAACGGAAAGATGCTGACAAACCCGATAATAAAAGAAAAATGCGTCAGAGTGGTGGGTGAAAATCGGTCTCGGACCATGACTTTTGCAGCTAATGTCGCCACGGCATCGACAAAAATGGAGAGAATGATAAGGCCGTTTCCCTCGAGCGATCCCAGCACGGATCCTGATGATCCGCTAAAGAGGGGCCCTGCGACGGTTATGAGTGTGCCGGCAAATGCTATAGTTATGCCTGCACGTTCGATTTTCGTGACGTGTTCTTTGAGAAAAATAGCTCCGGCGGCGACGACGATTATGGGCGCCATGGCAGAGAGTAGAGTGCCGGTGAGTGAGGTTGTTTTGTCAAAACCAAAAAAGAGAAGTCCCAGTGCCAATGTGACGGCAAATATACTATATATCGTTGCCAGACCAATATCTTTTGGTTTAGACGGGAAGCGCGTTTTGGTCGTGGCAAAATAGACGAGGGCAATGACCCCGCTTATGGCAAACCGGTACGAGAGAAAGATAAGCGGCGGAAAATCGTGAAGCGTAAATTTGATGACCGGTCCTGCGACCCCCCAGATGACGGAAACAATGAGAAGCATGAGATAAGCAGACAGACGAGGGGACATAGTGCGATCAGTTTGCTTTCAGTTTGGTAATAATTTCTTCGACGGTTAATTCCTCCTGTGACTGGTTTTTCATATCTTTGAGTTTGACGACTCCTTTTTTCGTTTCTTCCGGCCCCTGGATAATGACGTAGGGAATGCCTTTCCGGTCGGCGTATTTAAGCTGCCTCTCTAGCTTTGCCCTGGGATCCGGGAACAGTTCCGTGGGTATTTGGGCTGATCGGATTTCGGAACTTATTTTGATTGCTTGTTCCCATACATTTTCGGAAAATACACTGACGAGCACTTGCGTGGTTTGGCGATTTACTGGTGCCAGATTGTATTCAATAAGCGCTTCCATCGTCCGATCAAATCCGAATGCGATGCCCGTGGCGGGGATGTCTTTGCCGGTTATGCGTTTCATCATTCCGTCATAGCGTTCGCCGCCACCCACAGATCCTGCGCTGTAGCCCGGCAGTACGACTTCCCAGATTGGCCCTTGAGAGTAGGAGAATGAGCGGGCAAGTGTGGGTTCAAAGCGGTATGCGCTGTCTTTGAAGCCGGCATTCGCTAAATATCCAAAAATGGTTTGTATGGTTCGATCCGGTTTTACAGTCTTGATGTATTTCAAATATTCCTGTGCTTTTTCTTCTGGTATGCCTTTGGCTATCATATCGTTGATGACGCCATCCTCGCCAATTTTTTTTACCTTATCAATCGCCACGAGCGCTTCATACGGGAGCGCTTTTAATAAATCCCGGTTGTTGACGATCACACAAACGTCATGAAATCCAAGTTTTGTATACACATCCAGTGTTACTGCTATGGCTTCTGCGTCAGCATCAGGGGAGGCAATGCCGAAGATGTCAATGTCAAATTGTGTAAATTCGCGGTATCTTCCCCGCTGCGGTTTTTCAGCGCGGAATACAGACTGCACTTGGTATCTCCGAAACGGAAAGACCAGCTCATTGGCATATTCGCCGATCACGCGGCATGTTGGCACGGTTTGGTCATATCGGAGTGCGACCTTTCTTCCGCCCTGATCTTCAAAAGAGAAAAATAATTTTTCGTCTTCGCCGATTTCTCCGGCAAAAAGTTCCAGCGGTTCGAGTGTCGGTGTTTCAATCGGTTCGTATCCCCATGAGGAGGTGATTTCCGCCATTTTATTTTTCAGGAAATTGCGAAGTGCAGCATCCCTCGGTAGAAAATCACGAAAACCTTTTAATGTCTGAATAGTGTTCATGCTGGTTTAGATATCCACTGCTGTATTTCCCAGATATTTCCGTCAGGGTCGGTAAAGTATGCTGTCCGCTGTCCCCATGGTTGGGTTTCTGGCTCTTTTATAAATTGTACACCTTTCGCTTTTAATTGTTGATAGAGAAGATCGATATCGTCCGATGCGGCAAAGCTATATATGGCTCTGCCGGGAGTTCCTATTTTGTCTTTGCCAACTAACGTTTCCGCGTATCGTTTTCCGTATATCGCTATATTACAATTTTGTAATGTAAACTGCGTAAATTCTTCTCCGGGAACATCCCGTTTGATAGGCAAGCCAAGCGTTTTTTCATAAAACGCTTTCATTGCAGTGTACTGTTCAGTTATCAAGATGACCCACTCCAGAGAGGTATTCATATTCGTTGTATATGGTAATATATTAATATGTTAACATATTAATATATATGCTACTTACGAAAGAACAATTTTTATAGAATGATGATGTTTTTTGGACTTTTGGAAAGCAGTTCAATGCCATCTTGTTTTAAGAGTACCAAATCTTCAATCCGGATGCCATAGGAGCCTTCCATATATATACCTGGCTCGACAGTGAGCACTATGCCAGATAGAAGGATCGCATCCTTCTGTGGTTGAGTTTTTGGAAGGATGCGATCCTTCTGGGATATGAGGCGGGGAATTTCGTGTATGTCCAGTCCTACGCCATGGCCGAGAGAGTGGGGATAGGTAGGGAAACCAGCGCGCTCAATAACATCCCTCGCGATTTGATCTGCTTTGGTGCCTAAGAGTTGTGGATTTAAGGTTCGCCCTTGAGCTTGCAGGTATTTGATTGCAGCGGATTGGGCCTCAAAAACTGTATTGTAAGCATGCAGCCATTCGTTTTTTGGTTTGCCCGTAAATACCACCCGCGTCATATCGCTGCAGTAGCCGTTGACGCGCGCGCCAAAGTCCAGAAGAATTAAGTTGTTAGCGGTCAGCTTGCATCTGTCTTTTGGTTGATAATGAGGCATGGAAGGATTCCTTCCAAACGCGACGATAGGCGAGAAGGCGAGAGACGCGCCGTTTTTTCTGATGTATGATTCGATTTCCCACGCGATTTGTCTTTCTGAAATTCCTGGTTTGAGTTTGCCGAGGATATAATCAAAGCATCGATCCGTGCATGTTGCTGCGGCACGGATGTTGGTAATTTCATCATCTTTTTTGATCACCCGCAGTTCTTCGATTTTGTTTTGTGTTGGGATGAGAGTGATTCCCTTAAGTTCCTTTTTCAGCTTTCCAAGTTCTGCTACGGTGAGGTTGTTCTCCTCAAATTCTAAGCGAACGCACGCATTTTTTTTGAGAATTTCAGTAAGTTTTTTCGTAAAGGGATCTTCGCGTGAAATTTCAACAGTCGTTATCGTATCCTGTTTGGTCATTGGGATTTGTGATTTGAGATTTTTTGTTGACTCACGGTATAGCGCGCTTGTAAACAAATAGGGCGTTTTTTGAGTCAACAAGACATACGCCTCCCGTTCCTCGGGAGCTGCGCCCGTAAATCCGGTGAGATACCGTATATTTGTAGGGTTGGTGATCAAAAGTGCGGTTGCAGCTGTTGTTTTTCGTATCATTGCAGTGATTGTATCATGAGTGAATAAAACGCCCCTGCATTGATGGTTTCAGGGACCTGTGTTGTATTTTTGTTTTTTCCAACGAGCACTTTCCCTTTACAATATCCTTTTGTCGATACAGAAAGATTATACGGGTGCCATTGGCACGTTATAGTGCGACTGAGCAGGGTGGCTGCTGCAAGCGGGTCGTAGAAGTTTTGAAAATCGCCCGTGTTATTCAGTATTATGGAACGGATAATTTTGCCAGCATTGGATAGCGGTTGGGCGGCAGATACATCGTTGAAAAACATTTGCACGGTAGACTGCATGGTTTTAGACGCAGAGGCCATAGTTGCAGGTACTTTTTTCGTTGCATCGATGGGAATAAGTCTTTTGGGAATTGATGATCGGAGAATCATGTTTGCAGCAACAGCATCCAGCCTGAAATTATACTCCGAGATATTACGGGGTGGCACGATGCCGGGCACATTGACTGCGCCACCCATGATAACCAATTCTCGGACAACCGTACGGATGCTGGTGTTTTGTAGCAAATACGCAATATTGCTCAGCGGCCCCAGACAAAGAAAAGTAACCGACTCATTTTGTGCTGCGATGCTTTTTTGCAGGTCTTTTATATTTCCGAATTTGCCAGATGAGGGAGGGAAGGATATGCCGGGGAATAGCGCAAAAGATTCAGCACGAATTCGGTCGATTGGGGGAAATTGAACGCTTGAGTTTTGGCTGGTTTGATTTATCCCACTATATAGTGGAATTATTGATTGTGTTATGGTCGGCAGAATGCGGGAAAGATTCCGTATGCCGCGGGATACCGAAGCCACCCCGTTTACGATACTTATACCCCGTACATCAAATGTATCAGCGGCGATGATCATACAAATCGCAACGATATCGTCAACTCCAGCATCGGTGTCTATGTACAGGATAGGTTTCATACGCTAGTACAATTCCATTGTGATAAATAGTCTGTAATATCCGTCTGTAATTTTTGTGGTATCGCGGTTGGCCACATATTGCCTTGCATTTGCATAAGCGTACGCGAGCCAACATTTGCGGGTGTATCATCGTTTATCACTATGCCATTGATTGCGTTTGTCTCAATCAGTCGGGGTAAGCGTGTCAATAGGATGGTAAGCTCCCGTTTTGATCGCTCGACGCGCTTGAGTGTCTCCGCAGTTTCGCCGTCGCGGCCTATGAGCTGCTGTTCTAATTGATTGAATGACCGCGGGACAATGATGACTGCGGTGCTTTCCGGAAGCAGCATTTTAAGCGGAAGAATTTCTGCGGTTCCTTCGAGGATCGCCGGTCCCTGTTTTATTATTTTCAATTCATCCTGTGAAATGCCGTACCATTTTCCATTTGGAGGATACCGGTACGGACACAATATTTTTTGATTTTGCTGTATTGCGGTAAACGATGACTCAGACAGGGAGAGAATACGGACGGATTCGTTGGGATATCGAGAGGGCCGGGTCGTCGTCCGCCGCACACGGGCCAGTGTGGGAGAGAGAACCATCATGGCGTCAATGAGCGTGTCCCGGCCGCATCCTGAAGTGCCGACAATGGCGAACAGGTTTTGGGCGTATGCCCGCAGCGGCACGACCTCACGTACCCATCCAAGAGGTATGTTTGTCTGGTCGAGCCGCCGCGGATCTGATTGGTACCACAGCGATGGTATCGATTCCATTTCTTTCATATGCATGCCAACGCGGTACCTATATATTCAGTTACACTATCTTCCGGCGAAGGTATCGGAAGTTTGCCTAATAAACTTACGGGTAGCCCATAGCCGGCATTTAACACGTCAGTAAACGTCAATGGTTGTCCGATTTGACGATCGATTGCTCTAATCATGGCTTGATTGGCAAGCAGGATTTTTTGACTTACCTCATTCAGTCGTCCGGTCGGTATGCTCGCACTTTGTCCTCCGGTAAAGGGGCTAAAGTACGGAGCAGTCAATGGGTACCCGACGCCGTCCATTGCAACCGTTTTTCCGCCAAAAAGAGTAAAATCACGTTGGCAAATCCAATCGAGAGGAGACGTTACTGGTAGTACGCAGACAGGCGATCTGCCGGTAATTATCATTGCAGCGGCTTTTGTGTTCCACTCGTCGCCGTTGCCAGCAGACGGTAATACTCCCAATGTCATATCTACGATTTGCCACCCTTGGGTGTTGGCGATTTCCTCATATGGCTCAAGGGCATCAACGGTAGAAAGGCCGTCGTCTACGAGTATGATTTTATTTGTTCCCTTTTGTCTCATCTTTGCATCTATGATGGCAAGCTGCTCATCTATATCCGGATCGCCGGGGCGCGGCCCAAGTATTTCTCCGATAGGTGTCGTTACGCGTCCGATACTAAGGGTTGAAAATTCATCTGGCGGTAGACCCGGCGCGCTAATAAATCGGTCAAGAAGTATGACTTCAGCGTTTTCGGATTTCGCCCTGATACAGGCATAAACAAACGCAGTGCCGAGCCGATTATAAAAGCGGTTTTCGTCCGTCATAACAACATTAAATACAGGCGAAAGCGTCTGCAGTACTGCGGTATTAAATGTCTGGATGTCGCGATCGGGTAAGATAACACCCAGTCGCAGGAGGAGGCGTTCGGTATCCTGTGTGACGATATATGCACCGCCTGATGCAAGCGCCGCTTCACTGCCGCGTATCAAAAGCGGATCTCCATCTATGTTATTCATTCTAGTAAATTCGAGCTTCATATTTTTCACCCCCCTTTTGTGCGTAGAAACGGTATCTACGTACGGTTAAGAAGAGAAGGTGGAAAAAATATGAAATCTCGCCTCGACCGCGCGCAGATTAGCGGGTGAGGTGGTGATGGAAAACTGGGGAAACGCGCGAAGAAACGCCAGTATTTATTTCTGGTCGAAGATATTTATTTATAACAGCAAAAACAGTGATGAAGGGGCTCATATATCAGTGTATTAACGTGTTACCATGTTAACACGTTAATATATTACAATATTATAAAAATGGTGTCAAGTGGTAAAGGCGTAATGAAAAAGAGTTATTCTTTTGTTTTTTTGGGAGAGTTAATTTGGGAATCCTGAGCAATAAGCGAGGCGTTATCGCACCCAGCGTTTCCCGCGGGGGATGAGTGGTTTTTCCGGCTGGTAGTCGGGATTTTTGCCGAATGCACGGGTAGCAATCGTGCGGTAGCCTCCCATTCCTTCATGAAGCCACTGGGCAACGCGGGTGACGGTGGTTGTTGAGACATTTAATTCCGTGGCAATTTTCAGGTAGGATTCTCCTTTGTTGAGTCGTTTGACTATCTGCCACCGGCTCGCAAATTCGGTTAATTCTGCGATCGTCAGTAAATCCCGAAAAAAATCAGATGCCTCGCGTGGTGTTCGAAGGAGTAGGGCTGCATTAAATAATTCCTTCATTGCAGGAGACGGGTAGGGCCGTAGTTTTTTTATATGTTTGACCGATTGTTTCATATAGTCATATGGTAACATGATGACATATCTTCTGAAAAGACGTTATTGGCTAGGAGTTGTAGCGGATTTTTGGGTGACTTGTTCGGTCGGTATTGGTCTTCCTGTTAGATTGCCAAGATCCAATATCCGAAGCGCACTCAAGCGGTCTTCTTTTTTTGCCACAGGAGTGCCTATGACATGGACGCTGTCCCCAGAGGTTAATTTAGAAAAACCTGCTTTTGTCATACCTTTATCAGAAGTCCACGCCGATATTTTTGTTATGGTTTCAATATCAACGGTATACTGTTTGCCTTCCGGCGTTTTTACGGTTATGGTGTAGTCTGTTTTTTTTGTCTCAACGACTGTGCCCGCAATTCGTTGGGGGAGAGCAGACTCGATGAATATAGCTTTGGCGCGCAACAGATCAAGGGTTGCATCAAATTCCCCGAATACAACGACTTGGTCTCCTTTTTCCAGTTTATCGATGGTCAGTTTCGTCCGTGTTCCTTTTATCACCTGTGCGATTGCGATATCATCGAGTAGTTCGATTTTTATGTCTTTGGTGGCTGTCTCGATGGTCGCGGTTGATGCGGATACCGTTTTGACTGTTCCAGAAATTGCTTTCCGCTGTAGTTGTCGAAGTTCAGCGACTTTGGTCGCAAGCCGGTCTTTGAGGTCATTTAATTGTTTCTGATTTGTCGATGGCGTTGCTTCAGAGGATGCTTGGGCCACGGCAAAGGGAAAAAGAAAGAACAGTGAAAACAGGGAAAAAAGCATATATTTTTTCATTATATTTCCTCCGGCGTAAAGTAGACTGTCACCGTCTGACTCATCTGTTTGCCGTCTTTGTACGCTGTGACGGTAATATCATTTTTCCCTTCTATGAGCATGACTTTTCCCGCGTAGGCTCCATCGGTTTTTGCCGTTACGACGTCTTCGTCTTTGGGTCCTTGCACTGTCACGATCGTTCCTTCGAGTGTTTTACCGGAAACCAGGAGTTCATCATTGGCCGCGATGTCCTCAGCAAGCGGGCTGTCAATGGAAACAAAAAATTCTGTGGGTGCTGGAGTGGGTGACGTCGACGGATTTTGTTTGGCAGATGGGAAAGAAAAGGAGAACTTCGGGAGCGAGATGGATTTTACGAGGGTGGGGCCCACCAAGAGCAACCCAGTTATCACCAGGCCGACGCCTAATCCTATGAGTGTTGCAAGTAGTGCGTCTCTATTCATATTTTTAGTAGAAGATTCTTGAGGCAGAGGAAAAGTCCGTGTTGCTTAGAATACTGAAATCTGCTATAAAATGCAAGCCCCGTACAGTGATCGAATTTCTGCATTGCTTAATTGGCAAACGTACAGATCGATGATAGTATGAAGGTAGGCGCAGTCCCGCATCGAACGAGTTCTGGTGAGGGGCAAGTACAGTATATATGGATATTACGTATTTAGGTCATTCTTCTTTCAGACTACGCGGAAAAGCGGCGACGGTGGTGACAGACCCCTTTGATTCTTCGGCCGTAGGACTTAAATTTCCAAAGCATATAACTGCGGATATCGTGACGATTTCCCATGATCAACGAGATCATAGCGCCACGCAAGAGTTGGAGGGTGAATTCTATATAGTAGACGGCCCTGGAGAATATGAGGTCAAAGGGGTTGGTATTGTCGGTTTTTCCGTCGACAAAAACACGATGTACCGTATTGAGATAGACGGAATCAGCGTGGTGCATTTGGGTGATATCGGACACGTATTGACTTCGGCTCAGGTGGACAGCCTGAATGGTGTTGATATTCTTATGATTCCGGTGGGTGGTGTCTCTACTGTGGACGCGGCAGCTGCTTCCCAGATCATTCACGAAGTAGAGCCGTCCATCGTCATACCCATGCATTATGGACGACCGGAATTAAATCAAAAAATATTGGGAGACCTCGCTCAAGTGGAAGCTTTTTTAAAGGAGATGGGGAAAGAATCAGTGCTGCCCCAGCCAAAGCTTGTGGTCACCAAAGAGAAAATTCCCGAAGAGATGCAGATTGTCGTACTGGAATAAATGAACCCCAAAGTCCCTCCACATGATGATACGGCCGAGCAGTCGGTACTCGGCGCTATTCTTATAGATAAAGACGCGATGATAGACGTCGCGGAGTTTCTTCGTCCGGAACACTTTTATAAAGAATCCCATGGCCTTATTTATAGCTCTATTTTGGAGCTGTACGAATCTCATGAGCCGATCGATGTAGTGACCGTCACGGCGCAGCTTAAAAAAAACGGGACGCTCAAGGATGCAGGTGGAGCTTCGGCGGTGAGTGACCTTCTTAATGCTGTTCCCACCAGCGCACACGCCGAGCGGTATGCGCGGATTATTCAGGAGCATTTCACTAAGCGCCAGCTCGTGGCAGCAGCAGCCCAGATTACCGAACTCGCATTTCGGGAAGAAGGGTCAGCGCAGCAGATAGTAGACCGTGCCGAGCAGGAAATTTTTGCGATCTCGCAGGCGTCCATGCGCCGCGATTTTATTCCTATAAAAGACGCCCTTGCGTCTTCTTTTGATCGGCTCGATGAACTTCATAAACGAGCCGGAGGACTTCGTGGGGTGCCGACCGGATTTACCGAACTGGATAACAAACTTGCGGGACTTCAGGATGCAAACCTTATTATTCTGGCCGCCCGTCCGGGCACCGGGAAAACGGCGATGGTTCTCAATATCGCGCAATATGTTGCGGTAAAGGAAAAGATGCCGGTTGGGATCTTCTCGCTTGAAATGAGCAAAGAAGAGCTGGTGGACCGGTTGTTGGTCTCGCAGGCAGATATAGATGCATGGAAGCTCAAAACCGGCAGGTTAACCGATGATGATTTTACCCGTCTCTCTGAGGCAATGGGTGAACTCGCCGAAGCACCAATTTTCATTGATGATACGCCGGGTATAAATATTCTGGAAATGCGTACGAAAGCCCGCAGGCTTCAGGTAGAACACGGGATAAAGTTTATTATCGTTGACTACCTGCAGCTCGCTGATTCCGGGCGCAGATACGATAACCGGGTGCAAGAGGTATCTGTTATATCCCAAAGCATGAAAAATTTGGCGCGCGAATTACGTTTGCCGGTACTGGCATGCTCCCAGCTTTCCCGGGCAGTGGAGGCGCGCGGCACCCGTGTGCCGGAATTGTCTGATCTGCGCGAATCCGGCAGTATTGAGCAGGATGCCGATGTCGTGATGTTCATCTATCGAGAAGAAGGAGATCAGACCACGTGGGGAGAGCAAATACCTACCAAATTGCGTATTGCCAAGCATAGAAACGGACCATTGGGAGAAGTTGACCTTATGTTCCGTGGCGACCGGATCCGTTTTTATTCGGTGGAAAAGCATCAGAACGAAGCGGTAAACCCAGCGTGATATAATACGGAGCAGTATTGATTGCCTGGGTGGCGGAACCGGTAGACGCGCAGGTCTCAAAAACCTGTGGGGCTAACACTCCATGAGAGTTCGAGTCTCTCCCTAGGCACACCTGTCCAGAATAGGAGCTGTTATGAGCGAAGTAGAGCCAAATGGTGAAATATTTTTCCTTCTTCGGGAAGGAACTCTCATTGGTTCGCAATCGCGGGCAGGGGTATTGAGGTTAATCGATTCAGAATCGAAAGTAGATGCGTTGTGGTTATATGCGGGCAAACAGCAACGGACGCCGACAATATTGTTGCATGATCAGGCTTCAGCCATTTCTATAGTTTCGGAAGAAGATGCGTGGGCAGCCGCCCAAAAGGTAGAATGAAATTCTCGGTTAAACCAACGGACAGTACAAAAATAGCCACGGATATGATCGTGGTGTTTGCCGGGGATAGTGCGGTTTTTTCTCATGAGGCATCGGTCATTGATCAGGTATTGCATGGCGATCTTGCAGACGTATCCCGCGCTGAAGGGTTTGACGGAAACCGCGGCAGTACTCAGCTTGTTTACACACATGGTGGTATTGCTGCGCCTCGGGTGTTGTTGGTGGGCTTGGGAAAGGCCAATGAATGTACGATGGTGCATCTCCTGGAGCAGGCGGCTGTGATAGGGCGGAAGGCAAAAAAGATCCATGCCAAACGGATTGCGATTGCTATGCCTTTTGACTTATTGAACACATTTAGTATTCAGGTATTAGCACAGGGAATGGTTGAGGGACTGTCCCTCGGAACGTATGAGTTTAACCGCCACAAAAGCAAAGAAACGCAGGAAAAGGAACATCACATAGATGATGTTGTGCTGCTGGTGCCAGCAGGGAAGTTGGACGCAGCCGCGTATGGCAAGGATATGGGAGAGATTGTTTCCCGGGCAGTTGTTTTTGCCCGAGATCTCGTGAATGAGCCTCCATCATATACAACACCGACGCATTTGGGAAATGTTGCGAAATCACTTGCCAAAGGCCGGTCAGAAATGACCTGCGATGTGCTGGGAAAAAGCGATATGGAGACATTGGGCATGGGCGGTATATTGGGAATTGCCCGGGGCAGTGATGAGGAGCCAAAATTTATCAAGCTATCGTATCGGGGAAGTGGACGCAAAACGCTTTGTCTTGTCGGAAAAGGCATTACCTTTGATACCGGCGGACTTTCACTCAAACCCTCGGACAGCATGGAAACGATGAAGCTCGATATGGCAGGGGCGGCGGTTATTTTAGGAATATTCAGTGTTCTGCCCTTGCTAAAGCCAAAAGCTACGATTGTGGGTCTTATTTCTGCCACAGAAAATATGCCGGGAAGCAGTGCCATTAAGCCCGGAGATGTGGTCAGTGCGATGAATGGCAAGACAATAGAAATTCTCAATACCGATGCCGAAGGCCGCGTTGTGCTCGCCGATGCATTGTCGTATGCTGTGGAAAAAGTAAAACCTGATGCCCTGGTGGATCTGGCGACTCTCACCGGCGCATGCATGGTAGCGCTTGGGGAAGATATTGCAGGATTATTCGCAAATACGCCCGCGCTTTGTGATGCGCTCAAAAAATCTGCCGGACAAGCGGGCGAGCGAGTGTGGGAATTGCCTCTTGCCTGCGAATACAAAGAAATTCTCAAAAGTACGGTCGCGGATATCAAAAATATTTCAGGAAAGCGATATGGTGGCGCCATTAACGGTGCGTTATTTTTGCAGGAATTCGTTCCGGACACCGTTCCATGGGCACATCTGGATATCGCAGGTCCTGCGTTTGCCGAAAAGGAGGCTCCGTTGACGCCAAAAGGAGGCACCGGATTTGGTGTACGGATGCTTATCAACTGGTTACTTCAGGAGAAATAAGAAAAATACTACAGTGGCGACTTGAGTGATGAATCCGAAGGGGAATTGGGCTTTGGTATGAAATCTGTTCTGTACTTTATACGCCTGAAATAGCGTCTTTTCGATCATTCCTGCATTTTTGGTTGGTTCCTTCTTTTTTGCGGTAGCAAAAAATATATACCATGGCGCTTCAGCCCAGTCCGGCAGCAGTGCGCCGGCAATCGCCGCCAGAAACGGCAGGATCTGCGAACTACCGCCAAAAAAATACCAGCTTGCGGCGATTCCGAACAGCGTTTCTGCGATCGCAAATGTGCCGGTTGCGGTTTTGCTGCGTAAACGCCAGTTGGTACCAAAGTCCCAATGAGGGACGCTGTCCATGATGTAGTGAGACGTGAGGGCGAGGATGGCGGCGGAGGCGGGATCAGAGAATTTTGTTGCTATCGCTCCGGCCACCAGTGCATGTGCAGTAGCAGTCATACGCATATTGTATGATATCATGGGGTATGTTGCAATTTCTGATTGCCAATCGCGCATTCCGATTTCTGTGGCTCGGTCAGATTTTTTCCCAGCTCGCCATGAACATGATGATCTTCACACTGGCGCTGGTCGTGTACCGTGCAACAGGCAGCAATACTGCAGTATCGGGGTTGTTTTTGGCTTACGGAGTCCCAGCTCTTATTTTTGGTATGATAGCCGGCACGGTGGTAGACCGGCTGGACCGCAGGATGGTGCTTATCCTTTGTGATTTTTTGCGTGCCGTATTGGTGCTTTTTCTTTTCTTTTTCCTGAAGAATATGCCACTCGTATATTTTTTAGTATGTATAAACGCCATTATTAATCAGTTCTATATTCCGGCAGAAGCCCCGACGATACCCAAGCTAGTGCCGCGGGATCAACTTGTGCGTGCCAATAGCTTATTTTCATTCACATATTACAGCAGTATGGCGATCGGATTTATTTTGGCAGGCCCGTTTCTCAAACTTCTGGGCGCACAGAATACCGTGCTTTTTTTGGCTGGTCTGTTTTTGGTTGCCAGTCTCATGGTCCGAAATATACCCCGTCAGGGTGAGGGTTTTTCCAGCCTGTTGAAGATTCGTGGTTATAACCTTTGGACGCTGGTAGGGAAAATGTGGCAGGAAGTCACCAATGGATTAGACTATATTTTTTCCGTGCCTATGCTTTCTGATGCAATTGTACTTCTTACCGGTACGCAAATTATCATTGCGGTTTTGGGATCATTGGCACCGGGTTTCGCGGATCGGGTTCTGGAAATAGATTTACGGGACGCTTCGGTGGTTATCGTTGGCCCTGCGGTCATAGGCATTATTCTTGGTGCGTTGTGGGTCGGTAGTCAGGGATACCGGATCGGTCAGATCCGTCTTATAAAAATTGGTATTGTCTCTGTTGGAGTTCTTCTTCTTCTGATCGCGGCGACGGTGCCGTTGACGCAGATACCGTGGTGGAGCTGGTTATACTCCAAACATATCATTGTACCTGTCGAAGTGACGCTTTTTTTCCTTTTGGGGGTGGCAAACAGTTTTCTCGATGTCCCTGCCAACAGTACGCTACAGGAAAAAGCAACCGGCTCTATGCGGGGACGCGTTTATGGCATGCTGACGACCGCCGTAGGTGGGGTCGGCATGATTCCCGTGGTATTGGGCGGTGTATTGGCAGATACGTTCGGAGTGGCAAAAGTTATTTTTTTTCTGGGAGTCGTAGTGCTCTGTTATGGTGTGTGGCGGGTGAGGTATAATAAGACATAAATCAAAATATAAAATTCAAAAAGTCAAAAATTTTGAACTTTGAGTTTTAAATTTTTTACCATGTTTCCTATACTTTTTTCCATTGGTCCTCTGCAGATTTTTAATTTCAGTATCTTTCTAATCGCAGGGTGGCTTGTTTTTTCATTTGTCTTTTGGAAATTATTGCGTGCAGTCGCTGTGCCTGAGGATCGCATATTTGATCTGACATTTTATGCTACTATTGCGGCGATCGTGGGCGGACGGTTGGGATATGTGTTTCTTCATCGCGATCTATTTGCTAATGACTGGTTAGCGACTGCAGCGCTGTGGGTTGTGCCGGGATTGTCATTATATGGTGCGCTTATTGCAGGCCTTGCGATGCTCGTTGCGCTGGCCAGGTCTTATCGTGTGCGTTTGGGTCATGTGCTCGATAGTGTGGCATATGCATTTCCGGCAGCTCTTATATTGGGGAAAATCGGATCGCTGCTGGACGGTGCAGAGGTTGGGCTGAGTGCGGCGTTACCGTGGGCTGTGTCGTATGCGGGACATGTGGGCCGCCGTCATCCGGTGCAGGTCTATGAACTTCTTTGGCTCATTGTGGTGTTGGTATTGATCTGGTTATTGGGCAAGCGGGGAGAACGGGATAAATGGCCGTATGGTTTGGTTGGTATATGGTTTGTTCTGTTATTTAGTATCGGTGAGTTCGCTCTTGAATTTTTTAAGGAGAATCCTGTATACTTGGGGCTACGCGCCAATCAGTGGGTTTTGGTGGCACTATTTGCTGAAAGCCTGGGCGCGTTTTATGTGCGCGGCGGCGGAAGGGAAAAAATCCGTCCCGTGATTGCGAATATAAAAAGGAGTATCTATGCAAAGTTTTCCAAGTGATGTTCTATTGAAGCTGCAGCAACATCTTGCAGAAGAAAAGCAGAGGGTTATCGCGCGCATCGCACAGTTGACGGCTCAGGATCCGTTTTCCGACCCGGACAGGCTGAATGACAATGCGGCGTCAGATGCAGAGGCGAGTGAGGAATCCAGTCATGACCGTTTTACGGCCATGATTGAAGAGATGAAAGAAGAACTTGTTCGGATCAACAGCGCGCTCGTACGCATTTCACAGGGGACGTACGGATATTGTGAAGAGTGCAAAGACATGATCGATACGGACCGGCTGGCTATATTGCCTACGGCAACATTATGCCTTGCCTGTGAGACAAAGAAAAAAAAGTAGCGTGAATATCCCCATACTCTTTGAAGACGATACACTTACGGTTATCAATAAGCCTCCCGGCATCGTGGTAAACCGCGCAGAGAGCGTAAAGGTTGAGACGGTTCAGGAGTGGATGGAGAAGAAGTTGTCAGCCGTCAACTGTCAGCCGTCAGATCAGAATAGTGATTTTTGCGATCGGGCGGGGATTGTGCATCGTATTGATAAAGAAACCTCAGGGTGCCTCCTCATCGCAAAAACACCTGAGGCATTTATCGAGCTGCAGCGCCAGTTTAAGGAACGTATTGTGAAAAAAACCTATCTTGCTATTGCACACGGCGCTGTCACGCCGGAACGCGGAGAAATCCGTGCACCGGTGGGGAGGTTGCCGTGGAACCGGGAGCACTTCGGCATCGTGCCGGGCGGAAAGGAAGCCGTGACGAGATATACTGTCCGATCATCGTTTCCCGCTCCTCATCATAGCGGAAATCCAAAGGATTTGCGTAGCGCCTTGCTTTCTCTAGTGGAGCTTTACCCCGAGACAGGCAGGACTCATCAGATACGAGTGCATCTTAAGTATATCAACCATGCGATTGTGGGCGATTATCTGTATGCAGGTAGGAAGACGGCGAGGGATGATCGACGGTGGGCACCTAGAGTAATGCTTCACGCTTGGAAAATGTCATTTTCTCACCCAAACAGCGGGGAGACTCTTGCAATAGAAGCACCGATACCCGATGATATGAATACAATTATCCATGGAGCCCCATAGCATTTCACTGATTACGACATTACTTCTTGTTTTTACTGCCGCAATAGTTGGTGGCATCATAGCCCATTCATTGCGTTTGCCCATGATAATTGGATATATCAGTGCAGGATTAGTTGCGGGTACGGTGGCCCCCGGTATCCTGGAGCAGTCATTTCTCAGAGCTATCGCAGACAGTGGGGTCACTCTCCTTCTTTTTACTCTTGGAGTGGAATTTTCGTTTGTCCGCCTCCGTCCGGTGCTGCGCAGCGTTTTTTGGGCGGCTGTAGCACAGATTGTTGTCTGTTCATTGCTTTTTCTGTTTGCGGGATTTGCATTAAAGTTACCGTTTCTTCCGAGTTTTTTTGTGGCTATTGCAGGATCGCTTTCATCTACTGCAGTTGTTATTAAGTTGTTAAGCGAGAGGGGGGAACTGGACACTGTACCTGGTCAAATAGCCACTGGTTGGCTCGTCATACAGGATCTTGCGGTGGTACCCATTATGTTGCTTTTGCCGGCTGTGGCTTCTGTTGTAATAGGGAATTCCGTTACTATTCCCGGCGCCATGTGGGCCATCGGCAAAACGCTCGTATTTTCCATTACTGCTTTGGCAGTCATTGTATTTTTGGGGAAAACGCTGATACCCAGATTATTGGGAAAAGTTGCTTCTGTCGGTAGCAGGGAAATATTTGTGCTTTTTACGGTTGGTTTGGTTTTTTTGGCCGGTATTACTACGTATTCGTTGGGGATGTCCGCGGCCCTCGGAGCGTTTATCGCAGGACTGCTGGTTGCGGAAACGAGCCAGAATCATGCGATTTTTTCAGAAATTCGGCCGTTGCGGGACATATTTGCCGTTGTCTTTTTTGTTAGTTTGGGCATGACGATATCAGTCAGTTCGCTTGCAGGGATGTGGCCGGTTATTCTGTCGCTTGCAGTGAGTATGATTGTGGTAAAAAGCGTGGTTGTGTACGGCCTTTCCCGATATGTAGGGTATCACAGAAAAACTGCCTTTCTGGTAGGTTTGTATTTGGGGCAGTTGTCTGAGTTTGGATTTATTATCGCTGCAGTCGGTGCTTCTCTGGGTGTACTTACTTCATCGGATGCCAATCTGATTGTTTCCCTGGTTTTTATGACGATACTCCTCAATGCGCCGGTTATCGCACACGGTCACCGATTATACTATTGGGTGTATCACACGTTGGGTAGTCGATGGCCGCGGATATTCCGGCAGGGCGATGAGCAGTTTATGGTGAACAGAGAAGAGCTGCCTTTATCGGATCATATAGTTATCTGTGGCTACGGCCGGGTGGGGAAGTACATCGGACGTGCACTGCAAATGGCCAATATTCCATTTTTGGTTGTGGATTACGATCAGACGACTGTGGCTGCACTGAAAGCAAAAAGTATCGCGGTTATCTTTGGCGATCCGGCTGATACAGAAGTGCTTGATTATGCCCAGGTGGATCGCGCACGAGCCATCATTATTGCCATACCGGACAAGCATACGCAAGAAATGATTATCGCTCATGCCCAGACGCTCAACCGGCGCATAAAAATTCTCTGCCGCTGCCACCATGAAGAAGATCAGCGGCATCTCAAATCATTGGGTGTGCACACGATAGTCCAGCCGGAATTTGAAGCGGCCATCTCGATCGTCTCCCGCGTACTTTCGGATTTCGGCGTCCCAGCTGATGACCTTTCCGGGAAAATCTCACGACTCAAGATCGAGCATGGGGTTGGTTAGCTTATATCTTCTTCTCCCAGACCCTTGCTCCGCTTCTGGTGCTTTATAGAGGACGATGGCATTGCTTATGAGATGTCGCCGATCTGAGGAAACTGTTTTGCATGCATGTCTTTCAATACTTCCCAGTTGGTTACGGAATCCGTATCATCCGGAAAAAAATAGCACGCGTCTGCTTCATTTCGGACGCTGAGAAATACGATAAGGAGGGTGGTCGTGCCCATCACATGTTCGAATGAATTGAAATCGTCCAGTCGCACTTGGTAGGCCTCGTATAATTCGTCAGATCCGTTCCGTACCGATGCCGGAAGCTTGCTGAGTACGCCCAATATGACATCTCCGGTCTTTTCTGCTTTTATTGGTTTGGTCCATTCGTGACCGTCATGGTAAAGAGGGGCGACGTTGGGAGGAACGACGTTGTCAACGATTTGCTGAAGATGAAATTCATATCCGGTTTGAAGCGTTTGGGTATTGAGAGTGTCGATCATTGTCTGAATGATTTCCATATCCGCCTGCAGCGGATGTTGGTGACATTCTTTGATAAGTGTTTCCCAATGAGGAGCTTCGACGGTAGGCATAAGAAACTGTTTGGCAGATTCTATCAAAGTAAACGTATAATTGTCAATGTCATGATACAATGTTGTTTATGGTTGATTTTGGGTTCCGGGTACAGGCAAAGGACAAAAAGACGAAAGCGCGGGTGGGGGAGATCATGACGCCGCATGGCATTATTCAAACCCCGGCGTTCGTGCCGGTGGGGACACAAGGCGCGGTCAAATCGCTAACTCCCGAAGAAATACGGGAGTGCGGGACGCAATTATTTTTTGTTAACACTTATCACACATATCTTCGGCCGGGATTAGACGTCATAAAAAAATTCGGCGGCCTACACCAATTCATGGGGTGGGATGGACCAATTATCACAGACAGCGGCGGATTTCAGGTGTTCTCTTTGGGCCGTCGTGGTAAAGGCGCTGAGGTCGCTGACGAAAATTTAGATCCGTCTTCAGTTTCAGGCAGTCGGTTCCATGGGCTTGATACTAAAAAGAAAATGAAGCCGGACAAAATTTTGTCAGCTCCCCGCGCCATCGCATCGCTTGTCAAGATTTCTGATGAGGGCGCAGAGTTCCGGTCCCACTGGGACGGGACGAAGCATTTTTTTACACCGGAAAAAGCCATGGAGTACCAATGGGTTTTAGGTAGTGATATACATATCGCATTCGATGATTGCACCCCATATGGACTGACGCACGAAAAAGCGCGGATTTCTATGGACAGAACGCATCGGTGGGCGGCGCGCTCGTTAAGCGCGAATGCAAAAATCAAAATGCAAAATGCAAAATTAGGAAAACCGTATCAGGCTCTGTATGGATCGGTTCAGGGGAGTATCTATGAGGATTTGCGGAAGGAATCAGCGAAGTTCATCAGTACTCTAGATTTTGACGGCATTGCGATCGGCGGTGTGTCCGTAGGCGAGACGAAAAAAGAAATGGTTGATGTCTTGGATTGGGTCGTGCCCTTACTTCCGGTTGAAAAGCCGCGGCATCTATTGGGAGTCGGGGAAATTGATGATATTTTTGCCCTTGTCGCTCGCGGGATGGATACGTTTGATTGTGTTCAGCCCACCCGACTCGCACGTGTGGGATGCGTATATATCAATGCTGCCAGTAGAAAATGGGAAATGGATATTACGAAAAAAGCATGTGCAGAAGATATTCGTCCAATTGAGGAAGGCTGTGAATGCTATGCTTGCCAGCATTTTTCCAGGGCATATATCCATCATTTGTTTCGGGTAAAAGAGTTGTTGGCATACCGATTGGCGACGATTCACAATATTCATTTCATTAATTCCCTGATGGAAGATATCCGGCGGGCCATTGAGGATGGATCGCTTCTTGATCTCACCAAGCAGTGGCTCTAGAATAGAGAGAGCCCACCTATATGCTCGAAAGCTGCGGCGAGGCGAAGGAGGTGCGTGATATGGGCGGATTCGGTGATATGTATAAGGGGGATAAACGAAAACTCAAGAAATCCCAATTAGAAAAAAAGGCGCAAAAACAGCTCTCCGGGAGCACATGGCAGTTGCCTCAGGTAGAGATCATCAAAAAAGGCAAAAAGGAGTGGTAAACCCATGCAGAAAAAGCGGTACGAGCGCTTAGGTGCCCGGTATGGATGGATGGTCTTGCTGGTGTTTGTACTGCTGGTTCTCGTTTCCGGCGGCATTGTACTGTTTTCCATGGGGGCCAAAGCAGATGTATCCCGACTTACCGTCTTATCCGTTGGTGATCCCATGGTGATATGGTCGCGGGATCCGGCAGGACGAGGATTTATAAAAATTACCATTCCTGCCGCGGTTCAGGTCGATGCCGTAGGAGGATATGGGAGGTATTCACTTGATGCGCTTTGGAAGTTGGGAGAGATGGATAAAAAAAGTGCCGCACTCGTACAGAAAAGCCTCGAAGAGGCGTTTGGCGTCCCTATTCCGTGGTATTTAGATACCTCTGGGCAACGTTTCTTACCCCGAACGAATATGCCGATTACCATGTTGTTGATTTGGCTATGGAACACGCGCAGTATTCGGCCGGATCAGATGAAGGAGATCGTTATGAACCGCCAAACCGGACTGATGGAAACCGCTCAGCCCGATGGAGTAGGTGTCGAGGTGTTGGATCCCGATCGTATTGATACGGCACTCGGTTCACTTTTCGAAGATGAGGCGATCCGCCGTGAACATTTATCTGCCACAGTCTATAACACGACAGAGATGCCGACATTGGGTAAACGCGTGGGGAGGCTACTCAATCGTATGGGTATTTTTGTGGTTCGGGTTGGCAATGATACGCCGCGGGTGGACCAGTGTGTTGTGAGTGGTGAGCAATCGGTATTGCAATCGGTCACCGCCCGGGTTGTTGCCGCCGCGCTTGACTGTCAGTTGGTTGTGAAGCCGTCAGACGCAGGTGATTTGGAGATACGGGTAGGCTTGCGGTATGAGAAGCGGTTTCTGTCTTCCCCTTAGTCTTCGTCAGGGGCATCGTCTTCTTTGTCTTCTGAATCAATGGCGGTGGACTCGTTGGTGTCTATTGATATTGTTCCACCTTTGGCAAACGGTATATAGCTGGTCGTGGAGGTGAAAGACGGTTGCTGTGCAAATTTTTTCCCCCGGGACATTTCCCGAAGAAAAATTTTGACGGATTTTGTATCCGTTCCCTTGATAAGCGCTTTATAGGTATTGCCCCCGGCCAAAAATTTTATCAGCTTAAACGAAAGATCATCAGGTATGGCAGCGATATACCGGTTTTGCTCATCGCGGACTTCTACGACGTGGTTTTTTGCTTTCAGAAACACCTCCTGCCCGCTGACGAGCCGGGAAAGCACTGGAATCGGAGCGATGTGCACGCATTCCACCATTTTTGTTTTTCCAGGTTCCTCCAGAAACATAAGCGGACTCGTTGCGTGGAGCGGTGTACTTTTGATGAGGTCTTTTTTTGAGAGAGAACCCAATTTTTTCATGTTTTTCAGCGCGATTTGGTGATAGGCGTCCAGACGGAGCACCTTTTGATAGGTTTGTTTGGACGTATTGACCTGGCCGGTTTTCATATAGGCAAAGGCAAGTCTACACAGGGCGTCGATATCGGTTTTATCCAGGTCTATGAGTGCGGAATTTATACGGATGGCGTTTTTCCAATTTTGAAGGAGTGCAGCTTGTATCGCGTCATCGGCAGTCGGGCGGTCATTCATAAAATATAAGATGTGAAGGAGAGTGTATCGGTTTCTTGAGAAATGTCAAGGGAGAAGATACAATCAGTAATGCTAAATGATAAATGCCAAATGGTAAATTTCAAAAAGATATCGTCTCTTTTTCTGTTTAGCATTTAGCATTGGATATTTAGCATTCTCTATGTCCGGTCATTCGAAATGGTCTAAAGTAAAACATCAGAAAGCGACAACCGATGTAGCAAAAGCTGCAGCCTTTACCAAGGCCTCCCGTGCCATTACGGTGGCAGTAAAGGAAGGCGGCGGCGTCACGGATCCCAACGGTAATTTTCGTCTCCGCTTGGCGATGGATAAGGCCCGTGAGGTGAATATGCCCAAGGACACCATTCAGCGGGCGATCGATAAAGCAGCGGGAGAAGGGGCAACCGTATTTGAGCAGGTCTTGTATGAAGGATATGGACCTGGCGGAGCGGCGATACTCATTGAGGGGGCAACAGACAACCGGAATCGCACGACGTCGATCGTAAAAAATGTACTCGAACGCGGCGGCGGAACGCTGGCCGGACCGGGGGCGGTGCAGTTTCAATTTGTCAAAAATGGCGTGCTGTTCGTGCACAAAGGGGGAGCGGGGCTGGATGCAATGATAGCGGCTGGCATAGAAGCAGGAGCCGAGGACGTGACGGAAGCGGAAGACGTATTTGAGGTCTATACAGAGCCGGCCGCACTCTACGACGTGAAACAAAAATTGGTTGCATTAGGTTTTTCCATTGAAACTGCTGAGCTTGTTATGAATCCAGTAGTCCCGCTTACGCTTACCCAAGATCAACAAACGCAACTTGGCGCTTTCATTGACCAATTAGAATTATTAGACGATGTTCAGAAAGTGTATACCAATGCTGTCTGGAAATAGCCCCAAAGAGGCTCGGACACTATGATGTTCAGATTATGAATCTTCAATTACTCGTGAAACGGTGGGGGAGAAAGCTGGCATTGTCCAGACGGCAACAATTAGTTGCAATTACGTTGCTTTTGACCATTGGCTTGGTGCTCACGCAGCTGGTTCCCCCTGATTGGCGGTATCCGATGGTATTGGCGTTATCGCTTGCGACGTATGTGTTTGCTGCGTTCGGACTTCGTGAAGATTTGGCAGGGATAGAATGGGTAACGCTTCTGACACTTCCAACTTTTTTTACCGCTGCGATCGCGCTGTTTTATTTTTTATTGCCGGTGCGTTGGCTCACGCGGGTGCCGGTGGCAGTGTTGTACGCTGTGGGCATGTACGCGTTACTCCTGACGGAAAATATTTACAATGTGGCAGCAGATCGTACGATTGCACTGTTGCGCGCGGCACAATCCATCGGGTTTTTGGTGACCATCCTCACGTATTTTTTGCTTATGCAGACGGTCCTGGCATTCAGATTTTCTAGCGGTGTTGTGGCCGTGCTCACCGCTTTGATAAGTTTTCCTCTTCTTTTGCAGTCGCTTTGGTCTATGGAATTAGGAAGCCGAGTGAGCAGGCGAGTGTGGCATTTATCGTTGGCTCTGACGCTTCTTCTTGCAGAATTATCATGGGTGTTTTCTTTTTTACCTGTCAAGACCACGCTCCAGGCGCTTTTTTTCACGACCTGTTTTTATAGCCTATCTGGTATGTCGCAGCAGTATGTCGTGGAAAAGCTGTACAAGAAAAATGTGATTGAATTTTTTGTGGTCTGTATGGTTGTGTTTTTGTTGGTAGTAATCACTACCAGCTGGCGGGGAAATTTATAAGAACAGGGAAGTCGGGGAGAGGGTAGTGTTCACAACGTACGATGCGAAGCATCGATACGTTGATATGGTTTGATATATTTATATTATATATTTGTGGATAACTTAAAACTATAGGACATTTATTTTGTGCCTGTCCCGCACGCGAAGTGGTGCGGGAGAGATAATTCTTTTCACGGTATTAATAGTGTTCATTTCACAAACAGTATCGGGAAGTAAAGTACGTCTGTCTCCATAGGGGGCAAGCCTGCCTCGCCTCCGCTGTATTAAACACCGTTCTACTCTTCTTCGGATTGAGTACACAATGTGTGCGTAATTATGGAGGTTTAGATTGTTGATATGCTCTAAATTATTGATATAGAAGCGCACAATGTTGGTGAAATCAGCTTCAAAAATAAGAGTTTAGAGCATAATGATAGGCTAAAATAAACCGAAACATGAGCGGCTTGTTGCTTGGTTCACATGAGTGCCAGCGGGGAACAGAAATAGCTTCAAATGATACAGTTTGTGCTGTCTTTACGCTCCAAAATACACTCAATAAACCACCGGAAGCAGCGTAGTATTAGCTTCAAAAGTTAGTGTTTAGAGCATAATAACGCTCTATTTGCGACGTCCATAGAAAAGCCGAATGGGCGTTTTTAGGTGTATCCGGAGAAGTGGTATTTTGTGCCGATTTGACACTCCAAGAAGAACAGTCTCTTCTTCAGGGGGCGCAGATACATGTTGGTATATTCCTGTGAGTTATTCCCCGGGTCAAACAGCAGGATTTCTATGGATCTGGCTCTGGCAGAGTATAATCACCTATGATGTCGCACAAGAATACTTTTGCGACGTATACCTCTCTCGTGTGCGTACCCAAATGTATGCGTCCGTTGTTGCGACGCGTAGAAAATCATCGCAAAATGGACTTTTATTGAATATACAATCATCAGTCTATCTACTGTGTATTCCCTTGTTTTATCTGAACTCGTTTTGCTATGAACTATGAACCATGAACTTTTTATCTGTAGCCTGGATGACTATCTAGTGCTCGTGTGTCTGGAAAAGCCTTCCTAGGGCATCCTACAGCCTCAAAACTGAGGCTAGATTTATTACCATTTATAGACGCTTGGGAGGCATATCTTTTCGCAGCGATGGTCACGGCCTTGGCGGAAAATACTAGGAAAGCATGAAGAGGTCTGGACCTTGACCGTCGCGAGAATCAAGGTATGCCGACCTGAAGCGTCCAGTTGTAAAGATATGTTGACAATTTGCTCTATGTCGTACAATATGGATTGTAGAGGCATTTATGAATCTTGAGCAATATATCCAAGACTTTCTAGAATACCTCGAAATTGAGAAAAATGTTTCCCGGCTCACGATCCGCAACTATCGGCACTATTTAGAGCGGTTTTTGAGATTTCTTAGAGGAGACTCCTCTGCTCCATCCGTGAAAACTCCTGTGAAAACTATTCCGCTTTCTGCTATTACCCCCGATACGATTCATGAATACCGTTTATTTCTTTCCCGTTTCGTTGATCCTCATGGCATATCGCTCAAGCGCGTGACGCAAAATTATCATCTGATTGCCCTCCGGTCGTTTCTCAAATATCTCACACGGCACGGCGTCAAAACGCTTGCTCCAGAAACCATTGAACTGCCGAAAGCAGAAAGCCGTTCCATAAAATTTCTTGAACGTGAGCAGGTGGATCGGTTGCTCAATATGCCGGAAATTTCAACGCCCGAGGGTTTGCGGGACAAAGCGATTTTGGAAGTGTTGTTTTCCACAGGACTTCGTGTATCAGAGCTTGTATCACTCAATCGCGACCAGATTAATCTGGACCGCAAAGAATTCGGCGTCATCGGTAAAGGCCGCAGGCCGCGCGTGGTATTTTTATCAGACAGTGCGGCTGAGTGGTTGCGGCGATATCTGTCCGGCCGCGAAGATGATGGAAAGCCCATATTCATCCGGTATTCCGGAAAAAAACCGGTTGAAGGCGAGACCAGCGGCGAGTCGTTGCGGCTGACTGCCCGAAGCGTCCAACGGTTAGTGGAAAAATATGTGAAAAAAGCCCGGCTGCCCATAAAAATTACCCCGCACGGGCTCCGCCACAGTTTTGCGACAGATCTTCTGCACGGCGGTGCGGATCTTCGCGCGATCCAGGAAATGCTGGGGCATAAAAATGTTGCCACAACGCAAGTGTATACACACATTACGAATCCGCAACTTCGCGAAATTCACACAAAATTTCACCGGAAATAGTTTGTCATTGCGAGGAGCGAAGTGACGCGGCAATCTCTTGTTTGATTACTCCGATAGTAGATTTAGGCAATTATTTTCTTAAATAAATCTTCCCATCCAGGATTCATAGAACGAATAAGGTCAATTTTTTTCTGTCTTGAACCCGCTTTGATTTGCTTTTCTCGTTGTATTGCCTCTCGAATATCAGTAAATATTTCATAATATATAAGTCTGTTTACTTTATATTTGGATGTAAATGACGGGCCTTGATGGAATTTATGTTCAAATACTCTTCGAGTTAAATGATTAGTAACGCCAGTATACAGGGTTGTATGAACTACATTTGTCATTATATATACAAAGTAGTGATGGACACTCATAAACAAGAGATTGCTTCGTCGAAGACTCCTCGCAATGACAAACCGGTCACGAAATGAGTTTCGCTGCTCCTAAAATCCCGCTTTCTTCGACGAAGACGAAGGAGACCTGGTGATCCGGTTCAAGCTGGCGGCATACGACGCCGACGTTTTCTTTGTACCGGTACCCTTTCCAGAATAAACTGCCCTCAATAACGACCGTGCAGTCGCGGTTATACAATTTTGTAATGCCAGCTATCTGGCAGGCCACGAGCGATGAAGAATGTTCAGATACTTCACGGGCAAGCAGTGACACTTTGGGGATGTCGTTAAAGGCTACCTTGTCCATTTCTTTGGTTGAAGAAACGTTCGGGTACCCCAGTCCTTCTTTGGCTAAGCGGATGTTAAAGTTTTTGTATAAATAGCCGCCGGAAATTTCTTTTTCAAACAGTGACGACCCCGGGTGATTGGATCCCTGGTCTATGAGTTTGCCTTCCTGGCTTTGTGGAAATTTGTCAAAATTTGCCGACTCCAAATTGACGAGGGTTTGTTCATCTAAGAATATCGCAAAATTGAGTCCGGTGCCGATGATGCCGGCGACGAGATTGTTTTTTGGAAATTGGGTAAGCCCGGACAGAAGCAGGCATACTGTGTCATTGGCTAGAGCCGTATGGATCGTGCGCTTCTGTTTGTCTTTGATATATCGTTCAATCGTCTCTCCTACTGCGTTGCCCACGAGGCCTGCAAATTCATGTTCTTTGCTGCCTGATACCAGCGTACCGTCCAGATACCCGTCACGGGATAGCGGCTTCATGGGATAGGCGAAGTTGAGTGCCAGATGATTGACGGATTTATCCAGTACCCGATCGATGAAGGAGAGAAAAATTTCCTGGGTTCTAAATACCGGCAATGGCCGCTGGGCACTTCGCTCGATGGCGATTTTGCCGTTGATCCGTTTCACCAGTGCATTTTGGTATATGGATCCGCCGATGCGGAGCACCTGAAATACCTCGCCTTTTTTTACTTTGGGAGTGAGTGAAAGCTGGTGTTTGATAAACGGCAGGCTCGTTTTTTTTCCGGCTTTTGCCAATTGGAGCTCTTTATAAAAATTATCGGTAATGGTTTGGAGGGTAGAAAATTTCATCATATCGAGGTTATTGTACACTAGATGTTTTTCCAATTACAGATGTTTCTTTCAAAGCCGTTCTTCTTTCTTGTCGGAGCGATGCAAGGATAGCAATAAACGCATCGACTGTCTTTGAAAGGTATTGTTCCTGCACACTTCCCACAAGAAGTTGCATCAGATACCAGTGTGTGAGTTGTATATTTTTTGCTTGTGGACACAGCGCGTTGAGATTCATTGGCCAACCGTTTCTTTTTTTAATTTGTGTATCATCAAACGGTCCGACGTTTACCCCTCCGGTATGGCTTATCATTGGGGCATCGTTGGTAAATTCATTCTCAGTCGTTGGAGGTGCATCGCCCAGGCTTGTTGTGAAAAACTTTGGGATTTCCGGCGCTACGGATTCGTCTTCTATTCCGTGTATCTCTCTCATCCAGCATCGCAGAAGGCCCTGGGTATAATTTTTTACCTTTCGAGAACTATTTTGTTTGTCTATTGCACCGATATCGAAATAGGTGATTCCCTGTGCATGTGCCTGAAAAATTTTGACTCCGGTATCTCTAAACAAAGCTTGGACTGCGTGATAGAGCGTCGCGTTATCGGTTATATGAATGCCGGTTGTTTGTTCCCAACGGGAATTGAGCGTTGGATCATTTTTGATTTTTTGAATATCTAGAACCAGGTTTGCTTTTGTGCTTTCTCCTGCGATAAAGACCGCAAAATCCCGGATATCTGCCTGGAGCTGCATGCGGTGATTGAGCTCGGGTTCTGACAGTTGCTGGTCGACCTCGCGGGTTAGATCTTGATATCGAATAATAGGTTCATAATTGTCTGGTGACACCTGATTGGTGACTGGTACCTGTATGCCCTTAACCCGATCCAGCGCATAATGATCTTTAGTTTCATCATATTTTACGCGTGGGGTCATAACCGGAGAGTCCAGTGTCACGCTTCCAAAATGATTGCGGCGTTTTTGTATTCTTTCCAATTGCTGTGGGAGCGTTGAGTCACGAAGAAGATCGCCATGTTTCTGGAGTCTCTCCCAGGCGGTAAGCGGAATAGGCTTGTCTATAATGATTTGATTCGATAAGAGATCAATAGATCTGGCTCCATTGCTGGATGTGTAGGTAAAGACTACTGGTTGGTTGTCATGAAGCGTTAGAAGTCTGTTGTGAAATGGGCTGCCAAGTTTGTCGTGCCTTTTGTTTCCTAATTTTGTGGCAATAAGATCCAATCGCTCTTGGATGTACATTGCCCAGCGCCATGCGTTAGCTCCTTTTCCGGTTTCTATATTCACTGCTGTTCCCGTTAATGCCAATAGACATAGGAGGTCGATATTCTCTAATTCAATTGGCAGATACCCTTCTCTTGCGGTTATTTTTATATCATCATCAAAAATCGGTTTGCTATCAACGATGGTATGATCCCAGTCCGTACTGAGTTGTCTTTTGGTGGTGAGAATAAAATGTAAGTGTCTTGCGCTTTTTTCTGTATCAGTAGGCTCTCCCGGTCCGCCGCCTCCGAAAGCAGCGGCATATTTCTTTATGGCAGGTTCAAGGATGTCATTGAAGTCGTAATACGGATTACTATTTGTGATCGGTGTCTCAACGATGTCCGGAAGGTGTGATGAAACAGGTGGTCTGTCGGAGTCCGCGGATTCGCCCATAATTGCTATGCGTTGAGTTAAGGTTTCAGGATGCATTCTATGGTAAAGGATAGCTGTTAGCGTGTCCAGTGGTGGCCAACACACGTTCGTAAATGAATTATATGATGGTACGTTGCGTTGTCCTTGACAGGCTTCATATCTTTTCCTGACATCTTTCTGACAAAGGGCCGTGGGGCTTGCTTTTTGGCCATTTCCTGGTATGCTCTACTGCATATATGAGCCAAGTGAAGACGGAGCTTTATCAATATTCTGGATTGATTTACGCATTAGATGAGGCACAGTTGCCGACCGAGGGAGCAAGATTCGCTCGAACCTGTAAAATTGCAGGAACGCATATAGTGCGTATCGGAGAGGACGTTCGATTTACGGGTTTGGGGAGCGAAGAGGCGTGGGCAGATTTGACTTATATTGATCCGGAGCATAGACAAGCGATCAACTGTCTTAAGGTGTCTGATCCTCCTGCGGTCGATTCAGCAAATCTCACCATCACATGGGATTCAGATCAAGCTCGGTGGATAGCACTTGTCTCAGGCGAGTCGTCTGTTCTTGATTTGCCGGTTAAAGGCCATGGAGCGGAAGCAAGACGCCAAACAATTTTAATATTGAATGAACTCCAAGAAGATGAGGTCATATACGCATACGATTCGTTGCCCGGCTCATAAGGTTATTTGATTTTCTTGTATCTTCCCTCTTAAGCCGCTACAATCGAGATCATGACAAAACGCGTGACCGAAGCCTCGTATCCGATTGAATTTCGTGCCGCTGATGCACGGAAATTGGGAGAAAGCCTTGCACATCATGATTCCGTGGTTCTCATCGGCGCCAAACGAGTAGGTATCAGTAATTTTCTCCGGTTTTTCCTCTATCACGAGGATATCGGATCCATTTATATAAGAAATGGCACGCCGCACCTCTTTATTACCGTTGATTTAAATGATCTGGTAGAACGGAATATCGTGCCCTTCTGGACGCTTCTTTTAACTCGTCTTGTGGACAGTGTTCAGGGCTCTCCCCTGCCGGAGGCGGTCAAACGACAGTGCCGGAGGCTCTTTGTGCAAAGCATTCAGCTGAAAGATTTATTCTTTACGGTGGATAGTGTGCAGAAAGTATTAGCGGAGATAGTTGCGGGTGGGCTATATCCTACTATTTTCCTGATCCGTTTTGACCGGATGAGTGATGTTGCAAGCCAGGAATTTTTTAATAATCTGCAGGGACTTAAAGAAGCGGCCCATCAGAAGTTGTCATATGTGTTCACCAGTTACCGGCCGCTCTACGACTTGTCTCCCCGCGTATTCCCGAAATCCGTGCTTTCTGTATTTGCCCGCGATATGTTTTTGACTCCTGCAAAGCCCGGGGATATGAAGATTATTTTTGGTACGCTTGCTGAGCGATATCACACGAGTTTTACCGAAGACGTGAGAGATGCGCTTGTCATTCTTTCCGGCGGTCATGTGCAGTACCTACATCTTGCGATTCTTCGGCTGCAAGAAGAGAAAAATCCACCGCCTGATCTTTTGACGTATCTTGTGGGAGATGAACAGATTCAATTGCTGTCTGAAGAATTATTTGAGAGTCTGACAAAGATAGAAAAAGAAACCGTGATTGCTGCTGCGCGGGGTGATGCTATTGATATCACTATGCGGCGGACCGCGTCGTATCTGTGGAACACCGGTATCGTTTCAGAAACACAAGGGAAGCAACATATTTTTAGCTCGTTATTTGCGCAATATCTTGGGACATTGGCAACTGGATCAGGTAATGGAGAATTTACAAAAAAGGAACATTCGCTCGTTTCATTTCTTCAATCTCATCTAGGAGATCTTTGCGAGCGGGATGCGATCATAGAAGCAGTCTGGCCGGAATCCAAAGACATGGGTGTGTCGGATTGGGCGATTGACCGGCTGGTCGCTCGGGTTCGGTCGAAGCTTAAGGACCAAAAAAGCAGCTATGAAGTTTTGACCGTAAAGACCCGTGGGTATAAATTGATAAAAAAATAATGCGTATTGCCGTCCTTTATAGTCTCCCCACCAAGCGGGCCATTGCCAGCCCGTATAAATCCACGGATGAGGATACGAAAGATTCTGCCGAAGAAGTTGCAGCGGCCATTTTAGGAAAAGGCGGACAATCATTTTTGGTGCCTGTTCATGAAGATGGGATCGACGCTATCAGTTCCATAAAGGCGGACTGCATCTTTAATCTTATTGAGTGGGACGGTTTTGATTTGCCACTGGCGCGTATGGTGTACACAAGGCTTGAGGCAGCGCATATTCCATTTACCGGGTCACGTATTGGCGTATTTGATCGAACAAGCGATAAGGTTGGAATGAAGCATGCGATGGATAAAGCGGGTATCCCGACCCCCCGTTGGCAAGTTTTTGAAACGGGAAAAGAATCGGTTCGCCCTGATTTTCACTATCCGGTCATTGTGAAATTGGCTCTCGAGCATTGTAGTATTGGACTTACAAAAGATGCAGTGGTTAGGGATTCCCTTGCGTTGGTACCGGTCGTACAGGAGCGGATTCGTGTATTCGGACAGCCGGTCATCGTGGAGGAATACATAGGCGGGCGTGAGTTTCAGGTCACGCTTTTATCCCGTAAAGATGGGTGGGCGGTCTTGCCTGCGAGTGAAATAATGTTTGATCATCAGGGCAAAGAGGACGCTTTCCTGACGTTTAACAGCCGTTGGAATGAGGAGCATGCAGAGTATTCTCTGTCTCATGTTAAACTCGCATTATTGGCGCCGGCATTTTCTGTAAATCTTGATCGTATCGCTTGGGCTTGCATGAGAACGTTTGAGTTTTGTGACTATGCGCGGCTGGATATCCGGAGCCGCGGAGAGGACATTTTTGTTCTCGAAGCCAACGCGAATCCGGGACTGGGAGACAGCGACGAGTACGGCATGACCGTGTCATATAAAGCAGTGGGGCTGTCATTTGCCGATTTTATCTGGGAAATTGTTGCGTCTTCGCTGAGACGGTTTATGGCGTAAATAGTTTAGCTGTCGAGATTTTAAATTTCGGCAAATCGCTTTCTTTTTTTGCGAGAATAATAAGTGGCTGCTGTTGCCAATGGCGGATCATTTTATATTTTTTTCCGCGTTTTTTGATTTTTTTCCGTTTGAGATCATAATCCATCCAGCGCTCCCGAAAATCTTCCCATTTGTATGATTTTTTCTTTCCGCTGGCGCTGTCCAGAAGTACAATGCGGCTGCTTCTGGCTGAATAAGAACAGACGACAGCCCAGTGACCGGAATCGGGATGGGGGTTTTCCTTTTCATCCAGATCATAGAGGTATGTCACGAGAGCTGCACGCGGCCGGTTGGGCGGGTATTTGAGCGCGCCCTGCAGGTGGTGTAGCGTCGCATATTCGACAGCCAGAATAGAATAGCCAAGTTTGTTCGCTGCGGCAATGAGGTTCGGAGTGGTGGTGCCGCTGCTGTTTGTCTTGCAAAGCTCGATCAGCGTGTCTAGTGATTTGTGCTTGCCAAAAATTTCCAACGCAAGTTTCAGGGCCGATGGCCCACACGTCGTATCGTCTGGTTGATGAATTGGTGTAATATGGCTTCTTCCCATGGAGTCGCATTATTGTACTGCCCTGGGGAGAAGCGAGCAAGACCTATAGTATCTCGTAAAAGAGGGTTACGCTCACGGTAATTTCGGATGATCCCGGCTCTATCTGAGTCGGTACTCCGGTATCTGCTGATTCAGCCTTGGCCATAATGGGCATAGGGCGCGGTGCGCCATTATATCCTTCGCTATAATTGACGATCCTGCCCAGCCGGAATCCGGCAATTCTGGCTGCATCGCTTGCTTTCTTTTTGGCCTCGGAGACCGCCTTTTCCCTGGCTTCGTTTTCTGCCTTTGATTTATCTGCTACTTCAAAAACTACTCCGCCTACCTGGTTTGCTCCTGCCCCAGTGGCTGCGTCGATGACGCTATTCGTCTTGTCCATATCGCGGACTTTTATGGTGAGGCTGCTGGACGCCTGATAGCCCGTGATCCGCTGTTGCTTATCCTGGTAATCGGTAATCGGATAGACAGAATAATTGGTAGTTTTTATATCCGTGGTGTCGATGCCCAGCTTCTTGACTGCTTGAGTTACGGCATTGGCTGCCTTGTTTAATTGTTCTTGTGCAAGTTTTGCGGTTCCTGCTGTGGTCTGTACACCGGCGTGAACTACTGCGCTATCGGGTACAACAACTACTTTCCCTTCCCCTGACACCGTAAAGGTATCACTTTTGGTTGTGGTAGTGCTCGTTATGGAAAATGGGATGGGGCCAGCAAATTTGGTGTAGGTAAAAAGCGCGACAAAAAATAAAAGAACTGCCGGAATGAGTTGATTCATATATAAATCCAGTATAGATGCCTTTTGTAGAATTCGTCAACTGTTTATTGCAGCCGAAATAAGATTCTGCATGAGGCAGGCTACGTTGACAGGTCCTACTCCTCCGGGTGTAGGCGTGTAAGATCCGGCGATATCTTTGATTGCATCCTCTTCGTAATCACCGTGGAGCTTGCCGCTGCTGTCTCGCCAGATGCCGACACTGATCAGAACGGCATCCCTTTTTATATTATCTCGTCGTACAATATTTGGTTTCCCTACACAACTTACTACGATATCCGCGGTTTTTATAATTTCTTTGGAATTATTTGTTTGTGAATGAATGACTGTTGGGTTGAGTCCGCGCGAAATTAACAAATCCGCAATCGGTTTTCCCGCGGTTGCTCCCCTGCCGATGACAACAATATTTTTCGTATTTAGTGACGAGTCAAATTGGGAAAAAACGGAACGCAGAATTTCGACCACCGCTGACGCGACGGGAACCGGATATGGTGAGTTCGGCAAAAAACCGTCTATATCTTTTTTTGGGTCTATTTGGCCTATGAGGGTTGCGCTGTCTCCGAGTGTGTGTGGTAATGGCTGTTGGATAATGACGCCGTGGATAGCTGGATTTGTATTGTATTCACATATTAACATGTTAACATGTTGATACGTTACCCCAGTGGGTAATTTTTTATGTATGAGTAAAGCGCCGATGCGCTCTGCCGCCTTTTTCTTTTGGTTGATGTAGGCAGTGGATGCCGGATCGTCTCCAACCTGGATGACGGCCATAGTTGGTATCGTGCCTTTATGCTTCAGATCCAGTACGCGTTTGGAACACATTGTCAGTATCTGTTCCGCAATTGCTTTGCCGTCTATTTTCATGATATGCGTTAACGCGTGAGCAGCACGCTTGCGGTGACGCCAACGAGTATGGCAAATCCGCCGATCATCATAGTTCGGATGCCATTTTTAAACAGTCGAATCTTGAAGAGGCGCGCATTGATTGCTCCTAAGCCAAAGAGCGCAAGCAGTGCGATGCCAACAGAAAAAGGCAGTGCTGCGTGCGGTTCGGAGAAAAAATACGGAAATAAAGTCAGGAGACCGGAGCAAAAATAGGAGAAAAACATGATGAGGCTATTGGCCACGAGTGCAAGTGGTGGCACTTCGCGGCGCTGGAGATATTCTTCTGCTGATTGTTCAGATAATAAACTGCCGATTGCCATGGAAAACGCTTCAACCAATAAAAGAATGATGCCGGTTAGTACGATGTCATTTCGTGCTACCCCGCCGACCGCGATTCCCGATAGGAGACCGACGGTTGAGACAAGGCTATCTTCCACACCAAAGACGAAATTCCGCACATATGATGCGTTTCTGAGTCTGATTTTCTTCATATAATCATTGTACTTCATAGAATAAAAAAGATGAATGGTGCTGATTGCTTTTTTTCCGAAATACAGAGTATGGTTATATGAGATAGAGATATGAGTTTATTTGCTGTATTGGTTTTGTTTGGAATGTTGGTTCGATTTTTTATGATCATGGTGCTGCCAATTTGGGCAGACGAGCACATCGCGTATACCATCGTGTCCCGCCCTTTTATAGATATCATGCTTCGGTCTACGGACGCGGCCCGGCCCCCGATGTATTATATTTTTCTCAAGGCATGGTCGTCTGTTTCTCTTGCGTTGCCGTGGCTTAGATTTTCCAGTTTTATTTTTTTTGGCATCAATTGTTATGTGCTTTGGAAAATCGGTTCTGCTCTTCATGATAGATTTTTTGGGAAAATGCTTGTGGCGGTATATGCACTTTCCGGCTATTTTGTCATATTTGATTGGCGGGTTAAGCCTTACACTGCCCTGTTGACGGCGATGTTATTGACGATTTTTTTACTTCAGAGAAAATCGGTTCATTTCTTGTTTTTGTTTGGCACCTTGTTGTCCGGGCTATTGTTGGATTTCGGATACCTCTATTTCTATATACCGATGACGTTTTACTATATGGTCTTGAGACACAAAAACAGAGTGACTGCAGTAGTTATTTCCGCAGGATTGCTTTTTGGTCTTTATATTCTGGGAATTCCGAGGGATTATCCTCGATTTATCGCAGGAACCGCATGGGTCCGGAGTTATATGCATCCGGCGTTTACCTTACCCTATCTTAGCGGCTTTGCAGGTATTCCGTTCGTTGCCTTTCCCGTTGTCGTGATCTGGGTTGCGGGGTATTACCTGCACTTCATGGAGAATGGGTATCGTACGCTAGGAGGGATGATATGGCATGGTGCGGTTGCGTCGTATATAGTGGCAGCTATTGTTTCATGGGCTTGGATTCCCATTCTTCATGTCCGTAGTTTACAGATCGTCGCGTTAAGCATGCTTTTTAGCATGGCGTATGCGCTTTATTTCTGTCGAACCTTTGCTCTTTGGGAAAAGCGTCTGGTGTATGTGGTGGCGTTTGGATTAATGGCGCTTAATGCCGCTCGCGTTGCGTATCAGATGACTTATCTTCCGGGTATATTTTTAGTCTCGTTCATGCAGTAATCATAGGATCAAACATTTTTCGTTTATGTATGTTGTCGTAAGCAGATGAAAGGATGCCTATGAGTACCTGTTTTATTTTGTGAGGCAGGTAGCGGCGGCGATGGTATCACTTTTGTCGGTGAAGCGCATGAGAATGACGCCGGAGGTGGCGCGACCCAGGATCGGCACAGAGGCGATCGGGAGCTTCACAACCTGTCCCTTGGTGGACGTTAAGATCACACTGTCACACTCGGCAGGTACAATCTGAGATATGATCACTTTGCCGGTTTTATCCTTTATCTCTGCCACTTTCACGCCCTGACCGCCGCGCTTTTGTTTGGGAAAATCCTTAATGGCTGTTTTTTTACCCATGCCTTTACCCATAACGGTCAGGAAATCCGCTTTTTTTGTCTGATCGTCTATCACGTCGACGCTAACGACATAATCTACGTCTTTTAAGAGGATGCCCCGGACGCCCATGGTATCGCGGCCGGTCGGGCGCACTTCCGCCTCGGAAAATCGGATTGACTTACCTTCGTGCGTCACCAGGAGGATGTCATCACTGCCGCTGGTAATTTTGGCCCACGCAAGCTCATCGCCTTTGTCGAGCTTTATGGCAACCAGTCCGCTCCGCCGTATGTTTTCGTACTCCGTAAGTTTTGATTTTTTGATCGTGCCGTTTTTTGTGGCCATAAGGATGTATTTAACGCCGAGCTCTTTTTGTTCATCTTTCTTGAGGCTGTAGGTGAGTACAGAAGTTACCCGTTCTCCGCCTTCGATATTGATGAGATTGACTACCGCCTGGCCTTTGGATTGACGGCTGGATTCCTGTATATCCCAGACGCGCACCTGATAGACGCGGCCGCGGTCGGTGAAAAAGAGCATGTTGTCATGTGTTTGTGCCGATACGATCCGGTCAATCGTATCTTCTTCTTTTGTGGCCATGCCGATGACGCCTTTGCCTCCCCGCTCCTGCATTTTAAATGTCGCCCTGGGCAATCGTTTGATATATCCGGTTTGGGTCATGGTGATGATAACTTCTTCGTTGGCGATAAGCTGTTCTTCGCTGAATTCCCCGACTTTGCTTTTATATACCCGGGTTCGCCGTTCATCGCCATATTTTTCCTTGAGCTTCACAAGTTCGTCTTTTACCACTTTTAGGATTTTATCCGGGTGAGCCAATAAATCTTCGAGATACGCGATCGTTTCGCGCACCATGGCCAGTTCATCCTCGATTTTTTGGCGCTCGAGAGCTGCTAATCGACGCAGCTGCATATCAAGGATGGCGGTAGCCTGAAGATCGGATAAGCCGAATTTTGTCATGAGTTTGGATTTTGCCTCATCGGCATCTTTGCTTTTTTTGATGATAGCGATGACTTCGTCGATGTGGTCGACGGCGATTTTTAGCCCTTCCAGAATGTGTTCACGGGCGCGGGCCTCCCTTAGCTCAAATTCGCTGCGTTTCCGTATCACGTTGTGGCGGTGTTTAATATATTCTTCCAAGATTAGTTTGAGTGAACAGGTCTGCGGCGTGTTATCGACGAGTGCTACGGTGTTGACCGGGAACGTCGTTTGGAGCGCGGTGTGCTTGTACAGATTATTCAGTACCTGTTTGGGCCGGGCATCCCGTTTAAGCTCGACATACACGCGGATACCGCGGCGGTCGGATTCATCGCGAAGATCCGAAATGCCTTCCAGTTTTTTTTCGTGTACGAGATCGGCAATTTTAGCAACGAGCTGTGCCTTATTTACCTGATACGGAAGTTCGGATATGATGATGGCGCTTTTGCCCTGGCCGATTTCTTCGATTTCTGCTTTCCCGCGCATGACAATTTTACCCCGTCCGGTGGCGTAGGCGGTCTTAATCTCGTTTATGTCATAAATAGCGCCTCCGGTTGGAAAATCCGGACCCTGGATATGCTCCATGAGTTCGTCAATGGTGATGTCAAAGTGAAAAACTGATTGCTTCTCTATTTTCGTCTTTGCTATCATCGCTACGATGGCGTCCACGACTTCAGTTAGGTTGTGCGGCGGAATTTTGGTCGCCATGCCGACCGCAATGCCTTCGCTTCCCATAAGAAGCAGATTGGGCAGTTTGGCCGGGACATACAGCGGTTCATCGATGGTGCCGTCAAAATTCGGAGTAAAGTCAACCGTCTCCTTTTCGATATCCAGAAGCATCTCGTCAGCAATTGCCGCCAACCGGCATTCCGTATACCGCATGGCGGCCGGCGGATCGCCGTCTACGGATCCATAGTTTCCCTGGCCGTCGATAAGCATGTAGCGCATGGAAAAATTTTGGGCAAGCCGCACCATGGCTTCATATACCGGCGCGTCGCCGTGTGGATGATATTTCCCGAGCACTTCTCCCACGACTTTTGCGCTTTTGGTGTAGCGGCTGGTGTGGTGCAGACCCATCTGATGCATGGCATACAGGATTCTTCTGTGGACGGGTTTCAGACCGTCCCGGACGTCCGGAAGGGCGCGTGCCACGATGACGCTCATGGCATAGTCCAGATACGACTTTTGCATTTCCGTCACTATTTCAGATGGTACGATTTTACCGATATTCATACTTCCTAATTATCCTGTTAGCGCATTCCTTATGTCTTCTAAAGCCGCAGCTTTATCTTTCCAGTTTTTAATTTTTACCCATTTACCCGGTTCGAGTTCTTTATAGTGTTCGAAGAAGTGCTTGATTTTGTCCTTGATAGCCTGGCTGATTTCAGAAATGTCGCCATATGCTCCCCAGTCCGGGTCCACTTTTTTAGTAGGGACTGCGATAATTTTCGTATCGATCCCCTCTTCATCTTCCATCTCCAGCATGCCGATGGGAGTTGCAGGAAGCACTGTACCTGCCTGTACGATTTTATCACACAGCACTAATACATCGACGGGATCGCCATCCTTTGCTTTGGTACCCGGCACAAAGCCATAATTAAAAGGATACGTAAATGCGGTGTAGAGAAATCGGTCGACAAATACCACGCCGCTTTCTTTGTCTAATTCATATTTTATGCTTCCGCCCATGGGAATCTCGACAAATACATTAATTTGTTCGGGTGGATTTTTGCCGGCTGTTATATTTTTCATAGAACCTCCTTATCATTCAAGCGTAAGCGAGAACTTCTCGCTATCGCTTGAAGAATATTATATATCTAATGTTGCGCTCTTCGCATGTGTTTGGATAAACCGTTTTCTAGGTGGGACTTCATCTCCCATGAGCATGGCAAATACCTGGTCGGCTGCGGTGGCATCGGCTATGTCGACGCGGCGCATAATGCGGTTAGCTGGATTCATTGTGGTTTCCCATAATTGTTCGGGATTCATTTCTCCCAAGCCTTTATACCGCTGAATGTTGGGCTGTCCTTTATATTCTTTGGCGTGTTCACGTATTGTTTTATCGCGTTCGTCGTCTGAATATGCGTAGTAGGCTTGCTTGCCCATGGAGATTTTATAGAGCGGTGGCTGGGCGATATACAGATGCCCTTTTTCTATAATATACGGCATGTGGCGGTAAAAAAAGGTCAAAAGAAGTGTCATGATGTGTTCCCCGTCCACGTCCGCGTCCGTCATGATGACGATGCGGTGGTAGCGGAGCTTGTCGGGATTAAGCGTTTCAGCGATCCCCATACCCAGAGCAATGACCAGTGCCTTAAGTTCCTCAAATTCGACAATTTTGTCCAGGCGGGCCCGTTCCGTATTTAGGATTTTTCCCCGGAGCGGCAGAATCGCCTGAAATTTTCGGTCTCTCCCCTGTTTCGCTGATCCGCCAGCACTGTCCCCCTCGACGATAAAAAGTTCCGATATGGTCGGATCTTTTTCCTGGCAGTCTGCGAGTTTGCCGGGAAGCGATGCGCCTTCAAGCGCTCCTTTTCTTATGATTGCGTCTTTGGCGGCTTTGGCTGCAAGTCTGGCCTTTGCTGCGAGGAATATTTTTTCTAATATTGCGCGTCCGTCAGAAGGATTTTCCTCGAAGTAGGTATCCAGACCCTCTTTGACTGCGGATTGGACGAACGGAGTTACTTCTGCGTTGCCGAGCTTTCCCTTGGTTTGTCCTTCAAATTGCAGATGCTGGGAAGGCATTTTGATATAGACGATGGCGCAAAGCCCTTCCCGCGTATCATCGCCGGTAATCGTGTCAGTATCATTTTTCGCGGCGCCGATTTTTTTGGCGTAATCATTGATTGCGCGGGTCAGTGCCATCCGGAAGCCGGTCAAATGTGTACCGCCTTCAACGGTATGGATGACATTGACGTATGATTCTGTACTTTCTGAAAAACCGTCGTTGTACTGGATCGCCACCTCAACATCGATATCGCCGTCCGTTGAAGTTTTATGAATGGTTATCGTTTTATGCAGGACTATTTTATTGCGGTTCAGTGCCTTTACGAGCGACGTAATGCCCCCTTCGAAGTAATAGTTTGCTGTTTCCGCGGTCCGCTCATCGGTCAGATGAAATGCGAGACGGGCGATGAGATATGCGCGGTCCCGTACCTGTTTTTTTACGCCTTCAAAATTGAGAGAAATGCCTTCCTGAAAAATTTCAGGGTCTGGAGAAAATGTCGTAATTGTGCCGGTATCCGATGCTTTGCCGTTGGCCTTGACTGGACCCGTGGGGATACCACGCTTGTACGTTTGTATATATGCTTTCCCGTCACGGTGGACTTCTACCTCGACTTTTGTGGATAATGCGTTGACGACAGATGCACCGACACCGTGCAGTCCTCCTGAAACTTTATACGCCTTGCCTTCAAATTTGCCGCCGGCATGAAGCTTGGTCATGACGAGTTCAAGCGCTGATACATTATACTTGGATACTTTATCGACTGGAATTCCCCGGCCATCATCCCGCACTGTGACGCTGTCGTCTGTATGTATTGTGACCCATACATTTTTGGCGTATCCCGCCAAAGCCTCATCGATACTGTTGTCGATGATTTCATTGAGGCAGTGGTGTACACCGGCTAAAGATGTAGTCCCGATATACATGGCTGGCCGTTTGCGGACCGGCTCTAAGCCTTCCAGGACAACAATTTGATTTCCGGTGTATTTTTCAGCTATTTTGGCCATCGGTATAGTTTGGAAGTTTACTCCGCGCGCTTTTAGCGACGTGGAGAAAAAAATGAGCCTTGTAAGCTCTAAAAATCATTATAGATGATAAAAAAATAGTTGTCTAGGGCGGTCATGTTGTCAGAATCGTGTCAAGCGGAGTTTGACGAAGCATACTATATTTATATACCATACACACTATGGGGGTATGCATTGGAATCAACGGGTTTGGCAGAATCGGTAGATGCGCGGCGCGGATCATTCTGTCGCGCTCTGACCTCACACTCGCAGCTATTAATAGCAATTCAGACGTCGCTTCTCATGCTTATCTTCTTCGTCATGATTCAGTATATGGACTGTGGCATGAGTCTGTCTTTGCGGAGGAGGATATACTCGTTTCCGGCAATCACCGCATCCGGTGTTTTCAGGCAGCGGATGCTTCTAACGTTCCTTGGGGCGCGGAGCGTGTGGATATCGTCCTTGAGTGTACGGGTAAATCCCGTACAACGGAATTGGCCGGGAAGCATATACGAGAAAGTGTGCAACGTGTCGTGATATCCGCCCCAGCCAAAGACGCGACACCTACCTATATCATGGGCGTGAATCATTTGTCATATAGCGGAGAGCCCATTATTTCCAATTCTTCCTGTACTACCAACTGTGTGGCAACTGTGTTGAAAGTGCTGGATGATGCGCTGGGAGTGATACGCGGCAATATGACCACGATTCATGCAGTGACGGATTCACAGAATCTATTGGATAATTCGCACAAAAAAAACTTGCGCCTCCGTAGATCTGCGCTGGTTAATCTTATCCCAACGGCGTCCGGATCAGGGAAAGACGTTTCGAAGATTTTTCCTCATTTAGCAGGTAGACTCCCCTGCCGTTCCGTCCGGGTGCCGGTGCCTGCGGTATCAATGATTGATCTTGTGGTGGAAGTAAAGAAAAAGACATCAGTTGATAGCGTAAACCGGCTGTTTATTCTTGCAGCAAAATCCGGATTGAAAAACGCGTTGGCGGTGGCAGAAGAGGAACTCGTATCGACTGATTATATAGGCTCGCCGTTTTCTTCTGTGATTGATTCATCTCTTACTGATGTCGCGGACGGAACGCTTGTGCATGTATCGGCCTGGTATGACAATGAGTGGGGGTATGCGAACCGTTTAGTAGATATGGCTGCTCACATAATGAAGAAGACATGAACATACCTACGGTGACCCCACAGGCAATAGCAGGGAAACGCGTACTGGTGCGTGTGGATTTTAATGTTTCGTTGGCGGCTGATCAGCGCATTGCCAATGACCAGCGGATACGGGAAGCCCTGCCGACTATTGAATTTCTTTTGGAGCACAAAGCTACGCCGGTTCTTATATCTCATATGGGGCGTCCAGACGGCAAGCCGGATGCGGCGTTGAGTCTTTCGTGTGTGGCGGGTCGGCTGGGAGAATTGTTGGGCAAACAGGTGGTGTTGGTTGACCGTTTTTGGGCGAGTGATGCGTTGCCACGCATCAAAAAAATGTCTGCGGGAACAGTGGCTCTTTGTGAAAATATCCGGTTTTATCCGGGCGAAGAGAGTAATGATGTGTGGTTTGGGAGACATCTGTCGGGCTTTGCAGATGTCTTTGTCAATGATGCATTTGGTACTGCGCATCGGACACATGCTTCGACCGTCGGGATTACCAGATTTTTGCCTTCGTATGCCGGTTTTTTATTTAGCCGGGAAGTCGCAATGATCGGGTGTGCCCTTGCTGCTCCCGGGAGGCCGCTTCTATTGATCATTGGAGGAGGAAAGACCCCGGAGAAGATCCGCGTGATCGACAGGCTTCTGGATGTAGCCAATACCATCTATCTGGGAGGCGCGGTTGCGAATACTTTTTTTGCCACCTGGGGCATAAGCGTAGGCGTATCAAAAGTCGATCATGAGATGATCGAGATGGCCAGGGCAGTACTCTGGAAAGCCACACGCGTGCATGCTCGGCTTATTCTCCCCAACGATGTCGTCGTCAGTAATAGTGGAAGGACGGCAAAGCCATCAGTGAGGCCGTTTCACTCGGTCCCGAAGGCACTTGGAATTTTTGATATAGGGCCTGTGGCGTGCCGTGAGTTGGACGGGTATGCAAAAGAGGCAAAGACCATAATTTGGAATGGGCCGATGGGCATGTACGAAGACGACCGGTTTATGGCAGGCACCCAGTCAGTCTTCCGGTCGCTGGCCGAAAGCGGGGCTACGACTATCATCGGAGGCGGCGATACGATTTCTACTATTCATGATCAGACTCTTCTTGGGAAAATTCACCACGTATCCACCGGTGGGAGTGCGATGCTCGAGTTTATGGAAAAAGGTACTCTGCCTGCGATAGAAGCGCTCAAAAATCATGCATAGTTATCTTGTGCTTGTCCGGCATGGTGAGTCTGAGTGGAATGCACGAGGGCTCTGGACCGGAATGACTGATGTCCATTTAACCCAAAAAGGCAGGCAGGAGGCCGAACTTGCTGCTGGACTCTTGCTGGACATTTCCTTTCATATTTATTTTACTTCCACATTAGTGCGGACACGCGAGACGCTCGATGTGATTGCGGAAAGGCTTAAGGTGAAAGATATGCCGGTAGTTCGCCACCGCTCATTGGATGAACGGCATTATGGTATATACACCGGGCAAAACAAATGGGAAGTGAAAAAAGCTGTGGGTGAAGCGGAGTTTTTGAAAATCAGAAGAAGTTGGGATTACCCTATTGCCGGCGGAGAAAGTCTCAAAGACGTACACGATCGAGTGATCCCTTATTATCAATCGACGATTCAAGCGCACATCAGATCCGAAAAAAACGTGTTAATCGTGGCGCATGGTAATTCTCTGCGTGCGCTCGTGAAGCATTTAGAGAACGTATCCGATGAAAAAATTGCCGACGTTGAGATAGCAACCGGGGAAATTTTGATTTACCAAATCAGTCCGCAGGGGCATGTTCTTCGGAAAGAACGACGGCATCCATGACCAGTTTTGGGTTGACGTTTGCTGCCAGATGGCTTCGTGCAGCCAGAAGGCGGCGGAGTACCCCAGCATAACGTATGGAATGCTCAAGGAGCATGGCGTGGCGGACGGAAAAAATTGCCTTTTCGACCCATTGTTTTGCCTCGTCCCGCGTTTTTGCTATTTCGTCCACGAGCTGGATGCGTTTACCAATGGGTCCTGCGAATGCCGACCAAACATCGATTGTTGGTACATCCGGATTTCCCTTGAGACGGATTATCTGGCAGCGGGAAAGAATGGTGAGCAGGAGGAAGTCGGGATTAGCTGTTTCCAGTAGTAGTATCGTGTGGGCAGGCGGCTCCTCCAGGGTTTTCAGAAGTGCATTTTGTGCTTCAATGGTTAATGTTTCGGCGTCTGAGATCACCCCCATTTTTTGTTTAGAGTGATATGGAATAAACATGAGATTGTGTTGAAATTCGCGTACTCGGTCTATCCCAATCGTTCCGTCAGGAGAATTGAGGGCGATGATATCAAATGGAGAAATATGATCCTTTTTAAGCCTTTCCTGAATTTCCGTCATGCGTATATCCTTTGTCCCCCCGATGATAATATATGCATGCATACAAAAAAGAAAATAAAAATTTAAAAGGTAAAATGCAAAAGTAAATCCCTTGCATTATAGTAGAAAAGCGGCAATAATACATATGTCGTTTTGCATTTTGATTTTTGCCTTTTGATTTTGTTTGTATGCCTGCCTCAAGTGCTGATTTATTAAGTGTTCTCGTTGAACAAAAACATCTTACCCGCGAACAGGCGGACGCCATTAACTCGGAGTCTTTAAGCTCCGGAGAGGCCCTCGATAAATTACTAATTCGTAAACACATGGTGACAGAAGACGATCTGGTTGCGGCCAGGGCGAAAGCCATGGGTATTGCCTTCGTGATACTTGCCGGCAAAGCCATAGCTCCAAATGCTGTTAATTTTATCCCCGAAGCAGTCGCGAGGCGCTATACGCTTGTCCCCTTTTCATTTGATGAAAAGAAGGGCGAGTTATCTGTTGCGATGCTCGATCCATTGGATTTTCAGGTGATTGAGTTTTTGGAAAAAAAGTCAGCCAAGCACGTTTTGCCGTTTATGGGTACAAAGGAAGACATTGTATCAGCGATTGAAGATGTCTATACCCAAAATTTGGGTGAGGATGTGTCTGCGGCGCTGGCTGAGACTGCTCCGCTTTCGGTCAAGACATACGAGGCAGGGAAACTCGGCGAGGTCATACGGGAGGCGCCGATCGCTCAGATTGTTTCCGCGATTTTAGAGCAAGCCATGAGGCTTCGTGCATCAGACGTACATATAGAGCCGCAGATTGGAGATACCCGCGTGCGGTATCGTGTTGACGGTATTTTGCAGGAGAGACTTGCGCTTCCCCGGGGATTACGGGAAGCAGTGGTATCGCGCATAAAGATTTTGGCGGATATGAAAATTGACGAGAAACGTATTCCTCAGGACGGACGGTTTAATTTCAAAATGGGTGATTCTGAGGTGGACCTCCGTGTATCCACACTGCCGACAGTCCATGGGGAAAAGATAGTCATGCGTTTGCTGAAGAAATCCGGTGGAATTCCGACGCTTCCGGAGTTGGGACTCCGCGGGACGGCGCTTAAGAATCTTGAAATAAATGTACTCCGGCCGCATGGCATTATTCTGGTCACCGGACCTACCGGGTCCGGCAAAACCACGACGCTCTATGCTGTGCTTGCCAAGCTCAATACATCGCGGGTGAATATCATGACGCTTGAAGACCCGGTCGAGTACGAAATCGCCGGTGTCAATCAGGTGCAGATAAATCCGACAGCAGGATTGACGTTTGCGACGGGATTACGTTCATTTCTGCGGCAGGATCCGAATATCATTCTTGTGGGAGAAATCCGCGATAATGAAACGACAGATTTAGCTATACAGGCTGCTCTGACTGGACACTTGGTCTTCTCTACGCTCCACACAAATAATGCGGCAGGTGCGGTGCCACGGTTGCTTGATTTGGGCGCTGAGCCGTTTTTGGTGGCATCTGCCCTCAATGCAGTGATTGGTCAACGTATCGCCCGTCGCGTGTGCGGGACGTGCCGGGAAGAATATGATCCTGAGGAATCAGTGAAAACAGATATCGCGTCGGTTCTTGGAAATCTGCTTCAAAAAGATAAACCGATCAAGCTATACCGGGGCAAAGGAACGGTGGACGGCCAGCCATGCGGTACCTGCGGCGGATCTGGATATCTCGGGCGGTTGGGTGTGTTTGAGGTATTCCCAGTGACTGAGGCAATCAGTAAACTGATATTGGCCCGCACGCCGATGAAAACTATAGAAGATCAGGCGATCAATGACGGTATGATAACGATGAAGCAGGACGGCTACATGAAGGCGATCGAAGGCGTGACAACGCTTGAAGAAGTGCTAAGGGTAGCACAGGACTAGTATGGATATACAACAATTATTTACGGAAACAGCCAGGTTGGAAGCGGCAGACCTCCATTTGCTCGTTGGGTTTGCACCCATGCTTCGGGTCTCAGGAAAACTTGGGCCGATCGGTGGAACGGGAGCACTGACCCCTTCCGACGTGGAGCAGCTTGTTTTTGCCACATTTACTCCCCAGCAAAAGGAATTGTTTTTGACCAATAGAGAAATCGACTACTCCGTGGCCACCCAGGTGGGCAGGTTTCGTGCGAATGTTTACTATCAAAAAGGCACAGTAGCTGCGGATTTTCGGCTCATCCCATCAAAAATCAGATCGATTGATGAGTTGGGGCTCCCTACTATTTGCAAACAGTTCGTCGGATTGCGTCAGGGGCTGGTGTTAGTTACCGGACCGACCGGGCACGGAAAATCCACGACACTGGCTGCGATGATTCAAAGCATTAATCAGACAAAGGCGACGCATATTGTCACGATTGAAGACCCGATTGAATATGTGTATCCGCCGGGATTCTCCATCATTTCCCAGCGCGAAATGCATCAGGATACGCATTCCTGGACGGTAGCGCTTCGCAGCGTCCTGCGGGAGGATCCGGATGTGGTGCTGGTGGGAGAAATGCGTGATTTTGAAACGATTCAGGCGGCGCTCACTGTAGCAGAAACCGGACACTTAGTCTTTGCCACGCTGCACACAAATTCTGCGGCGCAGACGATTGACCGTATTGTGGACGTATTTCCGGAGAACCAGCAGGGCCAGGTGCGGCTGCAGCTCTCTTTTGCTCTGGAAGGAGTCTTTTCCCAGCGACTGGTTCCTGCAGTGGCAGGAGGCCGTGTGGCAGTGGCAGAAGTCCTTACTGGAACTCCTGCAGTACGAAACACGATTCGGGAAGGCAAGACACATCTTTTAGACAACGTCATCCAGACATCGGCAGAGCTGGGCATGATGACCCTTGAGACATCGCTTGCCCGCGCGGTAAAGGAAGGCAAAATCAGTGCAGAAACAGCGACAGCCTATGCGGTGCGGCCGGAAGAGCTGGGAAGATTACTTAAATATTAACCGGTATGGCATTTTTTTCCTATAAAGCGCGGGACACATCAGGGAAAACGATTTCCGGTCTTGTTGAAGCTCCTGGTAGTGATGTTGCGACGAAATTATTGCGCGACAAACAGCTTTTTGTTATTAAATTGACGGAATCCAAGGAACACTTATCGCTGTCTGCGTTATTGGCAAAATTCAAAAAGGTCGGATTCGGTGATATCGTCAATTTTACCCGTCAATTATCGACAATGATTGTGGCAGGGCTTTCGCTTCCGGATGCCCTGACGATTTTGCGTACGCAGACGACCAATCCGGCATTCGCGCGGATTCTTTTGGACGTGGAACACCAGATCGTGGGCGGCGGTAATTTGGCAGACTCATTGGCAAAGTATCCGGCAAATTTTTCCAATATTTATATCGCGCTCGTGCATGCGGGTGAATCATCGGGTACCCTCGATAAGGTGCTTTTGCGGCTTGCCGAGACACTGGAAGCGCAGCGGGAATTCCGGAGCAAAGTATCCGGCGCTATGATCTACCCGGTTATCATTGTCATCGGTATGATGGCGGTTGTTATGGTCATGATGACCGTAGTTGTCCCGAAATTGACGGAATTGTATAAGGATTTCGGGATGTCGCTCCCTGCATCTACTCAGGTACTCATTACCCTGTCCGGATTTTTTGTGAATTTTTGGTGGCTTATTATCCTGGTGTCTGTCGGCGGGACTATCGGATTTATGAGGTGGAAAAAAACGTCTGTCGGCGAACACCTGGTGGACAGCCTCATTCTCCGCATTCCTCTTTTTGGGGAGCTCCAGAAAAAAATTATTCTGGTGGAATTTACCAGAACGCTCGCAATGCTTATTACCGCAGGTATACATATCCTGGAAGGACTCAATATCTTACGGGATTCGCTTGGTAATGTCTTATTCCGCGAGGCAATCAGTGAAATTGCCAAGAAAGTGGAAAAAGGATTTCCCCTTGGTGAAACGTTCGGCCAGTATGAGGTGTTTCCTCCGATTGTGTCGCAGATGATGAAAGTGGGAGAGGAAACCGGGAAGCTGGACGATACGCTTACCAAGCTATCCCGTTACTTTGAATCGGAATCTGAGCACCTTGTCAGGGGTCTGACCACTGCCATTGAGCCGCTTATTATGGTCGTATTGGGCGTCGGTGTAGGATTTATCGTGATATCCGTTATTACGCCCATTTACAATCTCACCAGTCAGTTTAAGTAGTGCTTGACAATTGTTTTTGGTGTGTGTTACACCTAAAGAAGACCTATGAATACTGCCCACCTCAAAAAAGGATTCACCCTCATTGAACTTCTTATCGTTATTGCGTTACTGGGTGCCTTGGCAGTAGGACTATTGGCAACGATTGATCCATTTGAGCAATTGAAAAAAGGTCGTGATACATCACTGAGAAATACCACGGCAGAATTTTATAACGCGAATCTCCGCTATTATGCCACCAAGGGAAATTTTCCTTGGGGAACAAGCTCATCGTTTACGGCATCAGGGGTCGATACGATGGGCAGCTACGTTACTGATCTTATCAACGCCGGAGAACTCAAAAATCGGTTTATGGATCTGGCAGGAACAGGGAATTTGGCGAAAGTCCTGGTCACCTCGACTGCTCCCGAGCATATGGCAGTCTGTTTCAAGCCGGAGTCCAAATCTTTTCAGATCGATACCAACACGACGTATAGCACAGATGGAGCAGTAGTCTCCAGCGGGTGCAAGTCGCAGACTTCTACCGGCGGCACCGACTGCTACTTCTGCGTCCAGTAATGGGTCGCGGATTTTCCTTCTTTGTTTTTGCCGCGAGTTTTCTTTTGTTTCTCTTGTTTCAGACAAAGGGTATTTTTGGCGGCGACAGCGGAGATTTGGTTACGGCGGCTGCGACCTTTGGCGTACCCCACCCGCCTGGGTATCCGTTGTACACGTTGTTGGGCTGGTTTTTGAATTGGTTGCCTTGGTTTACCCCGGCATGGCGAGTTGGCTTGCTTTCGTCTCTCACCCACGCTGCAACTGTGACTATCGTGTATGCGCTTGCGGCGCGGTTTACAGGAAAATCCTTTGTCGGTTTTTTTGCCGCGCTGGTACTCGCCGGTAATTATCTTTTTTTTCTCTATAGCATCACGCCCGAAGTGTTCGGACTTTTTGATTTGTTCCTTGTGTTGCTCTTTTCCCTGTTTATTTATTGGTCTGAAACAAAAAAGCCCGTATATTTTCATTGGGCTTTGTTTGTGTTTGGATTATCACTAAGTCATCATCACGTCATACTATTTTTTGTTCCTGCATTGCTGTATTGGATATATATTCACAAGCAATTGTTGGATCGGCACACGTTTTTCCGTTTGCCTTTTTATGTGTTGATCGGATTATTGCCATATGTATATCTTCCGATAGCCGGCCACGGGCCATCCATTATAAATTGGAATCGGCCTGTGGATATCTCCTCCTTTGTCCGGTTGGTCACCCGCGCAGATTACGGTACGTTTGTATCCGGTAATGCATTCGGCACATTGTTGTCCCAGCGAATGACACAGTTAAAAGCCTATGGGCAATTCCTCGTCCTGGACCTTACCACAGTCGGGGTACTGCTTCTTTTATTGGGCTTTGTATGGTGTTGGATCCACAAGCGAGGCTTGTTTTGGTTTTTGGTGATTGGCCTTATTTCCTTGGGGCCTGTATTTTTCTTTTATGCGAGTTTTCCGCTCGCGAACAGGTTTACCTTGGGTACATATGAGCGGTTTTTACTTCCTTCGTATGTTCTTTTTTCCGTGCTCATCGGATTGGGATACTGGCAGTCTTTACAATTAGTGCGGCGAAATACATTGTTATTTTGGGTGTTTGCGATTTTGATGCTTATTTATCCCATGAAGGTTATGGGTGCGACAATGTGGAAGTTCCAGGGTGTCACAAATGACAGAACGGCTGATGCCTTGGCATATGATATTCTTGCGGGTGTGGATGCCGACAGCATCCTGCTTGTATCTCGGGATACACCGCTTTTTACGGTACAATATGTCCGGTATGCATTGGGCCGGCGTCCGGATGTGATGGTCATACACGCATCTAGACTTGCGACTGCAGATTATCCAGTAGTTCTTTCGCGTGTCTTTCCAAAATTATCCGTTCCGTCCAAAACCGGCGAGTCGTTTTTGACTGATTTTATCGCGATGAACAGGAGCCGGTTTCCGATATTTTCAGTATATCCCCTGGCGGTTTCAGCCGGTGAAGCATGGGTGCAGGAAGGATTAATTTACCGTCTGGTGCGACTCACTGATGCGCCGTCTACGGATTCAGTACTTGCGGTTAATAATGTGCGGTGGGAACAGTATCATGATCCTCAAAAAGGTATTCTTGCACGCTACCGCCATCTTATGCTTGCAGATGTACTGGATGTCTACGCGGGTGCAGGGGTGGAATTTGGCAAAACGCTCCTTCGGATCGGTAAGCTTGATGATGCCAAACGGTATTTTGCCAAGGCGATATATACTGATGGTGATACCCAGCTAAGTGACGCGCATGCGTATGCAGGTCTTACGGATCTGTTTTTAAAAGACTGCTCATCTGCATTGGATCATTTTCGGTCTGCTAGGGAAACTGATCTTGCGCGGGTACAGCCAACCCTTTATTTGTACGAAGGCATCACGATGCGCGACTGTGTGGGCGATGCGGGCCGGGCGAAGCATCTGTTGCAAGAGTATGAGGATCTGAAGAAGAAGGAAGAAACACCATTAAGATAACAAGAAGTAAGAGCGTCACCACACTGATAGCAAATCCCAAAAATAGGCTCTTTGGTTCATAGCGCATTTGTATCGTGTGGTTTCCCGGTGGTACGATGACTCCCCGTTGGCGGATATTTGCAGGAAATATAGGCACTTCAAATCCGTCGAGTATCGCCTTCCAGCCGGGATAGTACGTATCGGTTACGATGAGAACTGTATCTCGATTGTTATCCTTCACGGATATGGTGAGTGTTGTGTTTGACCGGTCGGTTATTTGAGCTGTTCCGGTTGGCTTATCCGTAGTTTGGCCCACATGTATGGGGTCTTCTAAAAGAACGCTTTTGCCGGGAATAAAATCCTCGTGGCGTAAGATCCCGAATGCCTTCTCTTTGGTCGTTGCCACATGGACTCGGTCGGCTAAATAGGCTCTGGGGACAGCTTCAGGATTATTCCAGAGGGTCAGTGTGTCATGGGTTGTGATTTTTTCCAGATATGGTGGTTCAGATTGCGTGAGCGGAACCGCCGCGATAACTGAAGTAATGCCTGATATTGTTAGAAGCTTCTTCCCCACCGCTGAGAGTGTGGCCTCCCGGCTATCGACGGGAAACTCATGGTCAATGAATTCTGCCAGAATACTCGGTCGCCGTAGAAATCTACCCGCGTAGACATTGGCAGAAGTGATGCCCCATATGCTGCTGCTGTTTGGGGCAAGGCTGTTACGAAGTGATGTATAGGGTTTCATAGATTTCCATCCGTTTGTCAGAAAGGATTGGTTGTGTATTGGTTCCGAGCCGACTGTAAATATATTTGGATCATTCGGTAGTCTTGAAATTGCCTCAGGAGGTGTGAGCCAGAGGTGTGCGGGTTCAAATGCTTGGTAGGAGAACCAGGTGTTTGTTAAGATTGCGGTATGTAGAGTAATAGCAGCCAGAACGCCGATTTTTTGGATCCGCCCGTTTCGCCAAATCCGGTGGATGGCATAGGATGCAATCATGATGATTGAGAGAACAAATATCCAAATAAACCGTGAAGGGACACGGAATAAATGAAACGGCCAAAATGAATAGACCAGGTATAGCGGAGAATATTTACCAAGCATAAGAAGAAGCGATATCGGTACAGACAGAGCAAAAAAAGCAATATTTTTGGATCTGAATTTCATCATGGTGATAATGGCGAGACTAACAGGAATCCATCCAATGCCGCCGACGTTTTCCCAGAAAATGCTTCCGTCAAATGCAAAAAAAGGTGGATAGGTACCGAATTTTGGATTGCCCAAAAAAAATGGTTCCAAGAGCGTCGCCAGATGCTTGATCGGGTAGGAAAAATATGTGGATACGTCCGAAGTCATGCCTCCGGCGACCGTGGTCTGATTCAAAAATTCCCATGACGGCAGAATCTGAACCGCGGAGAGACCCAGCGATGCAGCACATGCGAGTAGAAACCGTATGCTGTCCATTGTTTTGGTTGAGCTTTCCTGAAGAAGCCATGCGCCGTAAGCAAACGAAAAAAGGATAGTGATAAATGCTGCTTGGGGAAACCCGGTAAGCAACTGCTGGGAGTAGATAAAAGCCCAAATAGCTATTGCAGAACGGGATTTAGTTTGAAAAAGGCGAAGTGTTAGGTAGAGTACCCACGGAAGAAGGCTTATGCCTTGAAGAAGCGCGCCATGTGGGAGTTGCGACAGTGTCATGCCGGAAAACATAAGCGAGAGAGCAGCAAATAATCCGGCGATCCGGCTCCAGTTCATTCTGCGAACCCACATATACATACCCCACCCCAAAAACAGAATTGTCAGAAGAATTGATGCATTGTATGCGGTCACGCTGTCCAAAAATCGGTAAAGAAGCACGTTAGGAATATAAAATGTCCCTGTTTGCCCTTCAGCCATAAGCGGAAATCCGCGTCCAAGCTCCGGTATCCAGATAGGGAGTGCTCCCCCAGTCAGATTTTTTCCCAAGAGGAATTTAGTGACAAAGGTAAAATGCCATGCATCACTTCTGCCGAAATCAGGTGTGACGAGAAGAAGAGGTGTAGGCCAGAACAGCCGGAAAAAAAATGCGGCTGCACACGTAGATATGACAAGAAGCGCCCATGCATCGCGTTTCATGGCTGAAGTATATCATGGTATGATATATGTATGTGGTTGGCAGGATTATTTGGGTTATGTATAGGATCATTTCTTAATGTCCTTATCGACCGGCTACCAAAGGGGCAATCTGTGGTATATGGTCGGTCACATTGCGATCATTGTAAAAAAACGCTCCGGTGGTACGAACTTATTCCAATCGTATCGTTTGTGATCCAGCTCGCCCGGTGCCGTCGGTGTCACAAAAAGCTTTCGCTACAGTATCCCGCCATTGAACTTTTGACTGGTGTTGGTTTCGCATTGCTGTTTTTTTATTTTGCTGATTCGATTACCAAATTATCAGCATATGTTCTTATTTTTTGCTCATTGATTGTTATTTTTTTTGCAGATCTTAAATATCAAATAATTCCGGACAGTATGGTGGTGGTGGGGATTATCGGAGTAGGTCTTCTTGGGTCGGTTTTTGACGTCCGTCATGCGCAGGTTTTTTGGATTTCCGCGTTTGGAGCGTCCGTGTTCTTTCTGCTTCTTTGGTTATTGACTGGCGGACGAGGAATGGGACTGGGAGACGTAAAACTTGTGTTTCTGCTCGGGCTGCTTTTGGGGTATCCAGGCATCGTTGTGGCGCTGTATGCAGCGTTCTTGACGGGCGCTGGAGTGGGTGTCATACTGATGAAAGCTAGACATAAAACGTGGAAAAGCCGGGTTGCATTCGGTCCTTTTTTGATTTTAGGAACCGTTATCACCATATTATGGAAAACTCAAATACTCGCATGGTGGGGAAACATTCTATAGGTTTTAGTCTTATGGAATTATTGGTGGCGGTATCGGTCATTGCGATTTTAGTTTCGATCGCAGTTTCGGCGTATACCACAGGGCAAAAGAAGGCGCGTGATAACAGACGAAAAAACGATCTGAAGGAAGTGCAGAATGGTTTTGAGCAGTATTATGCAGACAATAAAGGATCATATCCGGCTACCTGCACTCTGGCGGTGACATATTTGCCAAACGGTATGCCGACTGATCCCAAGAGCGGAACAGATTACACAACGGTCACGGGATGGAGCAGTTGTAGTGCTGCAAGTTTTTGTGTTTGTGCTGGTCTTGAGGGAGAAGCCAATGAGGTGACGGACTGTGCAGCTGCCGCAGCACCAAGTGAATACACGGGGTTGTACTGCGTCAAAAGCGCTCAGTAATTATGAAAAAAGGATTTACCCTCATGGAGATATTGGTTGCGATATCTATTATCGCAATATTGACTGCTATAGGTATCGTATCGTATGGATCGGTAAACCGTAGATCCCGTGATACAAAGCGGAAAAGCGACGTCGAGCAGATCCGGTCGGCTATCGAGATGTACCGAACCGACAATGGGTATTATCCCAGTACCGGGGCCGGTAGCTGGACGGATATGTCTAATTTAAGTGCTGATTTAGTGGCTACCTACATGCCGTCTATCCCAGCAGACCCAAAAGATCCCGATTATGTATACCGGTATAAAGCAACTGATGTTTCGGGAGGCAGTTATTACGGCTACTGTGTAAGCGCGTACCTTGAAGCAGAAACGCCCGCAAGTAACAGCTGCACCCCTGATGCATCGCAGACCCCAGCCCATAATTTCGGGGTCAAGAGTCCATGAAGCGGCTTTTTGCATCTCGTTCTGGGTTTACTCTCATAGAGCTTATCGTGACGATCGGTATTTCACTTCTTGCGGTTGGCGGGCTTATCGTTAATTATAATAATTACAATGATAATCAGCGCTTGAAGCAGGCAGCCCTGACGATGAAAAATAATCTTCGTTATGCCCAGACGCTTGCCGCTTCATCGAAAAAACCAACCAGCGGGTGCACTGAGCTTGTGGGATATACCGTACAATTTACGGATTCGACATATACGGTTGTTGCAGAGTGCACAGAAGGCGCCGTAGGAGATGCGCTTTCTACCGCGTTGCCCTCAGGAATTACGTTTTCGCCTGTGCCCGCCTCGTTTGTTTATGGCGTGTTAACCCGGGGACTGCTTTCAAGCGATGCGGTAACGATTACAATGGTCGGAATTGTAAAATCATACCGCATACAGGTTTCAACCGGAGGAGACATAAATGATCTGGGATTTCTATAAAACATCCGGTCAGTCTGGCCAATCGCTTGTTGAGGCGGTAGTCGTGATTGGCGTGGTTACAGTGTTAGTAACGGGTATTATTGTCGGTACGACCGCATCGCTTCGGAATATCAACGAGGGGAAAACAAGGAGTTTGGCCTTAAAATATTCTCAGGAAGGCATAGAGTATGCCAGAAACCTCCGCAATATCGGGTGGACCGGTTTTGCAGAAAAAAGCGGTGTCTATTGTCTGGATAAAACAAATGTCCTGACTGCATCTGCTAATAGTGTATGTCCAGTGAATGTCGACAGCATCTACATAAGAAGCCTTACTTTTACATGGGTTGATCCGGTTATGAATGTTGCATCGAAAGTGGCATGGGATGACGGCCGGGGTGAACATAAAAGCGAGCTCACAACCAACTTTACAAGATGGCGATAAAAAATGTTCATGATTCATGGAAAAAACAGGGATTTACTCTGCTGGAGATCATGGTGTCGATCGGCATTGTGGCTGTCGTGGGTGTTTTGATTTCTCAGGTATTTTTTACCACGACCCGAAGCAATGCAAAATCAGAAGTATTAAAGAATGTAAAACAGAACGGTGATTTTTCTCTCGAGCGAATATATCAGCTTGTTCGGAATGCAACGGAAGTGACCTCGACGTGTGCGGAGGGCGGGACTTCATCGTCCAGTATCACGTTGACAAATCCTGATGGCGAATCTACCTCTTTGGGATGTCTCCTGGACGGTACCGTGACTCGTATTGCATCCGTAAGTGCTTCTACGACAGAGTATCTGACGGACAGTGCATTGACGCTCGGTGGAGCGGATTGCAATGCTTCCAGTCTGACGTTTGTCTGTACGATGCCGGCAGGTCAGCCGGCGACGGTGGCGATTATTTTTAGTCTGGCGCAAAAGGGCACGCCGCCGGACCAATTCGACCGCGCGAGCGCTTCATTTCAGACGACTGCTGCCATTCGGAATGCCAAGCAATGAAACGACTGACCGTAGCCTTTTGCCTTTTGTTTGCCGTATCGCTCCTTGTGGGTGACGGGAAACAGCCGTTCGTCGACATATTTTGGGCGCTCGGCATCTTGATCCTCTATGCGATTCGGTATGCTTCGTTAGGGTCTTTCACAATTCGTCCGCTTCCCCGCTCCCTATCTCGGGGTTGGATCGTATTGCTTCTCTATATGGCAGGCCGGACATTATTTTCGGACAGTATTGCCTATTCTGTCAGCGCGTCTATCCGTTATATCGAAGGATACCTCCTTTTTATCCTGTTTTATTCGGTGGCTTCCGATGGCGCAGTGATGTGGTACCGGAAAAGTCTTATTACCATCGGGTTTATCGCGATTGGGTTGTCGTGGGTATTTATGCTGTTCCCATCGTTTGCTGAATTTTTACCCCTCATGAATCTTTTGTATGCCAACTATGGACATAATCATTTGGCGGATCTTCTGCTTCCTATTTTCCCTTTGATTTTTTTTACGAACGATTTCAAAAAATTGAGATGGGTAATAGTTTCAGTATTTATATTGGGTATGATTCTGACGTTTGCCCGCGCGGCATGGATGCTTCTTGTTGTATATTTGCTTGGGCAATTTTTATGGCGCCGCGACCGAATCGAACGCCGGGTTATTTTTAGTTTCGCCTGCTTGTTTCTGGTTCTGTTTGGGGCTGTGTCATTCATTTCTCTTCGGTACGACGTTTTTCGTTTTGAGAAATCAACCAATGCGCTTATTCGCCAGATTGTAAAGCGGCCGATCACTCAGGACAGCCGGTGGGGCTATTGGAGGCAGGCGGCTATGGCGATAGCTGAACGGCCGTTATTTGGCAGCGGGCCCGGGACGTTCTTCCTTCAGTCTAAGCGTCTTCAGGAGGCACCGCAGACGTATTCCTGGTATGCCCACAGTTTTCCGCTGGAGACAGTGGTGGAGTTGGGTTTTGTAGGCGCCGTGCTTTTGATATTTATTTTGGGTATATCACTGCGCCGCAGTTTTTGGTCTCCCCTATTTGTTCCGATTGTTCTCATTCTTTTGTATAGCGTATTTGAATTCAATCTAAATTATTCCTCAATTTGGTTATTGTTTTGGGCGAGCCTTGGGCTTGCATCCGGCAGTGTATCTCTGCAATTTTCGTTAGACTCTCGCACACAATATATGCGGACAAAACTGTTTCTATTTGTGCTGCTGCTCTTTTATCTTTCCTCCATGGCCGGTGTTTTGTTCGGCGTTCTGCCGGGAAAAAAGCAGTGGGCATGGTATGCGGCTCCGTATTACAAGCAGAATGCCCTGGATGCATTGCTGGCATCCTCATACGCGGTTCAAAAGGGTATATTGTGGTTAAACCGCCGCGACCCGGAGGTGATGTATGCAACTGCTAAAACCGATATGGGCATCAACAAACAAGATGAGACTCAGTCTTTTTATGAGAATGCCATTCGTTGGGATCCGATAAACGTTGATTATCATATAAAATATATACAATACCTATTCGAAAAGCGTCCAATATCACCTTCGGTTATTGGTTTGGCGATAAACAGACTAAGTCAGGTGGCGCTTCCACAAGAGTTGCGGACCAAGATTGCGCGTATAGATTTTGGTGCTCCGGAGTATGCTTCTTTCTATACGCGGAATAATGCAGATATTTTTGCAGCAAAGACTCCAACAGCATATGCAAAACTTATGTATTTAATTGGTCTTTCCTTGATAGATAAAGACTTAATGGAAACCAAAAAATTATGGCTCCTTGCGCGGGATTTCGCTCCTGATTGGAGCTATTTTTCTATAGAGCTTGCAGCATTGTATCGCTATAGATTTTTTGATAGCCAGGCTGCAAATGACGTGATAGCATCATGTTTATCTGATCGCTATGCAAAAAATCACTGTCAAATTGTGTTATCGGGAGGTGCGTTCTCAACCCCAGGAATTTTCCAGAAGGCTATTCGGCGGATACACGCGCGATAATGCAGTTATGATGAAGCGATTGGAGTTGTTCACCATATCAACAGCACTTTCTTTGCTCGTTGGCTTTGTGTGCCTGGAATTGATACTTCGAGCACAACATTATGAACCATATCCTTCGCCGTGGTCGTTTGTGACAGAGGTAGGTAAAACGAAATCGCTATTATTTTCACTTGACAGGAACAAAATTTATTCTATACAGAAAAATATTTACATAAGTGAATATGACGGCACAGACCAATACGGTTATCGATTTGTTTACCGTCCGAGACTTACTGGTAAAGAAAGTTTTTATGAAATAGTTATGATTGGGGATTCTTTTACCTATGGTCAGGGAGTAATTCACGATCAAGCGTATCCAGCGGTACTTGAGCAATTATTTCATCAGAAAAAACCAAAAGTTATTGTACATAATGCAGGTATATCTGGGTACAGTCCGGATCAGGAGTATGTTTATATAAAAGAAATTCTTTCTCATGAAAGTCCAGATATGATTATTTGGAATTTCAATATGAATGATATTAATGATGCAAATGAGTCATGTCTTATTCGTAAGATCGGAAATAATTATTTAGAATTTCCGGGATGGCTAAATTCGCTGTATGTCCAAGGCCTTTTAATCCGTCATATGCCTGAATGGTTATTCCAGTATGCCGTAACCAATTTTGTTGTGTATGCGCCAAATAGAATTTCCGGATTAGGAAGGATAACGTTGGGATGTACGGAAAAAGGAACATTGACAGAAGTTCGGAAAGCTATGTTTCAGAAAATCCAGTATCTGATTCGTGAAATGCAGCGACAAACGAAGAAGAGGAATATTCAGCTCGTGGTCACCCTCGCACCGTTTCAATGGTATTTTGATGAAGCTCAAGATTATCGTCACTGGTCGGTGGGTTTATATTCTCAACTTCGCGACACATTGAAAAACGTGGGTGAGATATTTATTGATGTTAATGATAAAATTGCACAATCTCATGATCCGGCACTGCTTTCGCTTCGAACACGATCTGAAGGCCATCCGGTTTACATCGGTCAGAATGCTCTTGGAATAAACTCGGATAATTTAGCATATTCGTTATTTCGGGTTGAAGAAATGCAATTTCCTTTTGGATGGAAGCACCTCAATGCATTAGGGAACAGATATTTTGCTGAAGCAGTATATGATTCTTTAAAGGATATTATTCCATAAATTCGGAATGATCGGAAAGAGTATATGAAACAATATGGAAAATTTAGAAAAATCGCGATTGTCCATGACGCGGTGCTTTGTCTGGGTGGCGCCGAGCGGGTTCTGTATCAGTTGCTTCGATTGTTTCCTGATGCGGACATGTATATTCCCATTCTCCAACGTGCTTATAGGTGGGATATCAGAAAAAGAACGAACGGTGATGTCCGGACCACGATTTTGAGTAGCTTCCCCCGCTTGAGTACATACGCGAGTTTTCTAAAACCCATACTATTTTGGTACTGGGAACATCTTGATTTGTCCGGTTATGATTTGGTGATTTCTTCTTCCCATTCGTTTTCCTCTAAATCCATCCGGGTTTCTTCGAGAACTCTTCATGTTTCATATATTCATACGCCTCCGAGGTATTTATATAACGAATATAATGAAATGCGATGGATGAAGCATCCGTTTATTCAGTTTGCGCTGTCGCCGCTATTTGGCTGGTTGAAAAAGAAGGATTTCGAAGGAGCTCAGCGTCCTGATATTTTGATTGCGAATTCCAAGACGGTGCAAAAAAGAATATGGAATTATTATAAACGAAAAAGCATCGTCATATATCCTTCGGTGCATATACCATCCATTAAGGTATTAAATAAGCCAAGGAGTTTGTATTTCCTTTGTGTTTCCAGGTTGGTAAAACAAAAAGGAATTGATTTGGCAATCCGTGCATGTAATGACCTGAAGCTTCCCCTGTATGTTGTCGGTACCGGGCCAGAAGAAAGACGTTTAAGATCTATTGCAGGTCCGACGGTTCATTTTTGTGGTTTCGTCCCGGACAATAGAATGGCTGACATGTATGCTGGTGCCAAGGCACTGTTATCGTGCGCAATCGATGAAGATTTTGGTATGGCACCGGTGGAAGCGATGGCACAGGGCGTGCCGGTTATTGCGTACGCAAGCGGCGGTATCCGAGAAACGGTTGTTTTCGAAAAGACCGGAATTTTATTTTATGACTATACCGTTGGGTCGTTAAAAAAGGCTTTTCGAGATTTTGAATTAATTTCATTTGATGCAAAAATATGTCGGAAACAGGCTGATACGTTTTCCGAGAAACGGTTTATCAGACGATTCGAACAAATTATCAAAAAGTATGAAAAGGAAAATACTCTATCTTAGTCAAGCATATCCGTATCCCGCAGATGGCGGCGGAAAAATAAAAACTTTGCAAACACTGGAGACTCTTGCGAGAGAATATCGTATATATGCCGTGTTTATATCAGAAGTTAAGCCGAAAAAAGAAGATTTGCAGATTTTGGTTAAGCTGGGAATAACTGTGAAGGTTTTTTATAGTGATCGCGTTTTGGCTTCGGTGAAAAAGGACTTAGTTGGACTTGCATGGCATTTTATCCGCGGTATTTCCCATTATCAGTTTCAATACTTTCTCGCTTCTGCACGGCCAGCTATACAAAAAATAATCGATGACTGGAAACCTGACGTCATCCATGTGGATCATCTGAATATGTCGCAGTATCTGCCAAAACGAAAACAGCAAGTATGGATACTCGAGCATCACAATGTTGAAACATATTTATATTGGACCAGATTTATTCATTCCCCTGCCATATTGCGCAAATTATATTTATTGATCGAAATGATATTAACATATTTCTTTGAAAGAAAAATGTTAACTGTTTTTGATCATATACTAGCAATTTCTGATGTGGAAAGGGGACGTTTGAAAAGTATCTTCGGAAGAACCAATGTAAGCGTGCAGCCGTTGGTATATCCCATGATGCATCTCCGTCGGCTATCTTCACAACATTCCCATATACTTTTTATCGGGAATCTGGGCTGGCCGCCTAATGAAGATGCTGTGGGATGGTTTTTGCGAGCTATTTTCCCTCTGATTGTACAAGAAATACCGGATGCAGAATTTCATGTAGTGGGCAAACGCCAGCTGCGGTACGAGAGGAATTGGCAGATGTACCCCAATGTATTTCTTCATGGATATCAGAAGGATACGATTCCTTATCTGTCATGCGCTGATGTATTTGTTTTACCATTTCGTATGGGTGGCGGGCTGCGTCTAAAAAGTTTCACCGCGCTAGCCTCGAAAATTCCGATAGTCACTACATCTCTGGGTGTTGATGGGTTGAGAGTAATGCATAATAGACAGTGCCTCGTAGGCGATAGTGCGAATACATTTGCTCAGCAAACCATCCGACTATTACGGTCTCCAATGTTGCAGCGGCGTTTGGCACAGGAAGGAAAAACCTACATTAGACAGAACCATTCGCCAGATCAAAGTGTTCGGTTTCTCCGGATGTATCATAATATCCTTGCATATAGGTACGCTCCATAAGTTTGATATAAAGATAGGCAGTATATTTGTGCCATACAGGGGCATGGTATCCCCTCAAGTACTGCTGAAATTCATGAGGCGCATGCTGAAGTGCCTTAATAATAAAGAGTAGGAAATTTCTTTGAGCCGGATCGACGAATTCGTTTGTGAGGCTCCATTTATTACTTAGCTTCAGGGCAAGTTTTCCACGAATATGCGCTTTTTTTAATAATGGCAATAGATGTGTTATTTCCTGGTGCGAGACTATCATTTTTGGTATATACGCGCCAGTTATGCCTGCATGAATAGTCTGAAATCCCATATCCGTATCAGATGAGTCTACGCCTCGGATAGAAAAATTCGGATCAAAAGACAATTTTTTTTGCAAAAAATTATCGCGGCGAAGCACGATATTTTTGGTGTCAAAATTAAACGCTGTCGGAATACCACCGCTGCTTTGCAGTTTCTTGTTAAACCAATATGTATGATGATGATAAGAAGCTGCAGCTACCGGGTGATGACGGTTCATAAGAAGGGAGCGACCGATGATATACGAAACCTTATTTCCCGATAGCGCGCGTGTTGCTTCTTTTGTCCAGTTTTTGTGAAGTATGCAATCGTCATCGGTAAATCCCAAAAGCGGCGTCGTACAGTACGTTAACGCGGTATTGCGGCCATACGCCGTGCCTGGTTTCGTTTCTTTCATATATAATATATGAAGCTTGACGCGAAAATTTTCGGCAACCGGTTTGGCAGCATACGTTTCTCCGTTGTCGATAATGAGGACGCGAGCGGGCTGCACCGTTTGTCTAATCACGCTTCGTAGGCATCGGGTGAGCTCTGCCGGGCGATTTTTTGTGAGGATGGCAAGGGTAATCTTTTGTTTTATCATAGTGCGGTTGCAAACCCCAGAAGCACCATAAAAAGGTCAAACGTCGGATCTTGATTGAAAAGCGTATGGAATTGGGCATTGATGACAAAAGTGAGCGCGCCGAGCCAGACACCCAGAGTGATCCATTGTTTTGCGGCGCGACGGAATGTTTGAATCATGATTTGAATGATAAACCAAAGGAAGGCAAGTCCCGCAGGGATTCCCAGTTCTGCGAAAAACAAAAGAAAGGTATTATGCACGGGAAACAGAAAGCCCTGCAGGTTTACCGGGAGTTCTTGACTGCTCATGATCCGTACAAAGTGGTTAGATCCGGCTCCCAAGAGTGGAAACGCATTCATGATGTTCCACGCTTCCTGCATAAGAAGGAGCCGTACATTTCCGCTTCCGGTGGTCCATACGTCCGGAATCGTTGCAAGACGGTTGATGATAGTAGGCATTATGATAACTATCAATATAGTTATCATGCATGTGCCAACGGTGAGTATCCGAAGTATTTTTTTATCTTTTTGGTGATACGCTCTGAAGAGAAAGACTGCAGTAGTCACTGTTATAGCGAACCACGCGCTCCTGCTTTGCGTACTGATAAGCGCGATTCCCGATAAAACAATTGCAGCAAACGATATATATGTTATCCATTTAAGTTTGTTCTTCCATGCATGAAGAAAGTATCCAAGGCCGATGGGCAAAAGGAGCGAAAGGAAGCTTGCAAAAAAAGTCGGGTGGCCGGTGAATCCGGAAACTCTGTATAGCGGATCGCCATCCGTCGTTCTGTAACCCATAGGGTTGAGCGATGCACTATCCTCTAGAAAAAGTCCGAGCGGTTGGGTGCGGAATTGCTGGCCCGATCCGATATATCCGAAGAAAAGAAGCAAAGCCAGAAATACCATACCGGCATCCGCACGCAAGCGTCTATTTATTGCTAGGTTGGCAGACGTCAAAAACAGAAGTATTCCCAGGGTGATTCGGGTAAATCCTAAAAAAGCAATCATGGTATCGGAAGCATTTATAGTACTCGCGACGATACATATCATAAATATAATCAGAGACATCGGTATTAAAGCTCTAGGACGAGGTTTTGTAACCAATAATATTGCGGAAAGCGTTGCAGTAAATATCATTTTGAGTGTGAAACCAACGTATAAATCATAACCCTGCATCCATGATTCAATGCCGTCCGGAACTATGGTTATCAACCATTCTCGAATGCCTTTTTCAAACGGGATTGTCAAGAGAAAAAGGAAGAAGAGTGTATGGATGGGGGTCTGCTTAAAAAGAAAGAATATGCCAAGTCCATACATAAGGACGACGGCTATATAGGATTTTACGTCAACTACATATTGTAAGAGAAATAATGCGGCGGAAGTAAATAGAAACAGCAGATAACTATTTCTGTTTGGTTTCATGTGCTGGTAGCTCGGTGACAGTTTCTATTTCCGCGCCCTTCACGTTAACATTAGGTAGATATAGCCAAATGAGATTTCCGGCTTTTATATTCTGGTGCCCCCCAAAAAACCATTCGCCGTTGTGCTGCTCGATTGTGAGAATGGCTGTCAAAAGGAGATCTCGGAGTCTGTTGTTTTGTTCGATTATAACGCTGCCCGTGCTTGCGCGTCCGCCGCGTGTTGCTGTATCAGTAAAAATAAGCGAACCCTGGGCAGGCTCTGTGGCTATTGCCGTTATGGTTGCAACTGTTTTTCCTTGCGGCCCGCTTGTCATGGTGTCTCCAACTTTTATATTGGAAATCATCCATACCTCTGCATTGCGAAAGCGTATCTTTGCTTCGATTTGTTTAGTATTGTATCCGGCGGGGGGAACATTATCGTCAATAACCTGTGACATGATTTGAGCGTCTGATAAGCGCAACTCGAGTGGAGCGCCTACTTCGATAATTTTTCCGTTATAGGAAAGAGTGCCGGTTTTCGTATTGCGTATGCCATTAATGGATAATGTCAGATACATATCAAAATCAGATGACCCTCTACTATATGTCTCAACGCGCTGTACGGATGCCGTGATGCTCCCGTT
>JACREN010000020.1 GCA_016218255.1 Candidatus Gottesmanbacteria bacterium | reverse complement strand
AGGTGGGCAATGCCGGCGGTGTTCATAATCTTCCACATGGTCTTGTGATATGTTTCGTTGTGTGCATAAAACCCCTGTCGTTGGGTAGTTTCTCGGGCAAGTGTAAGATATGTTTGAAACGCCTGGGGTGAATTATCTTCTTTGATTATGACCTCATGTTTTTGAGCCACCCGGATATTGTAGCGTGTCTTTGGGTGCATGGCCCTTAACAGCTCTTCTTCGGATTTTGTGAGGTCAAGAATGAAGGTATATCTTGTAAAGAGTGGTCGATGGGAATAACGTAGATCAAAGTTTTCAATTATTAGCTTATCATTGCCAATGACATTTGGTTCCAGTTGAATAAATATTGTATTTTTTTGCTTTGCTAGAATCGTGAGCTTGTCGAGCATCGCCTTGTTCGGCATTGGTCCTTTGGGGAAATAGCCGATGGTGAACGGCGTATATGGGATTTTATGGAATGTAAGCTGCCAGCTACCCGTCTGGACAACATCAATGCCCATTGCTTGACGGAATGAACCCCAGGCTTGTGATTGCATCGGGTGGGAAGTTTTCATATGCGCTATTATCCATCTTTTTTCCATGTGTTACAATATAATCCAGAGATGAAAGAAAAACCTGTTTCCTGGCTTCCGGTAGATAGCCGACTGTTTCTTCCGTTATTGAATTTTGGTCATGTCAAAGGCCTTGCGCGTATTTTTTTGGAGATTGAAATTATTCTTTCATTATTGGTAGTTATCGGGACGTGTGCTATTGTCGTTCTTCGGTTATTGCCATTACAATAGAAAATTTTCCTTATCAAATCCGCTGTCTGCACGTAAGGATACATTGAGCGAGAGCGTATGTTGTGGAATATCTGCGATAAAACGCGAAACCATGTTTTGAGTGCGCGTACCGAAAAAGAGTCGGTGGTTTGCGTAGGTCAGATAGAGTTTTTCTTTTGCGCGAGTGATGCCTACATAACAAAGCCTGCGTTCTTCTTCTAGTTCTTCGCGATCCATAAGAGATCTACTGTGGGGGAAGAGTCCTTCTTCTAGGCCGATAATTGCTACGATAGGAAATTCCAATCCTTTGGCGGAATGGAGCGTCATGAGTGTCACCGCGCCATCGGTATAGGTATGCGCTTTAAGTTTGAGTGATTTGTTTTCCTGAGTTTCAATAAGCGCAACAGTTTCTAAAAATTCACCAAGAATCGGAAATTCTGTTGCAACGGAGCGGAGTTCCTTGATATTTTCCAGTCGAACAGCTTCGTCTTCAATATTTGCGTTATATAATTCTCCATATTTTGTTGTTTCAAGAACTGCGTCCAATAATTCGAGCGTAGTGAGCTTGATGAGTTTGTTGTCTGTTCTAACTTTTTCAGCAAAATCCAGAAATCGCGCCATCCTTCCTTTGCCGAGTTTTTCTAGGCGTTTATATGATACGGTGTCTTTCGGATTAGCAAGGAGGCGCAAGTATGCCAGTGTATCTTTGATTTCGCGCCGTTCATAGAATCTGGTTCCTCCGACCAGAACATAGGGGATGCCGGCCCGCAAGAATGCTTCTTCCACAACACGGGATTGGGCATTGGTTCGATATAGGATGGCAAAATCTGTAAACGGTCTACCAGACTGAAGTATAGTAGTTACTAAAAACAATGCTTCATCGTGTTCGTTCCGAGCTTCATACAGAGTAATCTGTTCTCCTTTTTGGTTTTGTGTCCAGAGTTTTAAAATAGGATGTGAGTTATTTTTTGAAATGACTCCAAATGCCGCATTCAATATTGTTTGCGTTGAACGATAATTTTGTTCGAGATGGAATACGTTCGCTGTGGGAAAATCGTTGGTAAAGTTTACGATATTGCGAAAATCAGCGCCTCGCCACCGATAAATGCTTTGTGATGCATCGCCGACAACGCATATGTTGTGCCAGCGACCAGCCAGTTGTTTCGCAAGGGTATATTGCGCCTTGTTTGTGTCCTGGTATTCGTCGATTGCGACATAGCGATAGCGCTCCTGATGGGCTGCAAGGACGCTTGGATGTTTGTCAAACAGTCGGACAGTTTGCATAAGTAAATCATCAAAATCCAGCGCCTCGTTTTCTCTTAATGTTTTTTGGTATTCTATATAGATGCGGGCGACCGTTTCCTGAAATAATCCGCGTGCAAATTGAGGATATTCGGTTGCGGATATGAGTTCGTTTTTTGCTTCAGAAATCGTATGGAGAATGCTATTTGGATTAAAATTTTTTGTGGATATATCAAATTTTTTCATAATATCTTTAACTACATCCTGTTGATCCTGGTCATCATAAATGAGGAAGCCGACCGGGATGCCGATATGAATTCCGTCCCGGCGAAGAATTTTAGCTGATAATGAGTGAAAGGTTCCTGCGAAGGGAAGTGATGAGTGATTCGTTGAGGGTGATGAGGAAGAAGAGAGTAATTTGGTAATGCGCTCCTTCATTTCGGTTGCCGCTTTATTGGTAAAAGTGACCATGAGAATCTGATCTGCCGGTATATGTTTTTCGTTGATCAAATATGCGACTCGATACGTAAGAACTCGTGTTTTTCCACTTCCGGCTCCTGCTAAGATCAGTACTGGACCCTCTGTGTGAGATACAGCTTTTTGTTGATCGGTGTTGAGATCATTGAGGAGTGAAGATTGCATAGAGTATAATCTTATCACATGAAATCGTATCTGATTGCAGGGAACTGGAAGAGCAATAAGACTCGAAGCGAAGCAAAAGATTGGCTTCGTGAATTTAAAATCCAGCAATCAACACGTATAAATACTGATTCTTCTACGGTTATTCTCTGTGCTCCATATACGCTTCTTTGTTTTTTGAATGACGAGATAAGGAAGCGGTCATTTTCCTTGATGTTAGGCGCACAAGATGTATCTCCGTATGATAATGGAGCGTATACGGGAGCCGTGAATGCAAAACAGATAAAAGAGTTTGCTGAGTGGGTCATCATTGGGCATTCGGAGCGCAGGAAATTTTTTGGGGAATCGGATACAGTGTTATTTCAAAAAGTGGAACAAGCGAAAGTTGCTGGGCTGCGGATTATTTATTGTGTATCAGATGAACATACGGCAATTCCGGATGTCGATGTCGTTGCGTACGAGCCTGTTTGGGCGATTGGTACCGGCAAAGCAGACACTCCAGAGAATGCCAATACTGTGATTGCTGCAATCAAGAGAAAAACACAGATACAAACGGTAATTTATGGAGGATCAGTGAAATTGGATAATGCGGCATCATATCTATTTCAGCCTGATATAGATGGGGTTTTGCTTGGTGGAGCAAGTTTGGACGCTCATGCATTTGCTGCATTGCTTGAGTTGATTCATTAGTAATCTGTACTATGGCACAAAAGCGTTGGAAACGGTATGGCGTTGTATTGATTTCCCTGTTTGTATTGGTAGTTGTTATCAGAGCTGTATCCTGGATAGGGCGCTTTATGAAGACGACCGGTGTAACACCGGGTTTCTTGATGAATTTGGTCGTGAATAGTGGCACAACGCTCAGGTCAAACGAAAAAAGAACAAATATTCTTCTCTTGGGTATTGGGGGTGGAGCTCACGAAGGATCGGATTTAACTGACACAATGATAGTTCTTTCTTTGGATAAAGAGAAAGCGTCGATGTCGATGATCTCTATTCCGAGAGATATGTGGTCAGCTGAACTTCGCGATAAAGTCAACAGTGCGTATCATTATGGTGAAGAGAAAAAAATCGGAGGAGGTTTTGTATTGGCTAAATCAACGGTTGCAGATGTTATCGGAATGCCAGTTCATTATGTTTTTTTGATTGATTTTACCGGATTTCAGAAAATTATTGATTTAGTAGGTGGGATTCCCGTGAATGTATCAGCCGAATTCACAGATACGGAATTTCCTGTTGCCGGACGGGAAAATGATGAATGCGAGGGCGACCCTGCGCGTGCGTGTCGATATGAATTGCTTCATTTCGACAGTGGAGAACAACTCATGGATGGAGCACGGGCGCTTCAATATGTGCGGAGTCGTCATGCTCAGGGAACCGAAGGAAGTGATTTTGCCAGAAGTAAGCGTCAGCAAGATGTCTTAATGGCACTCAAGTCAAAGTTGTCTGATCCGGGTGTATGGTTTTCCCCACGACTCCCGATGCTGATGCAGGCATTTGATGATGCTACAGGTATGGATTTAAATATTAGTGAATTAGCGACTGTGGGAAAGCGCATCGCACAGATACCTTCTGGAAATATACAGAAAATATCAATTGAGCCTCTGCTTATAGCGCCGCCTCCGTGGCAATATGACGGTAAATACGTATTGATTCCCAGAGGAGAAGATGCTGAGATACATGCATTTATCAACGCTCAGTTGTAAATCCCATTAGAGAATTAAGCCAAGAAGCAGTAGTAGTAATCCGCTTCCGATGACCGATGCTCCCAACACTGTAGGACCGGTTCCTGCTACCGGAACTTTTGGCACCGGTGGGATTGTTGGTGTTGGGGTGGGACCTGCTGCTACGTCACAAGTGCAATTAGTTTTTGTGTCACAGGATGCGTTGCGGCAGACATTGCCCAGACACGTTAATCCGGATGAACAATCAGATGTTGCAGTGCAGCTTTGATTACATATAGCCTTTGATGGTCCTGGTGTTGGTGTCGGCCCGCCTGGTCGTGGTGTCGGAGTTGGCGTAGATGTGGGTCCAGGGGTTGCTGTGGGGCCCGGCGTAGGTGTCGGTGTGGGTGTTGCGGTTGGACCGGCAGTCGGAGTTGGTGTGGATGTTGGGAGTGCGATGGTAAATGTCAGTGTGCAGGCGGGAGCTGCTGCTTTAGGTGTTGCTTGAGGCACTGTGGGAGCGACTGGTTTGGTTGTGGTCAATTTGCCACTGGTTAGGAATACCATAACAGCCAAGCCAACAGTAATGAGACTTACGAAAAGAACGTGCCAATATTTTTTTATCGTATTCATAAGGTTATTTATTGCCAGACTCCATCTTTATGCACTTCCGCTTCTGCAGTAAAGCTAGTGATTCCGGTTGGTATCGTGAATGCGACTGTATATTCGCCGTTGCTATTGAGTGTTGTAGACTCGGTCCACGCAGCCCCATTGACACGAATTCTTCCTTTTGTAGCGTTAGATCCTGCTACTGCGAGAACCACTGCATCTCCGGGCAGAAGCGTCGTCGGATCTACCTGTGCATTATTTTTATAGACGCGGATGCGGGTGCATTGTGCTGATCCTCCTCCGGGTGTGGGAGTAGGTCCACCTCCACCACCACCGGGTGTGGGAGTAGGCGTTGAGCTTGTTCCTGAGGTTGGGGTCGGGGTCGGTCCACTTCCGGATTTGCAGTTGGCAACCGATGGATTTTCTGAAGTTATGACCGGAGGCACTGTTTTTGTCCGGCAGGTCATCGGTCCGATATCTCCAGGATTATCACCGTAAACGCAACCACAGGTAGTATCATTGGGATTTCCGGCATTACATTTTCCTGCATCTCCCTCTATATAGCCAGAGCCGTCGTCTTTACATTTTCTTCCTGGCCAATATGTTGGTCCTCCTCCTGACCCTTCTCTTACGCAAGCGCCGCCGGGACAAACGCTGGCAAACTGGAAGCCACAGACATCATGGCCATCGATTTGCCCGTTGATAAAGCATGACCCAACCGCTCCGCCGCAGGTGACTGTTCCGGGTGATTTTCCTTCGCAACAGCTTGCGCTTCCTGCTCCGCAGCCGCCTCCGGAAACAGGACATTGTGATATGAGACAAGCCTGAGATCCATTGGAGCAGGTGATTGGAGGATACCCGCCACAGTCAAGAGCAGCTCTGTTTCTGATGTCCGCAAGCTGTTTTGGCATAGAAATGTAATACACGGCAATGGGCACGGTCAAAAGGAGTAAAAACAATATCGCGGTGATAAATCCCTTGCCGCCACTTTTCTTTTTCGGAGCAGGAGGTACTACTGGCATGGTCGGTGGTTCTGGGGGGGTGGCAGATAGTGGAACGTCCGTGGCGGACACAAGATCAGAGCTTGTGACGGTTGGAGTTTCGGATTCATGGATGATCGTATCGACGAGTGCAGACTCCGAAGGAGTTGGCTCCGCAGGTGTTATTGGGGGAGCAACGGGATTGACTGGGATGGGGCTCATGGGATCTTGAGATGGGGTGGTAGAGCTTAATGTGACCGGTAAAGCTGGCACCGGATCAGCGGGCGGTAATGAATCGATTGCCTGAACAACCGGCAATTGGTTCGCGGCATCATTTATTTGTTTTTGCGCAGCGTCTAAAATGTCATCGGGCATATCTTTTTCCAGTATTACATGACGGGTATTATTTCGTCAATGTAAGCGCGCCGCCGGTAAGCAGTAACGCCCCAAAAAAAATAACTATCATTGTGGGTAACATGTTTCCGCTTACGGGTACTGGTTTGCCGGTTGCTGTGGATGTAGGTGTTGGTTTGAAGGTCGGTGTAAGCGTGGCAGATGGCGTGGCGACGCCAAGCACCTGTGTGCCGCTTTTTAGAATTTCAAATGCGTGTGTTATGGCCACTGGTTTGCCGTCCTGGTCTGGTGTGGTTATGGTTATGCTTTGTTTTCCCGGCGGCAATGGTGTTTCCGGCGTAAAGCGCCACATACCGTCAGTTCCAACCGTGGTTGTGCCGCTGGTGGGATTGGTTATTCCTATGGTTATTGCGACAGTTGAGTTGGGAATTCCAGTGCCCTGTATGAGGGGCAGATCACTGGGAATGGTGGCGTCTTGGGCGGGAGACGAGAGAGTAACGGAAAACGATGTGGGCTGTGGTGCTGTTTGGTTGCCGAGCACAGCGGGTAGCTCCTGGGCAAGCAGAGCTTTTTCCTCTGTTTTTGCCTGTTGTTTTCTGAAATCATAACTTTTCCCCAATATCATCATCGGTACGGGTGAGTCATTGAGCGTATCAGTAATTGCTGAAGTTTTTTGTCCAGCAAAAAGAACGGATAGTGTTTCGGTCATTCTGTTGGCCGTTGTGAGGTACTGTGCGACATCTGCGGTTCTTAACAGATTTAACGGGATCATCCATGATCCGGATGGCGTCACGATTGTAGAAAGCGTTTGGCTTGACTCAATTTCTAAAAGCACAAGTGCTCCTTCTGCCGGTTGATTTTCTGCGGTAAACACCGTGCCATATGCGGGTTCAAGTCCTCCTGCAGGGAGCGGGATTGCGGGGGCAGTTTTTGAGGATGAGATCGAGGCGTCCTGAAATTTTTTTCCATCTGATAGAATGACGATGGTGTACGTTGTGTCAGGTGCGAGAGACCGTCCGGTTACGCTATGTGTTAGGTACTTTTTGACCGATTTTACGTTTGTGTCCCGTTCATCAAAAAAAATCTGTTTTTTCCCGTCTGATCCGCGAATCTCTATTATTCCTGTGGCCGGTGATTCTGTCGTCCAAACAACCGAGAATGATGAATCGGTGACGTTGCTTATCGCGATATTTTGAGGCTGTATGGAGCCTGAGGCGATGGTGGACGACCGGAAGAACCGTTCTGATGCGATGCTGACGCCTCCTATCAAAAGAATCACCAGACAGAGGGCAAGGAGCGTGGGGATTTTTTTTGGTAACCGCATATCAATATGACCGGCGTTGGCCGATTAATTTCAGTATATCAGTGTCAATGGTGGGCGCAAATGGGGCAATCAATTGAGTAGTCCTGGTTGAGACTGTCGTGGTTTTTACTGTTTTAACAAGCTCGAAAAAAATCCACAATACCACAGTCAGAAAGGTAAATACTGAAATAAGTAGCAGATCTCTGTCTGAATTTTTTTCCATATTTTATGGTAACAGATAGTACGTTCTTAATTTGAGAGTCAACTGTATATTTGCGTTTCCTAAAGTAGACTTGCCGTCTCGAGACGGTATGAGCGACATCAGTTCAATAGAGAGAATGCGTCGCATAGAGATTAATCCTTTTAAAAATTCACTCACTGCGGTGTATGGGCCAACTGCAGTAACTGTTATAGAAAAATCCCCAACTCCGGCAGATACACGGGATGGAACCGCAGACTGGGATGCATCCTGTCCCAGAAGCGGTACGGTGGGAATTTGAACTGCGGATAATGATGCATTTGTCGCATTTGCGAGATTTCGAAGTTGAGAAACGAGTGAAAGTACTTCTGGTGATTGCGGCAACGCGGAAGACGCCAATGGAATCTGCGGTTTGATTTTTTGATAGGTTGCCTGTGCTTCAACGAGTGCAGAAATTTTTTCTTCCATTTTCTTACTGACAACCTGATTATCTTTGATTTCTCGCTGCAAAAACAGGATAGTTTGAACGGTTGGTCGTATCGCATACCATCCAAAGAGAGAGATTGCCAGAAACGAAAAAATCGTCGTTGTGTACATGCGGTTATTTGGTTTTTGGGTAAATTCTTCCAATCGCTGGTAGTATCGTCGATATTGAGAAGTGGATTCGGATACGGTTTCAGGTTTCATACATTGTTGTTATTTTGTTTTTGCGCCTGCCAGTTTTGCGGTAAATTTAAACTGGATGCCGCGGAGCGCATCTTTGGAAACATCGCCAATTTCAACAGACGCCAGGGATTTATTTGCCTGGATGTTTGAAAGAAACTGTGAGAGTGCCTGGGTACTCTGTGCAGATGCAGCAATCGTGAGTTTGTTGTCTCCGTATTCATATGATGCAAAAGATACACCGCTTGGCAGCATGGTCGTCAGTCCAGTCAGCAGATCAATCGGTTTTGTCTGATCGCTCAGAAGTGTTTTGATTTTTGCGAGTTGATTTTGAAGTGTTCTTACTTCATTTTCAAATGAAGCGTTTGCGGTAAGAATAGCTTGTTTTTGTGCGATCTCATCTTTAAGATCTGTGAGTTTCCTATCCAGCGTGAAGCGTGAAATAAAAGCAAGAAGCACGATGATTTCTGTGCCAATCATGATATAGCGGCCATAGGTGATCGCCCAAGCAGCGAGTCTACCATAGGGGCTTCGGCTTATATCATTTTTGTCCAATAAATCAATGTGAACAAAATCGGCAGGCATGGTATCAGTATAGAATGCCACGTGCCAAATGCCAAATGCCAAAAAGACAGAGGATTATGTTTTTGCAAGAAGCCGTGCGAGGCGGGACTTGAGGCGGCCTGCTTTATTTTTATGAATAATATTTCTTTTTGCTGCTTTATCCAGCGCGGCAAATACCGCAGACAATGTTTTTGGTGTTGGCGATTTGCGTGTGATTTTAATCAGTTTGCGAAGTTTTAGGCGCACTGACGCGTTTTTTGTAGACGTTTTTTTATCCCGTCTGAGTTTTTTTTCCGCTTGTTTCGTTATTGGCATAGCACGAAGTATATCATAAAAAATAGCAAAGCTCAAAATGAGGCGGTAAAATTATGAGCATCTGGGTATATAATAAGAAGACATGAAACGAATATGGGCAGTATTTCAGAGAAAACAGCAATCGATCGGCTCAGCCGCGTTTGTACTTATGGTCATGGTATTTGTGTCACGGGTGCTTGGCTTGGTGCGTGACCGTATGCTTTCCGCAAGATTTTCCCCAGATGAGCTTGGAGTATATTTTGCGGCATTCCGATTGCCGAACCTCTTGTTTGAATTACTGGTGATGGGAGCATTTACCAGTGCATTTATTCCGGTATTTACCAAATACATCGTAAAAAATCAGGAACAGGATGCAAATCGTATGGCAGCAACACTGATCAATATAAGTCTTGTTGTTCTTGCAGTGCTTATGATACCGCTTCTTGTGTGGACTCGGGAAATATCGGAGTTTTTAGCTCCTGGATTTAGTTTGGCACAGATTGACCAGATGATCATATTTACCCGCATCATGATGCTGTCACAGGTTGTGCCGCTTTTAGTTGGTAATTTTTTTACCGGTATATTGCAGTCTTATAATCTCTTTTTGGTTCCGGCATTAGCACCTGTTGTCTATAATGTTGGAATTATCGCAGGAATTATTTTTTTGTCACCGGCTTTTGGTCTATACGCGCCGGTCATTGGTGTCGGGGCTGGAGCGGTATTATTTTTTCTAATTCAGATTCCACTTATTATGGCTGTAGGATATCGCCATCGTCTGATAGCGGATATCGAGCACAAAGGGGTTCGCGAAGTCGCGGCTCTAATCGGTCCAAGAACGTTCGGATTAGCTGTTTCGCAAATAGATACAACCGTTGATCTTATGTTGGCGACGCTTTTGGGTGCGCGAATGGTCACGATTTTTAATTTCGCTCAGCACCTGCAGCAGTTGCCGGTGGGGTTGTTCGGAACGACAATCGCCCAAGCTGCACTGCCAACATTATCTCTGGCCTCTGTAAAAGATGATGTGGAGTCCTTTAAGCGGTCGCTTCTATCTGCTATGCATCAGATTCTATTTTTTGTACTCCCGGTTTCAGTTCTTTTTATCGTTCTGCGCATACCGATTGTCCGTCTGGTATTCGGAGCGTCCCGTTTTGACTGGGCAGCTACTGTTGCGACTGGTATGACGTTGTCAACATTTAGTATTTCATTGTTTGCGCAATCATTGACTCATGTATTGGCACGCGGATTTTATGCGTTGTACGATACAAAAATACCGGTAACGATTGGCGTTATTGCAATTGGAATCAATACGGTTTTTAGTATTTTGTTTATTCAGTATTACAAATTACCAATATGGTCATTAGGCTTATCAACGTCCATAGCGAGTTTTGTGAATGCTGGTGTGCTTTTAGTGTTATTGGATAGACGGCTCAACAATTTTTCACGAAGAGAATTGTTACTTCCACCGCTTCAGATGATGATCGCTGCGCTGATTGCAGGTGTTATTATCTATATCCCGTTGAAGCTATTGGATCAGTTGGTGTTTGATACGACGCGGACATTTGGTTTATTTCTTCTTACTGGCATTTCGGGATTGTTGGGTCTCACAATGTATTTATTTATTGCGTGGGTATTGGGAGTTGGAGAAGTTCATTCATTTATTCGGTTACTAAAGAAAGTTCGGCGGAGCGGTACGGTGTTATTAACCCCGGCTTCAGAGGTGGTCAATGGCGGAGTGCAGGATAAGCTTAGCTGATTACTGTTTGGTGATTTCAATAATTGCTATGCTTTGTGCTGGCATGAAGAGTTCTTTTGTAAGTGATGATTCTGTGATGGTTTCGGTAAGAGATGTATCTCTTCCGAGTAAAAACCTCTCTGTCCAGGTATAGGTCCCCGGATCCAGATTTTTTATGGTTATGGGCACATTTTCTGTGTGGGTGCCGTTTTGATCAAAGTTGACGATTAGAATTCGAATGATTCCGTTATCTAAACTGGCAAAGGCGGTTACCCAGCTACCTTCCCCGACAAGCTCCAGCATCGTGCCTTTCATAGCATCGAGAAAATTGTAAACGTAATAGCGGGGCTTTGGTTTTTTGCCATTGGTTTCATGGGTGACAAAGCCCCAACCGTCCCCTTTTTCCTGATTTGGGCCGTCCTTTGGCTGGAAAGAAAAAATATACTCCGGCTGATTTTGTATGAGTTGTCGGACAACAGCGGCTGTGTGCGCTGCGGCATACATGGAGCCGTAGAGCGTACTTTTGTCACCGGTAAATCCGAATTCTGTAATGAGTTTTGGTATCAGGGTGTAATTGGGGTATGGCAGAAGCCAGGAAACGATATTCCTTTGGTCTTCATTATATCGTTTTGGATCTGCAAGGTAAGAGTGCCAAGAAAGAAAATCCAGACGATTACCGCTTTCGACCAGACCAATTATCCAGTTTTTGTATAATCCGGTGGTTGACGGACCGCCGAGAAGGAACGTGTTTACGTTGCTGGCATTGCGTGCACCGATTGCTGCATAGCGGTAGAGAGTTAGATAGTTCTTGTCGCCGGATAATTTCCATGATCCGAATTGTGCTAAATCCGGTTCGTTCCAGACTTCGTAGTAAACACCGGATAAATTTTTTCCGGTTTTGCCGCTGAAATGTTCTATGGTTCGCTGTACTACGATTGCCCAATCGTCCCAATTATTGGGAGGATTGATGATTGATCCGTCGCGGGCAATAACGCTGGGCATAAATGAAAGCGCCAGAAGTGGCTTGGCACCGGTAGCCATGACAGTGTTAACGGCGGCGTCAAGTTTGTCCCATGAGAATGATAAGTTGCCGCTTGAGCCGCCGACGACATCGTAATGGTCATAGATATGATCAAGCCGGATAATTTTTGGCTTTAGAGCCCGCGTTTCTGCGAGTACCGGTGCGAGCATGTCAGTGGATTCTTCTCCTCCCTGAGAGAACGCATGATAAAAATCAGTGCGAATGGGTCCCAGTGGAATTTTTGCATCCACGACAAGGGCAGCAGGAGATCCGGTTGCACGCGAGACGAGAGTGATTGTTTGATATGCTGCCAAAAGGAGAAGCGGGAGAAAAATAATGAGCGCTACGAGATTAATAAGGGACGTTGTGTTTGAAGAAACATTTTTAGACAAAAAAAATGTCATACGTTATCGTTGAGACATGGGGATAATGATGCCTGTCGTCAGAAAAAGTGCCCCGGTGATTAGAATGACAAGCGTCATCGAAATATTGCCGGATATTGGTATCGCACTTTGGGTTGCTGTTTTTGAGCCGCTTGCGACGATGAAGTTTGAGGTTGATGTGATGGTTTTTCCGGTTTTGGGATCCACTGTTGACGCAACAACATTATGAGGACCACTGTCCAGCGGGTTTAGCGGCGTATACGACCAATTGCCGCTTGCGTCCGCGACTACGGTGATCGTTTGAGGTGTCGAATAGACGGTTATGGTGACGGTTGAGCCTGGCGGCGCTTTTCCTTTAATTGTCGGTTTTGTTTGAACGACACTGGTATTTTTTGCTGGAGTTAATACTAGGATGGCTGATGATGTGGCGGATGCGCTTCCTGATGCGGCTTTTGTAGGTGTGAGTGTCGGTGTAATTTGATTTATCAATTGCGAAGAGGATGTTGCAGACTGTGTCGTCATTGCTGTTTGAGTTGTTGCGGCATTCGCAGTAATTGTGATTGAAGCGGGTTGCGTTCCGACTAATGCATTGGTGGTTCCTTCTCCTATTGCACCGGCAAATGTATTTGCGGCGAATCGAATCGATACAGGAGCCTCGGTGTTCGTCAGAGCTTTGAACCGGATGGTTGCGGCGGTGCCTGTCCCTGAGACAGGATTAGTGGTGGTAGCGGCTCCGACCGATATAGAAGCAGTTCCACGCTCAATGATGCCGGATGCCAATACATTCGGGAATAATGGTCCATTCGTTATGGTTTGTGCCTCCAATATTGTAGGATCGTAGATAATATGCATTTCTACCGCGATGATTCTATTCTCACCGGTATCCATTTGCGCTTCAACAGTAAAAATGTCACCGACTTTTTTCGTGATAGCAGAGGGGATGAGCGATAGTGTTGTCGCAGGGGCAGCCTTTTTTCTTAGTTCTTGTCTTTGGCTGACCAAAAATACCGTGAGAGGTACGGCAGCCAGAAAAAGAATTCCCAATACAACACCGACGATTTTTCTCATCGTGATACCATTATGGAGAGTTTTTTTGACGGTATCAAGAGCCATAATAATTTCCCCTCTTGACACAAATTAGCACTCGAGATATATTAGTGCTAATCTATGGACGCGATTAAAGACTTGAGTCAGCGACAGATTGTCATCCTCAAAGCGATAATAGAGGAGTATATTGCAACGGCTGAACCGGTTGGGTCGGAAACACTTGATAAAAAATATAGTCTTGGTATTTCCCCAGCTACAATTAGAAACGAAATGGTTCGGCTGACGAAGATGAAGCTGCTTAAGCAGTCACATACGTCCGGAGGCCGTGCACCGACTTCAGATGCACTCAAATACTACGTTGATACCCTCATGAAGACGAAGGATATGTCGGTAGCAGATGAGGTGGCGGTTAAAGAGAAGATTTGGGATTACCGACAGGAAGTAGATAAGCTGCTTCGTGAGGCGACAAAGACGCTCGCAGAAAAAACCAAAACACTTGCAATTACTGCCACAAAAGACGGAGATCTTTACTATGCCGGCGCCGCAAACATTTTGGACATGCCGGAATTTTATGATTATGAACTGACCCATGACCTTTTTTCGTCATTGGATCAATTTGATTATTGGTGGAATTTATTGGAACATCAGGCGGATCCATTTGCTGTGCTATTGGGAGCAGAGCTTGGGACTCGCGGGCATCTTCCGCAGTGCGGATTTGTGTATACAAAATTTACCAGTCCTCACATGTCCGGAGCTATAGGAATAGTTGGTCCGTCTCGGCTGAATTATTCATCGATTGTGCCTGTAGTGCGGTATGTGGGTGGACTTATTGATGAGTTTGCGAGTAACTGGTAAGCCATGAAAAAGATTATTGATCAAGCTAAGGAGATAGAGGAGATACATAAGCAGTCGGATGAGTGGAAAAATAAATACCTGAGGGCGCTTGCGGATTATCAAAATCTTGAGAAGCGGACGCATACAGAAAAAGAAGAAACCAGAAAATTTGCTGTATTAATTTTTCTTGAACGATTGTTACCCGTAGCAGACACGCTGGCTCGTGCTCAGAAACACTTGTCGGACTCAGGATTAGGACTCGCGCTCAAGGAGTTGGATGCAATTTTGCAGGAATTCGGTGTGGAAAAAATACAGACTTTGGGGAAACCATTTAATCCCCACGAGATGGAATGCATAGAGGTAGTCGAGGGGAAGGAAAACGAAGTGGTTGAAGAAGCGTTGCCGGGCTTTCGACTGCACGGCAGAGTATTGAGAGTAGCACAGGTAAAAGTTGGGAAGAAAGCAGTCTAGCAAGTTCAGTTGCTTAGTTATTTTATTATAAGAAAGGAGATTATATGGCAAAAATTATCGGCATTGATCTTGGTACAACAAATTCATGCGTTGCGGTTATGGAGGGTGGAGCACCGAAAGTGATCCATTCTGCCGAAGGCCGTAATGTAATTCCTTCGGTAGTTGATCCGGTAAAAAATATCGTAGGAGATGTGGCTAAGCGCCAAATGGTGCTCAATCCTAAATCTACGGTATTTTCCGTTAAGCGCCTTATGGGTCGCAAATTTAGCGACAAGAGCGTCGCCATAGACATGAAATGGTTACCCTACACGGTTAAATCAGGCAAAAATGATATGGCAGTCGTGGAGGTGGAAGGCCGGCAGTTTACTCCACAGGAAATTTCCGCCAAAGTGTTAGCAAAAATTAAAGCTGACGCAGAGCATTATCTTGGTGAATCGGTGAAGCAGGCAGTAATAACTGTGCCGGCATATTTCGATGACAGTCAACGGCAAGCCACCAAGCAGGCAGGAGAAATCGCTGGACTTGAGGTGTTACGCATTCTCAACGAGCCGACGGCTGCTGCGTTAGCTTATGGATTGGATAAAAAAAATGCTCACACTATCGCCGTATATGACTTAGGTGGGGGCACATTTGATATTTCTGTTCTTGAGTTAGGCGAAGGTGTTTATGAGGTGAAAGCGACGAATGGTGATACACACCTGGGGGGTGATGATTTTGATCAGGTGATACTGGGGTATCTGGCAGACGAGTTTAAGAAAGAGCATTCTGTGGATCTACGGAAAGATCCTCAGGCGCTGCAACGCCTTCGGGATGCTGCAGAAAAAGCAAAGATCGAGCTATCAACATCTATGGAGGCGGAGATTAACTTGCCGTTTATTACTCAGGGCAAGGAAGGACCACTCCATATGGTAGTAAAGTTGAGCCGGTCAAAACTTGAGGCATTGGTTGGGGATCTTGTTGCTAAAACTATTGAACCGGTTAAAAAGTGTCTGGCGGATGCCAAAGTTGATGCATCAAAGATTGACGAAGTCGTTCTCGTTGGTGGAATGACTCGGATGCCCAAGGTGATTGAAGCGGTGAAAGCATTTTTTGGGAAAGATCCGAATCGTTCGGTCAATCCTGATGAAGTTGTGGCAGTGGGCGCTGCTGTACAAGCCGGTGTTTTGGCAGGAGACGTGAAAGATGTGGTTTTATTAGATGTAACACCACTTACGCTTGGTGTTGAAACACTTGGAAGTGTTTCAACTCCATTAATTACTCGAAACACAACGGTTCCCACGAGTAAGACGGAAATTTTTTCTACCGCTGCAGACAATCAAACGTCGGTTGAAATTAATGTCTTACAGGGTGAGCGGCCGATGGCTGCGGACAATAAATCTCTTGGCCGATTTGTATTGTCCGGGATTCCTCCGGCTCCACGAGGTGTGCCGCAGGTTGAAGTGACGTTTGATATTGATGCCAGCGGCATCCTCAATGTTACGGCCAAAGACAAAGCAACCGGAAAGGCAAGTACTATAAAAATTACCGGTTCCACAGGACTTTCCAAAGAGGAAGTGGAGAAAATGAAAGCGGAGGCAGAGGCGCATGCTGCGGAAGATACAGCGAAAAAAGACCGCATTGAGGCGAGGAATAAGGCAGACAACATGATCTATGTTGCAGAAAAGACGCTTAAAGACGCAGGAGACAAAGCGAAGCCTGAGGATAAAACAGCAGTGGAGGAAAAAATGAAGGCGTTGAAAGACATTTTAGAATCGGGGTCAAAAGAGGATCTTGAGACAAAAACGAGTGAATTGTCTGATGTAATCCAGAAAGTTGGTGCATCTATGTATCAGAACGATGGAAAGCCTGGCGCACAAGATCAGCCTGGCCAGACAGAACAGGCTGCTTCTGATGATGGAAAGAAGAAAGAGGAGAAAAAAGTGGAAGAAGGGGAAGTGGTAAGTTAGTTCATGGTTTATAGATCATAGTTAGAAATGCCTCGTGTGATGCGGGGCATTTTCTATCGTATGATACTCTAATCATATGGCGACCAAGAGAGATTATTATGAAATTTTGGGGGTTTCCAAGTCTGCTTCAGCAGAGGAAATTAAGCGTGCGTACCGTAAGCTTGCGCTAGAGTGGCATCCGGATCGAAATAAAAAACCAGAAGCTAATGAAAAATTTAAGGAGATTAACGAAGCATACGCAGTGCTTGCAGATATTAAGAAAAAGCAAACGTATGATCAATTCGGTCATGCTGCGTTCCAGCCGGGGGCGGGTGGTGGACAGACTGGCCAAGGACCGTTTGGTGGACAAGGGCCGTACACTTACTCGTGGTCTTCGTCTGGAGGTGCTTCCCCGTTTGGCGGAGATTTTGGTGGCGTGGACCCGTTTGAGATTTTTGAGCAGTTTTTTGGCGGAGGCTTCTCTTCGCGGGGTGCTAGTAGGCGTCGTCGGGAGGTATACCGTTTGACCATTGATTTCATGGATGCTGCACACGGTGCAACGCGAGAAATCCATGTGCCTCGGGGGGGTGCGGGCGAAGGAAGCGTGCGGAAGACGATAAAAATTCCGGCAGGAGTAGATACTGGGTCACGGATCCGTTTTGATGATTTTGACATAGAGGTTGAAGTCCGTCCAGATCGCCAATTTAAAAGGGAAGGCGACGACATTATTATTGATAAGGAGATCACGTTTGTGCAGGCTGCGTTAGGTGCAGTCGTTGATGTGCCGACAATTGACGGAGAACTGAAAATCCGTATCCAGTCAGGTACTCAGCCGGGCACACTGGTGCGGCTTCGGGGGAAAGGTGTGCCTCATGTGCGCGGTTCCGGTAGAGGCGATGAGTATGTCCGAGTCAATATTCATGTTCCTTCTCATTTATCACGGAGACAGCGCGAGCTGTTGGAAGAACTTGACCAAGAGTAGAAGCGTGATATAATAAGCAGAAGGAATGGTAATGAGAGGTGGGGATTTACCCGCCTTTTTTTATAGATGGTATGCCAGCAACGATAAAAAGTGAATTTTCATTAGCCCTCAATCAGGTCGCCACAGAGCGTGGTATTGATCCGGTTGTGGTGCTGGAAACAATTAAGGCAGCGATTTTAGCTGCATTTAGGAAAGATTATGGTGCCACGGAGCTTGATGTTCTGACCGTTGATCTCAATCCCGACACAGGAGAAGCAAAGATCTTTAAGGACAGCAAAGATATCACACCTCCGGGTTTTGGCCGTATTGCCGCACAAACTGCGAAACAAGTTATTCTCCAGCGTATTCGTGAGGCGGAGAAGCAAGCAGTGCTTGCTGATTATCAGACAAAGGTAGGATCTATAATCCCAGGTATGGTACTCCGTTTTGACGGGCCGAATGTGATTATCGATATCGGTAGAACTCAGGCCGTGATGCCTGCTTCCGAACAAAGCCAGGGCGAACGATACCATCTCAACCAGCGTTTGACGTTTTATATAGAAGGTATTCGGGAGACCATGCGTGGAAATGAGATCATCGTATCTCGTGGGCATAAGGGGTTGGTAGAGGGATTGTTTAAGCGGGAAGTTCCCGAGGTGGCAAGTGGAGCAGTTGAGCTTCGAATTGTTGCAAGGGAAGCTGGTGGACGGACAAAGCTTGCGGTGTATTCAAATCAGTCGGGCGTTGACCCTGTTGGGTCTTGTGTAGGACAGAAGGGTGTGCGTGTTCAAGCGGTTATTGCAGAGCTTGGAGGCAATGAGAAGGTTGATATCATTCAATGGAATGATGATGCAAAGCAGTTTATCGCAGCATCACTTGCTCCTGCGAAGGATTTGGATATAACGCTCGATGAAGCGAAAAAATCCGCACTGGTGCTTGCACCTGATGATCAGCTTTCCCTAGCGATCGGTCGGGATGGTCAAAATGTACGATTAGCAGCTAAATTAACCGGTTGGAAGATTGATATTCGGGGTAAGGGCGCACAAGAAAAACCTGCAGAAGTAGGAACAAATGAGAAAATAGAAGAGACGGCAGCTAACGAGCAGGGAGTACCGTCTAATTCGGTGACGCCAGTAACACAAGATCAACCAGAAGAAAAAAAAGAAGAACAAAAAACAGTAGATCAAGCGCAGGATACGGTATGAACGGTCGGCGTGTGATCATTTTTTATGACAGGTCAAATACTACAAGAACATGCTTCTCGTCCCCCCATTGTGGCTGTCTTGGGCCATGTCGATCACGGTAAAACCACGCTTCTTGATACCATAAGAAAAACTTCCGTTGCCGCCGGTGAACATGGCGGAATTACCCAGCGAATTGGTGCGTATCAGGTGAATTTAGCTTCGGATACCGGGAATCATCGGATCAAAAATGATCAGCTTATTACATTTATCGATACTCCTGGACATGAAGCGTTTGCAAAAATGCGGAGTCGTGGAGCAGAAGCCGCTGATATTGCGCTTTTGGTTGTTGCTGCGGATGACAGCGTAAAACCGCAAACGAAAGAATCCATCGAGCAAATAAAAACTGCAGAGATACCGCTCATTGTTGTTGTTAATAAAATTGACCTACCCGCTGCCAATGTCGATCATGTAAAGCAAGATTTGGCAAAAGCAGGGGTTCAGGTTGAGGGATTCGGCGGTGATGTGCCGGTTGCTCTAGTTTCTGCGAAAACAGGAACCGGGGTGAGGGAGCTGCTTGATCTCATTTTGTTGGTCGCTGAGATGAAAGGGATTTCTGGTGATCCCCAAGCGTCCACTGAGGCTGTGGTGATTGAAACGCGGATAGATCATGGCCGGGGCATGGTGGCATCTATAGTGATAAAAGCAGGGACGCTTCATGTCGGTATGCCGCTTTATGAAGGGCCGATTGTTTTGTGTAAGGTGCGGGCAATGTTTGATGAGAGTGGAGTTGTCGTAAAAGAGGCCGGTCCCAGCAAGCCTGTCGAAGTATTGGGATTTACTAAGCTTCCCGCGGTGGGCGCTGTGCTGACGGGTGTAGCAGGTGCGATAGCAGTGCAAAAACAAAATTCAAACGCTGAAGAAGTTGCTCAAGATGCGGCTGGGGCCATACCCGACTGGCTCAAGCCAGTAGACCAGCAAGAAAAAGAAAAGCTTGCGATTATTTTGAAAGCAGATTCCAGCGGATCATTGGAAGCAATTATTGCTGCATTTTCAGAAAGAATCAGAATTGTTGATAGCGGAATTGGTGATATCTCTGAAGCTGACATTTTATTGGCAAAATCTACCGGTGCTTTCGTGGTCGGTTTTAATGTGAAGTGTCCGGCCGGAGTTGCTAAATTGGCCGAGACCGAAAAAGTCGTATTTCGTACATATCACATAATCTATGAATTATTAGATGAGTTGGCGGATGTTGTGGCGGGGATGAAAGAAGTGCTTACGCGTGAGCGTGAATTAGGCACGGCAACGGTGATCGCAGAGTTTCCCTTTGAAAAACAGCGAGTCGCAGGTTGCAGGGTGACCTCGGGCAGAATCGCCAGGGGCGATGTAGTGAAGATTATGCGGGGAGAAGCAGAGGTATCCCGCGGGAAAGTGAAGTCGCTTAGATTGGGCCGTGAGGATGTTACAAAAGTCGAAAAGGGTGCTGAGTGTGGTGTCCTTTTTGACAAAAAAGTTGATTTTATGCTCCAAGATGCTATAATCCCCGTTACTACAGGATAGTATATGGATTTTACAGCTGATATCACCAAAGTTAAGGAACTTTTGGACAAAGCACGAAACGTGCTTATCGTCACCCATGAAAATCCGACTGATGACAGTATGGGAAGCGCGCTTGCGTTATATTTGGGGTTAACGAGCCTAGGGAAAAAGGTTGCCGTGGCGTGTCCGGACCCCATGACGGTTTCGTTATCCAATTACGTCGGAGCCAATAAGGTGGTTTCCGAATTATCCAAAAAGAATTTCGTCATTTCTCTGGATTATGTAGAAGGATCGATTGAAAAGGTTAGCTATAACATTGAGGGCGCCACGTTTAATCTCGTCATTGAGCCGCGTCCGGGCTTTGAACCGTTTGACCAGAATAAAGTGCATTTTTCCCATGCAAGCACTGCTGCGGACTGTATTTTTTCCGTCGACACGATTCACCTTGGTGGTCTGAAAAAATTGTATGAGGATGATAAAAGTCTTTTTGCCGGTAAGCCAGTTATCAATATAGACCGTCATCCAAATAATGCAGTATATGGTCAGGTGAACATTGTGAATCCTCAGGCTTCAACAACGGCCGAGGTAGTCGCGCAATTGCTTTCGGGTATTGGCGCACAGTTAACGGTCGATATAGCAACGAATATTCTCAATGCTCTTCATGGAGCGACGAATATGTTTCAGGGGACAAATGTAACGGCTCGTGTGTTTGAGCTGGCTGCAGTATGTGTGAAGGCAGGCGGCAAAAGATTCGGCACGACAAAATCGGCAACATCGGAAGAGGTGTCTATGGGCGAGCACGTCGGTTCAGATATATTGAAAACTGAAGTTGCCCCACGTATTGCAGCAGTTAGCCAGACGGAATCGATAGTGACGCCAAGAGTGGCTCCTCAAACAGCCCCGGCAGACTGGCTGAAACCAAAAATTTTCAAAAGCTCCACCCTGTTGTAAAACAATCCCGTTTGTGCTAAAATAGCAGTATTGGAGCATGAAAAGGCTCCTTTTTAAACATTAATTTACCCGCTATGGCAAAAGTTGTAAAAGAAAAAAAGGCAGCGGCAAAAAAAGCAGGAAAAGCTGCGAAAGCCGCGAAAACTTCTAAAACAGTAAAGTCTGCGAAACCTACGAAAAATGCTGCAAAAGAAGATTCTGTTGCGGCTCCCAGTGAAGCAAAGAAAGACATCATTGAGCAATTCCAGGTTAAACAGGGAGACACCGGCAGTCCGGAAGTGCAGATCGCTTTACTCACCAAGCGCATTGATAAGTTGGTGGCGCATCTGAAAGGTAACCCGTCAGACAACCATTCTCGCCGGGGGCTTTTAGGTATTGTAAGTAAGCGCCGCAGACTTCTCAATTATCTTGGCAAAAAGGATAATAAACGCAGTAAAGATATATTGTCAAAGCTCGGATTGGGGAAGTGACAAGACAGAAAGTGTTTGGTATAATATAATTATTGAAGATAGGGTGAGCGAAGTGAGATGGCATGAATTTTTGACTGATCAAGAATTTATTTGATCCCACTTCATCTGCCTTTCGATCTTCAAAAATTTGTAATTCATGGCACAAAAAATCATTACGAAATCCATTGAGCTCAGCGGCAGAACCCTCAGTTTGGAAGTTGGTCGCTTCGCGGAACAATCTTCTGCGGCAGTGCTTGCGCGGTATGGGGATGCCATGGTGCTTGCTACCGTTACCGCATCAAGCCGCGAAACGACATTGGACTATTTCCCCCTTTCCGTTGAATACGTGGAGCGACTGTATGCTGGCGGCCGAATTAAAGGATCCCGATGGGTCAAACGCGAAGGTAGACCTACAGATGATGCCGTACTTGCCGGTCGCGTGATAGACCGGTCGATTCGGCCATTGTTTCCCAAGGCGTATAAGCATGATGTTCAAATTGTTATTACTGTGCTTTCTGTAGACGGCGAAAATGACCCCGATGTGTTGGGCTTGGTTGCCACGAGTGCCGCAATTGCGATATCTCCCATCCCCTGGAACGGGCCGGTTTCTGCGGTGCGCATGGGATATGTGAAGGGTGTAGACGGCAACGGCGGCGGATTGGTTATTAACCCCACGATCACCGAGCAAGCCAACAGTGAATTTGATTTTGTCGTTTCCTCAAGCCGCGAGAAAGTAGTTATGTTGGAGGGCGGCTTTTGCGAAACGCCGGAAGAGACCGTGGCGGAAGCAGTGCTTTTAGCCAAAACTGCAAATGCTAAAATTATCGATCTCATCACGGAACTTACCAAAACCGTAGGGAAGAAAAAAGTTGCCTTGACAGAAGCTACGGAACAGGAAGATCTGAAAACAAAAATTGCCAAAGACTACAAAAAAGAGATGGAAGCAGCGTTTGTCAAAAAGGCGGAAAAGGAATTTGGCGGAGAAGAGATGACCATATTGGCAAAAACTATAGCTGAAGCATATGGCACAGACTATACCGTCAAAGATATTGAAGCCGCGCTGGATACACTTTTTAAAAAGCAGGTCCGTCAAAATATTTTGGAACACGCCAAGCGCGTGGACGGGAGAAAACTCGATGAAGTCCGTCCGATCGATATTGAAGTGGGCATCCTCCCCCGGACACACGGTAGTGCGATGTTCAAACGTGGCCAAACGCAGGCACTCACCGTCGCCACACTTGGCACGCCGTCTCTTGAGCAGCTTATCGAAAGCCCGGCAGGAGAAGAATCCAAGCGATATATTCATCATTACAGCATGCCTCCTTATTCGGTAGGAGAAACTGGTCGCATGGGTACGCCGTCGCGCCGCGAAATAGGACACGGGGCGCTCGCTGAACGGGCACTTCTGTCTGTGATCCCGTCTGAAGAAGATTTTCCGTATACGATCCGTTTGGTTTCAGAAATTATGAGCAGCAATGGATCGACTTCTATGGCATCGACCTGCGGTTCAACACTTGCGCTTATGGATGCAGGCGTTCCCATTAAAGAGCCAGTAGCCGGTATATCAGTGGGACTTATGACAGACAAGAAAAAGTATGTTCTTCTCACGGACATCATGGGAATTGAAGATTTTGCCGGAGACATGGACTTTAAAGTCGCTGGAACCAAGAATGGTATTACCGCAATCCAGCTGGATATCAAGATTGATGGATTGACGGATGAAATCGTCAAAGAAACACTCGTGCGCGCGCACGATGCCCGGCTTATGATTTTAGATACAATGAAAAAAATAATCGGAGAACCAAGAAAAAATCTTTCCCAGTACGCACCTAAAGTGCAGGTCGTCAAAATTCCGGTTGAAAAAATTGGTGAAGTGATTGGACCCGGAGGAAAAATGATCAGGCAAATTATTGCGGTGACTGGAGCTGGCGTGGATGTGGAAGATGATGGGTCGGTCATGATTTCCGGTACGGATGCAGACGCAGTGGCGAAGGCAGTGGCGTGGGTGCAGGGCATGACGCGCGAAGTGAAGCCAGGTGAGGAATATGAAGGTGAAGTGAAGCGTATTTTGCCTTTTGGCGCATTTGTGGAAATTACCCCCGGAAAAGAGGGTATGGTGCATGTTTCTCAGATGGCGACAAGTTTTGTTGCTAATCCAAATGATGTCGTGACAATCGGCCAAAAAGTGAAAGTTCGAGTTATGGAAATTGACGATCAGGGACGCGTAAACCTCTCAATGCTTTTTGGTGAAGATGCGAAAAAAGCGCCGGTTCGTGAACCCCGTGAGCATGGAGACAGACCACACCGGTCATTCGGCAGACCATTTGATCGTGGAAGAAAGAGATTTTAATACCCCGCGTAAGTAGTGTAAGATGGTACTATGAGTAAACTCTCCGATGAGGTAGCGCAGCTTCAAAAAAAAGTTGAATCCGCCAATCTCCCAAATGATTTATTATTACGCGTTTCCGGAAATTTGGAAGAAATTGCTCGGTTGGAAGAAGACATTGCCGCTCGCGTCCACATAGAACAAATGCTCAATTATATCGATCTTGTAGTGAGTTTGCCTTGGAATAGTCGAACAAACGATATGCTTGATATCGGTCGAGCACGGGAAATTTTGGACAAGAATCATTATGGCCTGACGCCCGTAAAGGAAAAAATTTTGGAATACTTATCCATTTTAAAACTAAATATGAATCGCTGGCAGGAATCATCGAATGTGTCCATAACAGAAAAACAAGGACATGTGGCCACTGATGCCCAGCTTTCTCACGCTATTTTAGCCCGTCGGGCTCCTATTTTATGTTTAGTGGGATTGGTCGGAACCGGTAAAACAACACTGGCAAAATCCATCGCTCAATCAATGGGCCGCAGGTTTATCCGAATTCCGTTTGGCGGCATGAGTGATGCATTAGATTTGCGGGGACAAAGCCGTGTACGTCCAGACGCTGAAGTTGGGCTAATTTTGAAGGGGCTACGGTTTGCCGGAAGCAAAAATCCGGTGATGCTGCTGGATGAAATAGACCGGGTCGCTGAGGCTACGCGCGGAGATATTATGGGAGTACTCGTTGAGTTATTGGATCCGGAACAGAATCAGGCGTTCACCGATCATTATTTGGATTACCCTTTTGATTTATCGGAAGTACTTTTTATTGCGACAGCAAATAATACCACGAATATTGCCACCGCCGTACTTGATCGGTTGGAGCCAATTCAGATGCCATCCTATTCAGATGAAGAAAAGATTACCATTGCAAGAGATTATGTTCTGCCGCTTCTTATGCGTGAATCAGGACTTACGAATGAGAATTTGTCGATCGATCCGGCACTGTGGCCGAAATTGGTGCGTCCGTTGGGATACGATGCCGGTATCAGAAGCTTGGAACGCACCATAAATGGGGTATGCCGTAAAATTGCGCGCCTCATTGTGGAGGGAAAAGGCAAGACGTTTCATGTGAGCGAAGAAAATATGAAAGAATTTATTGAAAGTTATTAATATGAAATTTTGGAAAAAACAAAAGCACAAGCAGGTATTTGAGGGGGCATCCCATACAGGAAAAGACAGTATTCGCATTATTCCGCTTGGAGGAGCTGGGAATGTGACGAAAAATATGTATGTGTATGAGTACCGATATGACGGTATGTTGCGGGATATCATGATTGTCGATTGTGGCATTGGATTTCCTGAGCCAGAAATGTATGGGGTGGATCTTGTCATCCCTGATGTTCGGTATCTTGCGAACAAGCGAGATAAAATTCGGGGACTAGTGTTTACCCATGGTCACGATGATCACATTGGCGGTATTCCCTATATTTATGACCGTTTGGGCAATATACCCATGTGGGGGACCAAGCTAACCGCTGCGTTTGCCAATATAAAACTGCGGGAAATAAAAAGTAGAGGAACTGTCACTCCGGTTGAATTTAGCGAAACAATCAAAGTGGGTCCGTTTCTTGTATCTTTTGCTCGCGTGACCCACTCCGTGCCGGACGCAGCAAATCTCATCATTCAAACGCCGATCGGCGTGTTTTATCATGGAAGCGATTTTAAATTTGATTTTACGCCGCTAGATGGCAAGCTTTCAGATTTAGGAAAAATTACCGAGGCAGGAAGACACAGTGTTTTGTGTATGTTGACCGATTGCTTGGGGAGTGAGCGACCGGGATTTACTCCGTCGGAACAGATCGTCGGCGTCACACTGGAAAAAGAATTATCTCAATGCAGCGGCAAGTTTTTGTTTACCACGCAGTCAAGCAATATTTCCCGGATTCAGCTTGCTATAGAAATTGCTCTCAAACACGGCCGGAAAATCGCATTTTTTGGAAGAAGTATAGACAAAAATACCGAAGAGGCAGTAAAGCTCGGATATATGCGGTTTCCCAGAGAGGCAATAATTCTTGACCGGGATGTCCGCAGATTGCCGCCGACCAAGCAATTCCTGATTGTGGCCGGTAGCCAAGGACAACCGGAATCTGCTCTTTCGCGCATCGCCAATGATGGTCATAAGTTTGTGCGTATAGAAGAAGGAGACACTGTGGTTTTTTCGGCTGATCCCATACCGGGAAACGAGCATAATGTCGGCAATCTTATTGAACAGTTATATCGTAAAGGTGCTCGCGTGTCGTATTCGGACATTATGGAGGATTTGCATGTGTCCGGTCATGGAAGTCAAGGAGATCAGATGCTTATGCTGTCTGCGGTAGGTCCAAAGTTCGTCATGCCTATGGGAGGCACATATCGGCACATGATGCAGTACCGCAGGCTTGCGATGGAGCTCGGATATGAAAAACAGGATATTCTGATTCCAGAAGAAGGAGAAGTTTTGGAATTTACGGGTCAAGGGAGACCTCGAATCGCAGAAACAGTAGCACTAGAGAATGTAATGATCGATGGCTTGGGAATCGGAGACGTGGGCAATGTCGTGCTTCGGGATCGGCAGACGATTGCAACTGAAGGCATCGTCGTTGTTGTGGTTCCGGTGGAGCAGTCTACCGGACGGGTAACCGCAGAGCCGGAGATAATATCGCGAGGATTTATTTATATGAAAGAGTCCGGTGGTCTCCTAAAGGAAGGAAAGAGAATCGTTTCTCAGTCATTACGATTAAAGAAAGGCAGAATTATCGATTGGCAGTTTATGCGGAAACAAGTTGAGGAAAATCTTGGTCGATTTCTTCTTACGGAAACGGGCCGAAGTCCCCTCATAGTTCCGGTGATCGTCGAGGTTTAGATTATTTTTGGGATCGGTCGGCACGAACGCGGTCAATTTTCGCTAAATATTTTTTACGGAGACGTAATGAGAGCGGTGTGATTTCCAAAAGCTCATCTTCCTCGATAAAATCGAGACACTGTTCGAGACTATACACAACCGGCGGATCAAGTTGGATGGCAACGTCTGCATTCGCTGAATGGATATTCGTTAATTTTTTGGTTTTGCACACATTGATTTCTATATCTTCCTGTCTGTTGTTGATGCCGATGATCATTCCCTGATAGACCGGGATACCTGGGCCGATAAACGCTTTTCCGCGTTCCTGGACTGTTGTGAGCGCATAGCCGGACGACTTGCCGTTTTCTATTGATATGAGTACTCCATTTCTGAGTTTTGAAATGTGAGGAGACATGGGAAAATATCCGATGAAGCGTGTAGCAAACAGGCCGTTGCCGCGGGTTTTTGTTAATATATCTCCGCGGAAACCGAGAAGGTTCCGGCTGCTTACCTTATAGACCATTTTGGTAATACCGCGGTCGCTTGTATGAGTATCAAGCAATTCCGCTTTGCGTCTGCCTAATTCCTCGGTGATTACTCCTACATACGCGTTATCGATTTCAATGGTAATTTCTTCGAATGGTTCTTTCGTAACGCCGTCAATTTCTTGAAAGATGACCTCTGGTTTACCCACCTGCATTTCATATCCCTCACGCCGTAGGTTTTCAAGAAGTACCGCCAGATGCAGTTCTCCCCGGCCGGCAACGATAAACCCGGTTCCCTCCGGATTTTCTGATATTTTTATTCCGATATTTGTTTGTTTTTCTTTTAACAGGCGCGTATGGATTTGGCGTGCAGTACAAAATTTTCCTTCGCGACCGGCAAACGGAGAAGTGTTGGCGGAGACGAGAATTTTTAACGTTGGGTCCTCTATTTTTATCATTGGATATCCGGTTGGGTCAGTGGGATCTGCGATTGTTTGACCTATCGCAACATCGGGAATTCCTGTAATGGCGATTATATCTCCTGGTGCCGACTGGGCGGTTTCTTCTCTCTTGAGTCCGACACTAGTAAATACCTGCTCAGCTCGAAATGTTCCCGTTGGCGTATTCTCATTCAGAAGTACCACTGATTGTCCAGATTTTACGGTGCCCTGAGTGACCTTTCCGATGGCGTAGCTTCCTTTATAGGTATCAAAATCAAGCGTAGAAACGAGCATCTTAAACGGTTTATCGCCAAAAGTTCTAGGTTCGGGAACTGATGTAATTATTTCTTCAAAAAGCGGCTCGAGAGTCGCTGGTTCATCCATATTTTTTGGGTATGTATTCCATGCTTTGCCTTCTCGTCCGATGGCGTACAGAACCGGAAAGTTAAGATGTCCTTCATGATGGGCTAGATGCAGAAATAATTCTTCTGTTTCATGGAGCACTTCATCGGGACGGGCATCTTTTCGGTCGATTTTATTGATGACGACGATAAGTTTTAGGTTGTGTTCTAGGGCCTTTTGGAGAACGAATTGGGTCTGTGGGAGTGGTCCTTCTGCCGCATCAACAATAAGGAGCGCTCCATCGGCCATATTGATTACGCGTTCGACTTCTCCGCTGAAATCGGCGTGTCCTGGTGTATCTATGATGTTTATTTTTGTTTTTTTGTAAAGGACTGCGGTATTTTTTGCAAGTATGGTGATGCCCTTTTCCCGTTCAAGATCATTATTATCGAGGATTGTCGTTTGTGTCATTTCTGCCTCGTTATCGCGGAATGTGTGGGTTTGTTTCAGCATGCCGTCCACGAGCGTAGTTTTGCCGTGATCGACGTGGGCGATAATTGCGATATTCCGGATATCCATAGAAACAAAAAACCGGCTTTGTGCCAGTTCGTCTATTATATCACGAATCGCTTCTCGAGTTGAATACGGCGACTAATCTCTTTATACTAGTTTGTATCATGAAATGGGGGAATAAACGTAAGTATAAGCGCCGTAATCCGTTTTCGTTGAAATTAAAAAAACAAACGGTATTTACGGTTGGAGCTATTTGGCTTTGGTTGTTTGCCGCGACGATCACTTCGTCGTTTTTTGGTGAAGGCTCTCTTCTCACTGCTTTGCGTGACGAACTCATGAATCATGTCGGTTGGATCATGTATCTGTTGCCTCCGTTTTTGGTGCTTCTGAGTTTTCTGTTTTTTAAGATTAGATCGGATATCGGCAGGCCCAACGTGCCATTAGGATTTGGGATTATCTTATTGAGTCTATTGGGGTTGACGCAAGCTGGTATTGCGGGAGAAATGTTTTGGAACGCTGCTGCCGGAGCACTTTCTGCAGAGGGTGCGGTGTTCGTCTATTTGAGTATTTTCATGATAGGGGTAATCGTACTTCTCAACACTTCATTGGACCGATTTGTGAACCTGTTGTTATTGGGTTTTTCTACAATAGGTGAATGGATGGGTCAAATCGGACAAAATATATTCGCGCCGAGGCAAAAATCATTGTTTGTCGGTGAACCGAAAGCACCTATGAAAATAAAGGAACCAATGACCCCCCCTCCTGTGCCGGGAAAGGCAGGTCCGGCTGTGCCGGCGGACGAAGGAAATTCTCATTCTGTTAAAATGAGCCCGTTGACGACAAAACCAGGGGAGGCTGGCGGCGTATGGGAGTACCCTCCTATAACATTGCTTTCTGAAGGGCCCGGGCAAAAAGCTGACCGCGGTGATATGCGGAAAAATGCTGACGTGATCGAGAAGACACTGGAAAGTTTTGGTATCGGGGCAAAAGTTGCAGAGGTGAATACCGGCCCTGCAGTAACACAATATGCGCTTAAGATTCCACTCGGAACCAAGGTCTCCAAAATTACGTCGTTATCAAGTGATTTAGCGCTTGCGTTAGCTGCTCCCACGGGACAGGTGCGCATAGAAGCGCCGATACCCGGAAGAGACTTGGTGGGTATTGAGATTCCAAATAGAGGCTTGGAATTTGTCACGCTTAAGCGGATGCTGGAGTCTCCGGTTTTGCGAAAGGCAAAGAGCAGGCTTGCTGTAGCGTTGGGCTTGGATGTTTCTGGTAATCCGCTCATTGCTGATATTGCCAAAATGCCGCATGTGCTTGTAGCCGGCACAACGGGGTCGGGGAAGTCGGTGCTCATCAATGCTTGGATTTGTTCCCTTCTTTTCCGTAACTCTCCGAGCGAAGTCCGTCTGATTATGGTTGATCCTAAGCGCGTTGAACTTACCGGATATAACGGCATTCCTCATCTATTGACTCCGGTTATTGTTGAACCAGACAAGATACTTTCTGCCCTCCGTTGGGCGACAAATGAGATGGAACACCGGTATAAGCAGTTTGCCGAAGTCGGAGTACGCAATATTGACGGTTTCAATGAGTTGTCCGGTTTTCAGGCCATGCCGTATATCATTATTCTCATTGACGAATTGGCGGATCTTATGGCGTATGCCCCGGTGGAAGTGGAGGATACAATTTGTAGGCTTGCTCAGATGGCGCGGGCGACTGGTATCCATTTGGTATTGGCGACACAGCGTCCTAGCGTGGATGTGATTACCGGTCTTATAAAAGCAAATGTTCCGTCGCGTATCGCATTTAACGTATCTTCTATGATCGATTCACGCGTGGTATTGGATATGCCAGGAGCAGAGAAATTGCTCGGACGTGGGGATATGTTGTATATACCGCCGGATCAGGCGAAGCCGACGCGTATTCAGGGGACGTTTGTGTCTGATCAGGAAGTCGCCAAGGTGGTAGAATTTTTCAAAAAACAACAGGTGCAGGTGCAATATACAGAAGAGGTAACGACTCAACCGCTGACCAGTATGAAGAAATTTGGTGGTGGCGGAGGGACAGGAACTGATGGGAAAGATGCATTTTTTGAGGACGCGCTGCGATTAATCTGTCAGCATGATAAAGCATCCGCTTCGCTGCTCCAGCGGAGGCTTTCCGTAGGTTACGCGCGTGCAGCGCGCATATTGGATCAACTTGAAGAAGCAGGTATTATTGGACCCGGAGAAGGAAGTAAACCGCGGGATGTGCTCGTGAAAAATGCAGATGAATATTTAGCCGCACAACAACAGAGCAGTTAGATTGCATGAAAACAGCAGGAGCGATACTTAGAGAAGCGAGACTGGCCAAAAAAATTTCCCTGGAGACAGTTGAACAGTCCACAAAGATCAGGTTGAAGTTTTTAGAGGCGATGGAAGCTGACGATTTTTCCAAGCTCCCCTCTTTGGGGTATGCGAAAGGTTTTGTCAAAAACTACAGCGATTATTTGGGTTTGGACAGCACTGCGGTACTTGCTTTTTTCCGGCGGCAGACAGAGGACGTAACGCGGGCGAGTTTGCTGCCGAAAGGAATGGCCGAGCCACTCAATAAACCAATGTTTATCCTGACGCCTGGTAGATTTTTAGCTCTTCTGGTTGCTTCATTTGGCGTAGTATTTTTTCTCTATTTTGGTTTACAGTATCGGAGGTTGTACCAGGCGCCTCAATTAATCATTGAGCAGCCAGTGGGCGAGTCTGTTGCCAAAGAGAAAAGAATTGATATTTTGGGGCGTACGGATCCGGATGCTACGGTTACTGTGAACGGTATGAGTGTATTGGTTCGGAGCGACGGGAGGTT
>JACREN010000019.1 GCA_016218255.1 Candidatus Gottesmanbacteria bacterium | reverse complement strand
TTGGCAGGCGTTGTGTATCCGATTGGCATGTGGATTTTCTCGGAATTTCGGTTTTTCTCCTTGGCGCCGTTCTATTTTCGCGTCTAACGATTTCTTATTTTGATTCTTCTCAAACCATCGTGTCGCCTGAGCGCATATTTTACCGGGAACACACGGCGCGGGATTTTTTGACCGGTGTTTACCGTCCTTCCATACAACTTCTTATGGGAAAGTTTTACTATACCCCTGATGGGGCATCATACGGGTCGGCAAATGCACTACTTTTCGGTACGATTTTATCTCGCGTTGGACCGATATTTGGACAATGCCTGTCAGATACTCCGATATGTTTCCGATGGCTGTATGCATTTTTTGTTATGGCCTCGATCACTATGTACTTGGCTTTTATTTGGTTAATCAGCCGAGATCGTGTGCCGGAGATTCGATGGGCGATGTATATACTCTATTTTGCCTTTTTACTTGGTGTGACGGGGAGTTTTGGAATGGAGCGGGGTAATCCCGATATCCTTTGGACTTCTTTTGTGGGGATCATGACATATGCGGCGATACAATCACGAGAAAGGCGCGATCGTGAGAGCGTTAGAAGGTTAAGCTTGCTCGTTGGAGTACTAGCAGGAGTTTTGACCAATGCGAAGATATTTTTGTTGCCCGTTACATTGAGTACGATTTTCATCGTATTCCGACGCAGGGTCGCGGTTGGAGTGGGAATTTTTGCATTTTTGCTCGTTTCATATCTGCCGCAGGCGTATGGGGCCAAAACAACCATGTGGGATCTATTTACCGTGACGACTGCCTGGGTGGCAGGTGCGGCTAGGGATTTTGATCAAATCCAACATCTCTCATACAATCATTCTGCTCAGGCACTCGCGACGTGGTTCGTCCCATGCGTGGCATCACGAACGTGTATATCTGATGCATCGAATGCGAATAGTATTTTTTTTATTTCCTGGATTTATATTTCTGGCGTTTTTGTTTTGCCGTTTTTTTCAAAAGACGGGAAACAGTGGTTCGTTAGGTTATTTCATGACGCGAGAATGCTTGGCGAACACCAAAATATTTTTTTGTACTCAGCTCTGGCAGTCGCAGCGGTGAATCTGATCCCACAGAGCAGCTTTATCTACCGTTTGTATTATTCTTTTTCTTTACTTCTTGTTATGCTGGCTTATGTGAAGAAAGACAGTAAAAGCAGAATGTATCTTATGTTCTCGTTATCGACTTTGACCATAAAAGGTTTATGGGTGAATCTTCGGTTGCATCCCGAAGGTTTGAGACTTGATGATGTCCGGGTATGGAATCTTCTTGTATTTTTTCATTTGTATTTTTTTATTCGGGCGGGGCTCGCGTATACAACTGAACATATTAGGGGTAAGCGCTCATGAAGAAATTACGGGTCAGCGTCTGTATCCCATGTTATAACGCGGAGCGATTTATTGAGAAGAGTGTACGCAGCGTCTTGTGTCAGTCATATACAAATTTTGTCCTTCATATTATAGATAATGCGTCAACGGACAACACGCTTGATATTGTTTCACACATAAAAGATTCAAGGATTAGAATTCATAAAAATACACGTAACATAGGCATGTTCAATAATATGAACCGATGCCTTTCAATTGCGACGTCTCCCTATGTGAAGATATTATGTGCGGATGATTTGCTGCAAGCAGACTGCCTAAAAAAGCAGGTGGAGGTTTTGAATCGGTATCCTGAAGTGGGACTTGTCTATGGTGCGTCGGCCATCGTGAATGCAAACGGAAAGCCCGTATTTACCCGGCGTTTTTTCTCGCGCGATACCAGAATCGCGGGGAAGGACCTGGTTCGTAGAATGGTAGCACATGGGCGTAATTTCATCGGTGAACCGACCACTGTGATGATCAGAAATTCGTTCGTACGGAAACGGAAACTTCGGTATAACCCGCAGTATGTGCATATGGGCGATATAGATTTTTGGATACAGATTTTACTCAATAGCGATGGGTATTATCTCGCTCGCGTGTTGAGTTCATTTCGGGTACACAGCGCTTCTTCAACTGTTTCCGTGTTAAGAAAAATCTTTCCTGATTATCAACGATTATTTTCTACGTACAAAAATAGACTGGAGATGCCTCGCGGAGCAGCCTGGCTTGGTACCCTGCTAGTGGGGGTATTTTTTGTCTTTAAATCTATTTTTTTATTTGTGGTAAAATGGACGGAAAATGAAAAAGAAATTGACAAAAGTGTACGTCGGCGGGACGTTTGATCTGTTTCATGAGGGTCATGTACGTCTTTTGAGACGGGCAAAAAAAATTGCGGATATTGTGATTGTGGCGCTTAACACCGACGCGTTTGTGCTTCACTATAAAGGAAAACTGCCGGTTATGTCTCTTGCAGAGCGTATGGCAGTAGTGAAAGCCTGTCGGTATGTGGATATCGTTGACGTAAATGAAGGGGGCGCGGATTCTAAGCCATGTATACTTCGTAATATGCCGGATTTTATCCTTCATGGCGATGACTGGAAAGGGGATGCGCTTTTAAGGCAGTTGAGTATTTCCACGCAATTTCTGAAAACGCACCGCATCCGTATGGTCTACGTGCGATATACAAAAAGAATTTCTACCACTGCGTTGAAAGAGCGTTTAAAGAAACAATTATTATGAAATTTGCCATTGCCGTGCTTCTGTTTATGGTCATAGGATTATTCGTTCGGTTGCATTGGTTCCCTCTTGCACAAATGGATATTTTGCCGGATCATCCGTTATATCCGGTAACGGTGTTGAGAGACAGATTGATGTTGAGATTGATTTTTGACCCCGCGAGAAGAATTGAATATTATCTGATTCTCTCTGATCGGGGGGTACATGCGAGTAAGGCGCTTTTTGAAAAGGGAAATATTCGCCTGGCGAAAGAAACCGTTCTCAAAGCAGAACACTATTTCACGTTGTTGGTAACGGATTACAAATGGGCGGTATGGCGACATACGCCCATTTCCGCGGAGCTCGATATGGAAATACAACGGGCTGTTGTGCGTCACCGGGACATTTTTCAGAATATGCTGGACAGCGTTTCCCCGGGAGATGCGGCTGTTTTTCAATTAGTCATAGATTTTACCACGAGAAATGAGCAGGAACTCCTGTCCGTCAGGCAAACTAATCCATGAAAATAATATCTATCTGTCTACCGTGCTATAACGAAGAGGAAAATGTGCTTCCCGCATATAGGGAGCTTCTGGGCGTACTTAAGCCATTCTCGCGGTATGCGTTTGAATTTGTCTTTGTTGATAACTGTAGTATTGATAATACAAGGGGATGTATTGAGTCGTTAGTAAAAAAAGATCCGCGGGTAAAAGGTGTATTCCTTTCTCGCAATTTTGGTCCCGAGGCATCGGGCGAAGCCGCGATGGATCATGCTGATGGAGATGCTGTCATCATTTATCACAGCGATATGCAAGACCCAGCAGATTTGATTCCGGGTTTTATACGAAAGTGGGAGGAAGGGTTTCATACTGTTGTGGGTGTATATACAAAAACAGAGGACATTTTTCCTATGGGTTTGCTACGCAAGCTTTTTTACCGATTTTTTAGGTTTATTTCTACGGTTGATATACCGGTTAATGCTGGGGCATTTTGCCTTATAGACAGAAAAGTACTGCGTGCGCTTAAACTGTTTCCCGAAAAGTACCGGTTTTTCCGTGGTCTCCGCGCCTGGGTTGGATTTCGTACTGCATACATTAAGTACGAGCGGAAACGTCGTGTCCGCGGTAAGAGTTCATATCATTTGCTTGATTATTTTAAACATGCGGAGCGCAGTTTTTTTGGTTTTTCGTATCTGCCGCTGGATCTTATCATCTATGCAGGGCTTATTATTGTTGCTGTTTCATTTTTGTTTTTTTTGTGGCAGCTGACCAATGCATTTGTGTTAAGGAATCCCGCAAGTGAATTTGTGATGCTTATTACGGTTATCGTTCTCTTCGGTGGCATCCAGTTGCTTGCATTGAGCATGGTGGGTAAGTATATCCAGGTTATTGTTGAGGAAACCAAATCCCGGCCCATGTATATTGTGGACAGGATTGTAAAACGGTGATAGTATTGCGGTAATATGGCGACATTCTTTGAAATAAATAATTCCCTTACGTTATCTTTAGACGAAATTGCTCAACTGCTTCAACAAAAGGAATCTGAGTTTAGTTCTCTCCAAGGTCGCGCTAAATATGATGTCGGCGAGGGAGATAGTGGGGATAGAACGCTAATTTTTTCCTCGGAGACAGAAATGGCAGAGCTTAAGACGTTATGCCATGAGGTCGTTCCACCGATTATAATCCACCCGAATTGATTTTTTTGCTTTCCCAAAATTCTTCGATTATAATCTGTCTCACTTGTGAAACTTTCTGATTACGTCGTTTCTTTTTTAGCGGGTCACGGTGTGCGACATGTGTTTCAGGTTATCGGTGGGGCATCCGTGCACATGGTAAATTCGCTTGCTGAAGCAAAAAATATTGAGTATTTTTGTGTTCAGCATGAACAAGCAGGTGCGATGGCTGCGGAGGCATATAGCCGCATGACGAAGAAATTGGGTGCTGCCATGGCCACAAGCGGGCCGGGCATGACAAATCTCATAACCGGAATAGCTTGCGCATTCTTTGACTCGACGCCTGTTTTTTATATTACCGGACAAGTCAATACTTTTGAATCTAAGCAAGGACGAAAGGTGCGACAGGTTGGGTTTCAGGAAACGGATATTGCTGCAATTGTGGCACCGATTACAAAATTTGCCAAGCGAGTAAAAGATCCAAAACAGATTCGGTATATTTTGGAAAAAGCGTTCGTAATAGCTACCTCAGGAAGACCGGGACCAATACTTATTGATATTCCTCTGGATATACAGCAGGCGGATATCGACCCGAACCGGTTGCTTTCTTTCAATCCGGATCAATTGCGCGAGAATGTTGATTCAGGTGCAGAAATTAGAAAAAACGTAACCAAAGCTATGACATTGCTGTCTTGCGCGAGGCGTCCGGTCATCATTGCAGGTGGTGGCGTGCGTTATAGCGACCAGATTGAAATATTTGAAGAATTCGTGGACAAGCTTGGGATTCCCGTCGTTGCGACTTGGAGCGGTATAGACGTGCTTCACCATGATCATCCGTTGTATATAGGTCAAATTGGCGTGTACGGAAGCCGGGCGGCAAATTTTACTATACAAAATAGTGACTGTATTCTATCCTTTGGCTCGAGATTGGATACTCGGATCACCGGCGGCAAACCACAAACATTCGGTAGAGCAGCAAAAAAAATTGTGGTCGATATCGACCGGGCGGAGCTTTATAAAAACCGTGGATTGACGCCGGATATCGGCATATGTGCGGATCTGAGAAATGTGCTTCCCGAGTTTATGGCGGCGTCAACAAAATCACGGATGGCTGATAGAAAAAACTGGATAGAGCAAACACAGAAATGGAAAATTCATTACCCGGCAATACTTCCCAAGTGGCGGAAGCGGAAACAAAAAGTAGATCCATATGTTTTCATTGAAATGCTTTCTTATGCATTAGGGAAAAATGCGATTACAGTAACGGATTGCGGGGCAAATCTTTCCTGGACCATCCAAGCATTTCATGTGCGCCGCGGTCAACGGTTGTTTTCTGCGATGGGGAATTCACCTATGGCATATGCGCTTCCCGCAGCTATCGGTGCATCTATGGCATGCGGCAAGAAAGAGATTATATGTATTATCGGTGACGGGGGGCTTCAGATGAACATTCAGGAACTGGAGACACTGGTACACTATGGAATTCCTGTAAAAATATTTATTCTCAATAATCATTCCTATGGCATTATCAAGCAATTTCAGGATGTATATTTTAACGGAAGATATGAAGCAACGACGCCACGGAGTGGCTATGGAGTACCGGATTTTATAAAAATTGCGAAAGCCTATGGACTTGCCACAGCGACAATAAAGAATCACCGGGAGATGAAACAGAAAATCATCCATGTGTTGCGGCAAAAACGTGCAGTTATCTGCGATGTATTGGTGCCTGATGATGCAAAAATAATTCCAAAACTGGAATTCGGGAAGCCGATAGAAGAGCTTTCTCCGGAGTTGCCGAGAGATGAATTTCTGAAGAATATTCTGATATGAAACTTGCGGACCGCATGTCGCTGCTTGCCGCTGAAGGCGCATACGCTGTGCTTTCCCGTGCGCAGGAATTGGAGCGGAGAGGGAAATCGATCATTCATTTTGAAATCGGTCAGCCAGATTTTGCTACGCCGGTTCATATTACGAATTCGGGTATCGCAGCACTGAGAGCAGGTAAAACGAAATATACATCACCGCTTGGTATAGTTGAGCTCCGTGATGTGATTGCCAGATTCATTACGAAAACGCATGGCATTGAAACAACACGCGGCCAGGTTGCGGTAACGCCAAGCGGAAAGACGGCGATATTTGCTGCTTTTGCAGCTACGATTTCTCCGGGTGATGAAGTGATGTATCCTGATCCTGGATTTCCCACGTATCGAACGCTTATTGATTTTTTTGGTGGTATTGCCGTCCCAGTTCCTCTGGTTGCGGCCAACCATTTTAGTTTTGATATGAGCGTTTTCAGAAAGCGGTTTTCCAAGCGTACACGCGTAGTTGTTCTTAACTCGCCCAGTAATCCGACCGGGGGCGTTATACCAAAAAGTGATATAGAGGAAATTGCATCAATGGTTAAGCACACGGATGCGTGGGTGGTGACTGATGAGATGTACAGCCGGATGCTCTATGGTAGCGTGCCGTATGCTAGTATATACAGTTTACCAAAGATGAAACGCCAGACCATTATCGTAGATGGATTTTCTAAGACATATGCGATGACAGGATGGAGGCTGGGTTATATGGTGGTGCCTGATACAATGATCGACCGAATTGACTATCTGTTGACGCATTTGGTCGGATGCACGGCATCTTTTGTACAAGAGGCTGGGATAGCGGCATTGACGGGTTCTCAAAGAGCAAGCAAGCGTATGGTTGGCGAATTCCATGAACGCCGAGATATTATAGTACGGAAGTTGAATAGAATTTCTGGGATACGCTGCCAGGTTCCGGACGGCGCATTTTACGTATTTCCGGATGTTTCTTCCTTTGGTATGACATCAGAAAAATTTGCTTCATACGTGCTGTCGAAAGCAGGAGTTGCCGTTCTTCCCGGAACCGCGTTTGGTAATAATGGTCAAGGATATATTCGTATATCATACGCTGCGAAGGTAAGAGATATTGAAGAAGGTGTTAATCGAATATCAAGGGCATTATCCTATTTATGAAACTTATTACTGTACCGGTTTCAGGAAAAGTGTTTGGTCGTTCGGAGATAGATAACGCCATTGCTGCAGCACGTGACGGATGGTGGACAGAAGGAAGGTTTGCGAAGCAGTTCGAAAAAGATTTCCGGTCATATTTGAGTGTCCGGTATGTGAGTCTTGTAAATTCCGGATCGTCGGCAAATCTTATTGCATTGTCTTCCTTAACGTCATCAGTGTTCGGTAAGTTAGCTTTGAAACCGGGTGATGAAGTAATAACGACCGCTACTGGATTTCCGACGACCGTCAATCCAATCGTCCAAAACCGGTTGACTGCAGTATTTATCGATAATAATATCGGTACAAAAAACGCTACGGTATCTGCTATTAAAAAAGCAATAACAAAAAAGACTCGGGCAATCATGATGGCACATACGCTGGGAAACCCGTTGCCACTTCACTATATTATGGAAATCGTGAAAAAACATAACCTTTGGTTTATAGAAGACTGTTGCGATGCATTGGGATCGACCTATGGAGGGAAGCTTGCCGGAACATTCGGTCATGTGGCAACATTTAGTTTTTATCCTGCGCATCAGATCACGATGGGAGAGGGAGGCGCGGTTGTAACTAATAATCCGCTTATCCATCGGGCGATACGACAATTTCGGGATTGGGGGCGGGATTGCTGGTGTGACACCGGTTGTGATAATACCTGCCGCAAGCGGTTTGGATGGAAAATGGGTGGACTCCCATATGGGTATGACCATAAATATATATATACCCAGATAGGGTACAACATGAAGCTTACAGATTTTCAAGCGGCTATAGGCGTTGCTCAATTGAAGCGATTACCGTCTTTTGTCAAAAAGCGAAAGCAGAATTTTTCGGATCTTTACAACTTTTTTACACAGTATACAAAGTATTTTGTGTTGCCTGAATGGGAGAGCGAAGCGGATCCTTGTTGGTTCGGATTTATGCTTGTGATCCGTGAAGGCGCACCGTTTTCGAGATTAGAATTTGTGAAATTTTTGGAAGAAAAAGGAATTGCAACCCGAAGCTTGTTTGCGGGTAATCTTTTGAAGCACCCTGCGTATATTGGCCGTTCAGATATTCGCGTCGTCGGCAATCTTGATTCCTCAGATAAAATTATGAATGATGGATTTTGGATTGGAGTATATCCCGGTATAACAAAATCCATGCTTATGTATGTTAAAGCGCAATGCAGGTTATTTTTGAGTCAATACTGCCGTTGATTTGTTCGGGAGAATATTTTACAGTACAGATATATGGATATACCGATATATGTATGCACTGGTGGATGCGGGGCGGCAATTTCTGAGGAGCAGTATGCTGCAGGGCTAGAATCGTGCGGAACAAACAGTTGCGCTAAATACGGAAAGCCCTTCGAAAAACAACTGAAGTGTGCCTCCTGCGGCTCGATCTATAAATATGCGATTGGTCATGATTGTTCCCAACTGGACAGTTCATCACTGATCCGATAGCGCCAGATATTACTAAAGAATTCCACAAACGTTCTCCAGCTCCGTGTGGACGTACCGCCGAAGCGCGGCAATGTTCGCATAGGAAATTCTTTGATTTTCCAATTTAGGCGGTGCGCTTTGACGGCAAATTCGATATCAATAAATGAATCTTTATGTGAAAGCGCTAATCGCGTGAGCTTCGTTCGCAAAAATATTCTTGGGCTGCCGTTGAGATCCAATGCTGGAATACCAAAGAGGGTTGCGACCAGATGTGATAGGCACCATGAAAATACATAACGGCCGACTGTTTCACGCGTGGTCCGGTGAACCTTCACCATATCCCATGTTCGCGAGTTAATGGCGCCCCAAAGACGGGGCAAGACGGACAAATCGATTTGTCCGTCCGATGGCATATAGCACACATACACTCCTTTTGCTTTATGTAATCCGGCAATCACAGCACTGCCGTAGCCAATCGGTGCGGTCAATGCTTTCGTGTGGGGATATTTTTTTGCTAGGAGGAAGACTGCATTTTTTGATTCGTCAGTTGAGCCATTTTCCACAAGGATACACTCATAGGTTATATGAATTTTTTGTAGTGTTTTACGAATATCTCGATATACCGGTTCAATGATATCAGCTTGATTATGAACAGGGAGAACAAGAGAAAGATTTGTCATATGAGTTTTTTTACTGCTGCTGCGATTTTTTTCGGGCTAAGCCCGACGAGGTCACGAAGATATTGCTGTGAGCCGATCTTTGACATGAATCGGTCGGGTATACCAAGCCTCCTGAATTTCGGTGAAGATTGCTGTTCTGCGATGATCTCTGCTACTGCACTTCCTAAACCACCGATCACACTGTGTTCTTCTATGGTTATGATAGTTTTATGCGTATCGATAATAGATGTGATAAGCGTTGCATCTAATGGTTTTATGGTGTGCATGCTCACAACCGTGGGATTGATATGTTCGTGAGCAAGAAGAGTGGCTGCCTGAAGTGTATTTCCCACGATATTGCCGGTAGCAATAAGAGCAACACCTTTTCCTTTACGCAGAATACTGCCTTTCCCAATAGTCAATTTTGTGTGACTCTCATAGAGATTCGGTTCTCCTTTCATCCCAAGGCGCAGGTAAACGGGACGGTTAATTTTTATGGCCTGACGGGTGGCCCATGAGGCTTCCGTAGGATCTGCAGGGCAAATGACCGTCATGCCTGGAATGACGCGCATAAGGGCAATATCTTCCATGGCGTGATGTGATATCGATGCGTGGCCGTAAGAAAAGCCGGCTCCGGTTCCTACGATAATTATCGGAGCGTTATGACTTGCGATATCCAGGCGGATTTGCTCTAATGGCCGCATGGTTGCAAATGTTGCGATACTGTAGGCAAAAACAATTTTTCCGGAAAGTGCCAGGCCTGTAGCGATACCCATAAGGTTTTGCTCCGCGACGCCAACATTGAGAAACTGTCTCGGATAGCGTTCTCTGAATTCCTCAAATACAGTAAAGCCCAAATCTCCGGTAAGAAGCATGATGCGGTCATTTTTTTCCGCTTCATGAAGTAAAGATTTTATAAATGCGTACCGCATAGTCAGATTGACTGAATCTCCTTGAGTGCCTGTGTATGTTGTTGACCGTTCATAGGAAAGTAGTGCCACTCGATTTTGTGTTCCATGAATGATACGCCATAGCCACATACAGTTTTTGCAATAATACAATGCGGATGTCTGGGATGTGATTTAGTCAGTGCGCTGTGTAATGCCTTATGGTCATGGCCGTTGACCGTGCTAACCTGCCAGCCAAATGTAGGCAATTTTTTGTCAAGCGGACGGGTATCCAGCACGTCGCATGTTTTTCCAAACGCCTGCTGGCCGTTATCATCAATAATGATTGTGAGGTTGCTTAGATGATGATGTCCTGCAAACATGATCGCTTCCCATACGCTTCCCTCATCGAGTTCTGCATCTGACAAGAGGACAAAAATTTTTGACGCAGGAAGCCCCATTGCCATGCCTGAACCGACAGACAGGCCATGACCAAGACTGCCGGTAGTGAGTTCTATGCCGAATTTTGGATTGTAATCCGGGTGATCGCCGAATGCGCCTGAGGGCATGCAGAACGTCATAAGTAATTTTGATGAGAAATATCCTTTTTTAGACAGCACCGCAAATAGGGCTGCAGCAGCATGGCCTTTGCTTAAAATAAACCGGTCACGGTTAGGATTTGTGGGATTAGAAGGATTGACCTTCAACGTGTCAAAATAGAGAACAGTGAGAATGTCAACGATAGAAAGTGCTGGTCCGATGTGGCCAACATGAGCGTGGAAACACATGTCAAGAACGTCCTTCCGTATATCGCGGGCTATTATTTGGGTTTTATTCATAATGCTGTTTGTTCGCGGCAAGCCAATGATACGTCGCAACGAGGCCTTTGTGAAGCGGTGTTTTAAATCTCCATTTGAGTTTTTTATGGGTAAGTGATGTATTTGCTGCCCAATGATCAGTATCCCATATGCGTTTTGGGTATGCCCCTTTCTGTATCACCGTTTTTTTGTTTGTTGTTTTAAAAAGTGTATTGACGACTTCGTCATTTGTATATTCGATTCCCGTACCGAGGTTAAAAACCTGCCCAGAGACTTTTTTGCCCTGTTGAATTGCACAAAGATATGCTTGTACGATATCGTCGATAAAGACAAAATCCCGCCGTTGGGATCCAGGAGTTATTTGAATGGGAGTCTGTTTGCGTAATGCTTGCATAACTGTCGGAATGAACCGTCCGGGCTCTTCATACGGTCCGTATACGGAGAATGGCCGAAGCGTGATAACTGGTTTGTTGAATTGTTCTGCAAATACCTTACAGATATATGTAGCTGATGCTTTCGTTGCTGCATAGAAACTCGCTGGTCTCAGAACGTCGGTTTCTTTCATGGGTTTGTCGTTTGGTCCATATTCAGAAGAGCTTCCCGTATTGATAAAGGCCTGATAGTTGATCTCGCGACTGGCTAATAAAAGATTCAGTGTGCCTTCGATATTTATTTGTATCATACGGTCAATATCCGTTTGCGAACTGTATGCGCCATGGGCAGCGAGATGAATAATCGCGTAGGGCTGAATTTTTTGCATCACGCGCATCAAGCCAGGGCGGTCTGATAACTCGATTTCATGCAGTGTAAGTTTTAAGAGTATATCTATGAGGCGCCAGGACTTGGTCGTTTTTTTCCAAATGACATGGACGTCGTATTTCTCGTTGATAAGTTTGCGCACGAGGTTTGCGCCGATGAATCCACCTGCCCCGGTGACAAGAATAGCGTGTTTTTTCATCACATTTTTGTGATCATGATTGTACCATGCTGTGGTACAATGGGAAACATGATTGCCACGGTGTGCGCACTTTGCGGAAAAAATCAGGATACCCGGGAGCTATATCCTGCTACTTTCGGCCTGAAAAGCATATCGCATGCTACATTTTCTGCCCGAAGAGTGCCGGATCAGGTCCATTATCGCCTCGTGAAATGTGATCGCTGCGGACTGATATTTTCCAATCCGATTTTTTCTCCAGCGGAAATCACAAAGTTTTATCACAGAAGCATCTGTACGTATGATGAACAGATTACATACGTTACCGAGACCTATTTGGCATCATTTGAGATGATTCGAAGAAAGATTCCGAAACAGCCAAAAGTACTTGAAGTTGGTTGCGGGAATGCGTTTTTTCTTGAGAAGCTCCGTGTCCGTATAGGTGCGAAAGTGTGGGGAGTGGAGCCGGGCGAATCTATGGTGGCACAGGCTCCGGCTTCCGTACAAAAACACATTATCTGCGATATCTTTAAGCCTCATCAGTTCAAAAATAACACATTTGATGTTGTTTTTTGTTTCCATACGCTGGATCACATGACAGACCCTAACTCTTTTGTCCGGGAGGCGTTTCGCATATTGAAACCCGGGGGATTTGTCATGGTCGTGGTACATGACACGGATGGGTGGTCAGTGAAATTATTCGGTGAGCGGTCACCGATTTTTGACATAGAACACATTTATTTGTTCAATAAAAAAACGCTCGCACAATTATTCCGAAATCATAAGTTCGGCGTCGTGGACGCATTTGATTTGAGAAATACGTACCCGGTTTCCTATTGGTTGCGCATGAGCGGCTTCCCTTCATATGTAAAGGAGGTCGGACAAAAAGTGCTTAGTATTCTTGGGTTGTCGCATATTCCGTTTTCATTTCCCGGCGGAAATATTGCTTTTATTGCACAGAAGCCCCGTTAAAGTATGCAGGATTGAGATTGCAGCGCTGATAGGAATTTTCTTTGGGTCCCGGTGAAATACCATCTTCAGTAGCAATAAAATAGTACAGGTTTATGGGCTGATTCTTCCAAGATTTCAGTATGCTTTCGAAAACATCGCAGTGCACGTAATCCGTGATTTCTATCCTATCGTACGTTGTTTTGTAGTATGTTGCCAGAGATGCCCCGGAGGGAAACGTACCCACTTGTACAGCTTCTCCAAAACGGTGACGCAATTCATTTGTGCTTGCGTCCAAAAAAAACAATGTATTGCCTCGGATGGATGGTACATGAGTAAGAATTGTCGCGATTGCTTTTTTGGCAAAAGAGCCGCGCATGATGATGACCTGATTTTGATATTCCACATGTTTAAGTGCGTGGATTGTGACGAGGAATATAATGAGAAAAATGATCCATTTGCGAGTCCGGCATATCAAGAGGCCGGAAAGAAACATTGCAACAAAGGGGCGGACTGCGAGGAGGTAACGATAGTTGGTGTCCATATATTCATTTGTGATAAGCGAAAAACTAAACGAAATAACGGCTATTGACAGGATATTCATCAACAGAAAGCGATAGGGTTTTCGCGATCGGTTTCGGATGAGGAAAAAAACGATACAGAATAGAAGAATCAGGCCGATAGGAGGAAAATACGTTCCTGCTATCGGTTGCCACTCTGGAAATCGTGCGGGCAGCGTGTTGGGGATTAGCGAATAGAGAAAGGTAAACAAGAAATTTTGGAGCAGGTGCGGAAGAGAAGAATTTAAAAAGTCCAGTGGATGGATATGACCCATTGAGCTTTGTGGGCTAAGCCATTTGGGCAATAGGCCAAATACGGTAACGTCTGCGAGAACAAACGGAAGAATTCGAAGATTAAAAACGGGCAGGCCGTAAATGACGAGAAGGGGAAGCAGAAAAAATGCGCGGTACGGAAAAATTGTTGTCGTTATGACAAACAAGATATATAAAGGAATGTACAGCGTCGTGCGGCGGTGACGGCCGTATTCATAGAGAATTAGAAGTGTGCAAAGAAGAAGAAAAAGAAATTGTGTATTGCGAATTCCTTCCATAGCATAATACATCCCGTCGGATCCAACAGAGAGAAGGATAAACATTGCACCAGCGATCCACGCGGTTTTATAGTGGAGCGTTATGCGATAGGTAAGAATAGTGACAAGAAGTGTATCCAGAAAAAATAAGGTGAGGGAAACGATATAGTATGGTTGGGGGGATAGTGAAAAAAGACGAAACAGCGGAAGTACGCGAAGCTGGTCAGCGTAGTACGGATATTGAAAAGATTTATTGTGAACCAGGTAGTATAGATTCGTATAGTCATCCCAACCGAATGAAAGTGACAGTATCTGCCCGAAAGAATAGACAGTGAGAAATAGGATAGCCAGAATACCGAAAAAAAGGCGGTATCGCTGTGCTATAATGAAACGCATCATGCGCGCAGTATGACATATCCGTTCGTCAGTTTCATCATTCCCACATTGAACGCAAAAAAGTATCTTGCGGCGTGTTTAGAGAGCATACATAAGCAAAATTACCCGCAAAATAAATATGAAGTACTGGTGATTGACGGTGGATCCGCAGATGGAACGGTAATGATTGCAAAAAAGTTTCACGCAAGAGTGCTTTATAATGCTTCGCGCGATGCGGAAAGTGGGAAAAGTATTGGCATTCAGGCGGCTAAAGGCGAGATCATAGCGTTGGTTGATGCGGACAATGAACTGGTTGAGAACGACTGGCTTGTCAGGATGGTTGCTCCACTTTTGGCTGACAGCAAAATATTTGGTGTGGAATCACCCTGGTATGTACGGAAAGGCGATCCCTTGATGAATCAATATGTGACGCTTCTTCATATTGCGGATCCTTTGGCCAGGAGGCTGCACCCTGTGATGAAGGAAGAAGACCACGTAAGTTATACCGTATATCATCTCAAATTGGGTGATACGCCGGTAGTTGGTGCCAACGGATTTCTGTGGCGAAAAAAATTTATAAAAACGATCAACCAGTACAAACCGAAATTTGAAGAGGTGAATTACATATCCCTTATGGTTGCTCATGGTTTTGTCGTTTACGCCCGGGTGAAAGACGTGGGAATTTATCATCATTACTGTACATCAGTTATAGATTTTATAAAAAAACGGATAAAAATCGGAAGAAAGTTTTTGACGCGTAAACAGAAAGGCCAGGACACGTGGGTAGACCAGAGTCGTAAATCAAGCTTTGCGGCTGCGGTATTGTATAACATTTCTGTCGTTGGTCCATTTTTTGAGGCTGTGCGTGAATATAAAAGATCTGGCAATATTTCCTGGTTCCTTCATCCGGCATTATCGTTCATAACAATTATAGTTTACGGATGTGTTTTTATAGAGATGTTTTTTAAGCGTTTGTCGAATCCCGCTATATGATGAAATTTGTGGCGGACTATTTCATAAAAATTGGAAATGAATTGGGTTATATGCGCCATAAGGCGATGCTTTCGTTATTGCCGAAGAAGGCGAATGCTACGTATCTTGATCTTGGCTGCGGTGATGGGGTATTTACCCGGGAAATGGCCCGTGCCATCGGTACGACCAGGATATCGGGTATAGATATTATTGACTCGGAGATTGCCAAGGCACAAAAGAATGGCATAGCGGTGAAAAAAGCGGATCTGGACGGCGTATTTCCTTTTTCAACTAACACGTTTGATGTCGTTACGGGTACTCAGGTGATTGAGCATCTGTTTGAAGTGGATTCGTTTGTATCGGAAGTATACCGGGTGCTCAAGCCGGGAGGGATTGCAGTTATATCTACAGAAAATCTTTCGAGTTGGCATAATATCGTGGCGCTCCTGGTCGGTTTGCAGCCATCCACGGGGCCATATATCAGTAATCGATTTTCCATAGGGTTTCATCCACTTGCGGTGGAACACAGGAAAGAACATAAGACGAAGCCATATCTGGCAGAGATGCGCGGACACACGAGAGTTATGGCATTTCGGTCATTTGTTGCTCTTTTTGAAAGGTATGGCTTTCGTGTCGAAGAGGCCCCGGGTATAGGCTTCTATCCTTTTCCGTCTATTCTTGCTGCTGTTTTTGCTAGGATTGATCCGTGGCATGCGGTAGACGTAATCGTAAAATTGCGGAAACTATGAAAAAAATCTTCTGGATTTTGTCTATTATCATTATCGCTGTCATCACATTTTGGGATTTTTCGGGTATGTATTTTCAGCAGGATGAATGGCATTCGTTTGGTTTTATCTTGTCAGAAGGAATAAAATATATAACGCTTGACCATTCACTGCTCACACTTCTTATTAATGACCGCGTCGGCGCGCGCGCTATCATGTATGCGCTTTTTTCTCTCGTTGGGCTTTCGAGCGTTTGGTACGCGGCGCTTGCATTTGTACTGCACAGCATAAACACGTTTCTCGTCGGCATTATCGCGTACGCAGTGACCAAGAGAAAAACAGTTGCATGGCTTGCGTCATTATTATTTTTTACCAATAGCGTGTCCCATCAGGCTTATTCATGGTTCGGCACATTTGCGGGATCCGCGGTTAGCGTTTTATTCGTTTTGTTGTCTGTATATGCATACATCAAGTTTATGGCGAGGAATAATCCGCTCTTGAAACATTTATCACTTCTTTTTTTATGGATTTCATTTTTTTTCAAAGAAACAGGGTTATTTTTGTTTGGTTTTTATCCCTTGTGGTACTTCTTTGCTAAGAACAGAAAATTCTCTACAACAATATGGGAGAATATCCTTTTTTTGGTGTACGGTGTAATCATTGTTATGGTCCGTCTGCAAGAATTATTTGCTCCGGCAGGTGAAGCAAATGTGCTGATCACTGCACGAAACGGATTTAGTGGACTACTTGCAAATACATTGCTGTATCCGATTTCTGCTGTTAGTCAATTGTTTATTCCCTCACAGATTTTGTATGCTTGGACGAACCAATTGGTGTCATTATTTTTTTCCGGTATCGAAAGTGGCTCAACTGCATTTGACCTTGCATCGCAAGTGACCATGGGTAATGCGTTGTCGGTTGTTTTATCATGTATTACCTTTATCGGAGCGTTGGCATGGATAAAGAGAGCAAAGGGAAACATGAGAGGAATTATCATCGGAAGTCTGCTTTTTCTTTCGCTTAGTTTTCTTCCATACATTGTCATCCGAAAGGGTGAAGCGTATCTGGAACCGCGGTATTATTATGCGGGTGCTGCTGCTGCGGCACTGCTCGGCGCCATGATGCTTGGGTCGTTCATTGCTTCAAAAAAAGTATTCTACCGCCTGATGGGCATTATTATCGTATTCCTGTTGATTGGTGTTCATATGCGGATAATCCGTCAGGATTTAGCGTTTCAAAAAGATGTCGGAGAAGAGCGAAGGCGGATTATTTCGACGATTACGGCGAGTGCCCCAAAGCTACCGGAAAAGATCGTTTTTTATGTTACGGGCGATACTCGATATTATGGACTAGAAGAATTGGCAGTGCCGTTCCAGTCTGGTTTGGGTCAGGTACTTCTTCTTCACTACAGCATGAATGGACAGATTGATCCGAAATTTTTTCATGACGGATCATTTTTGACTACGCAGGATCAGGGATTTCTCTATGACACAGTTGCCCAGGGGTATAAAGAAAAAAATGGTCGCGGGTTCGGGTATTTTTGGAGCGAACGTGAGCTTGCGGCGGCGGTAAAAACGTTCAATATACCGAAGGCATCCGTGTATGCATGGCAGTATCACGGAGAGAATCACATCCTGGAAGATATCACGCAAACCACGCGGAAAAATCTGTCTGTGTCCCCATGAAACCCCGAATATCCATTATTATCCCGGCCGTACATGAAGAAAAAACGATTGGTGCGGTTCTTGCTGGCATTAGGAAGCATGTAAGGGTTCGGCACGAGGTTATCGTCGTAAATGACGACGATGGAAAAGATGGGACAAAACAGGTTGTTTCTGATTTTGCGCGCCGTCACCCGGAAGTGACGCTTATCCGTAAGCAAAAGACCGAACGTTCTGGATTTGCGGCTGCATTGTCCCTTGGATTGAGACAGGCGCAGGGGGAATATATGCTTCCGATAATGGCTGACGGGTGCGACCGCTATGAAGATATTGACGCTTTGTATATAAAAGCGCAGGAAGGATGGGATATTGTCTCTGGATCGCGGTACGTGCAGGGTGCAAAAAAAAGCGGAGGGCCCCTGCTTCAGTCAATATTCTCCCGTTTCATCTGTTGGGTAGCGCAGGTATTAACCGGAATTCCTACACATGATGTAAGTAATTCATTTAAGCTGTACAAGTCGAGCTTGGTGAAGAGGCTCGGTATTGATGTTGCGAAGGGAACGGAAATATCGATGGATCTTGCCCTCCGAGCAT
>JACREN010000018.1 GCA_016218255.1 Candidatus Gottesmanbacteria bacterium | reverse complement strand
CAAAGATCAGGTTGAAGTTTTTAGAGGCGATGGAAGCTGACGATTTTTCCAAGCTCCCCTCTTTGGGGTATGCGAAAGGTTTTGTCAAAAACTACAGCGATTATTTGGGTTTGGACAGCGCTGCGGTACTTGCTTTTTTTCGGCGGCAGACAGAGGATGTAACGCGGGCGAGTTTGCTGCCGAAAGGAATGGCCGAGCCACTCAATAAACCAATGTTTATCCTGACGCCTGGTAGATTTTTAGCTCTTCTGGTTGCTTCATTTGGCGTGGTATTTTTTCTCTATTTTGGTTTACAGTATCGGAGGTTGTACCAGGCACCTCAATTAATCATTGAGCAGCCAGTGGGTGAGTCTGTTGCCAAAGAGAAAAGAATTGATATTTTGGGGCGTACGGATCCGGATGCTACGGTTACTGTGAACGGTATGAGTGTATTGGTTCGGAGCGACGGGAGGTTTTTTGATCAATTGTCGCTCGTATCAGGAGTAAATCGTATAACCGTTGTTGCGACAAGCCGCTTCGGAAAAATCACGACCGTAACGCGAAATGTCGGATTTCAACAGCCGTAGTTGTCGTTGACATGCAGACTGATTTACGCAATACTATAGTATATTCTATTGGTATTTTCTGCCCATGGATGCTGTCCAGATAACAATCATAGTCATCAGTTTTATCCTCACTGGCCTAATGGTTGCGTTAGGTGTTCAGGTTTGGTATATCTTCAAAGAAGTACGTATATCCATACAAAAAATGAATAAAATGCTAGAAGACGGCGGAAAAATGACCGGGGCTGTGAGCGATGGGGTAGCTGGGATGTCAGGTATCGTCAGCGGTATTAAAGCGGGGTTATCTTTCTTTTCCGCATTTCGCAAAGGAGGAGCCCATGAGTGATGCAAAGCGTACGGACGGAAAATTTTTGTTGGGATTTTTTATTGGCGGACTTATCGGTGCGTTGACGATTTTCTTTTTGGGCACCAAAGAAGGGAAAAAGACAGGAAAACTGATACGGGAAAAAGGAGAAGATATCATAGACGACGTGCAGGAAAAAATAGGAGAACTGGAAAATAAGGGTAAGGAATTGGTACGGGAAGGGGAATCAATCAAAGAGAAAATGTTGGATTCCTTGGAAGATAAGAAAGATGAAATAACTGGGAACGCTGCTGAAAAGTTGGAGAGCGCATTGGCGCACATCGAAGCCTTACAGGAACACGGTAGGCAAACAACGGCTAATCTCCGTAAGCGGATTTTCAAAAATCTTCCGAAGAAAACGTAAACGAGATATTAATTTTCGCCTTTGAGGATAACCAGGACTGACGATACTAATATAAGAGAGCCGCCGATGAGTGTGGCAGATGTCGGTATTTCACGAAAAAAGACAAACGCAAGAAGAATACCAACAACAAGTTCTGATAAAAGTAAAATACTTCCCGTGGCAGCTTTAACATATTCAAACCCCTTCGTCATCACTAACCACGCGAAGAAATTGTCTATGCCAAAAAGAACCGTCGTAATCCATGTGTTAGCGGATACCTTCTGTAGTCCTCCTTGGGAATAGAAAGGTAGTTCGATCATGAGACTTAAGACTCCCAGAACAATAACCCCCATGAGGGTGTTTGCGAACATGAGAAATTCCGCTGAGTAGTTTGAAAGTTTTTTTCGTATTATGAGGTATACGGCTTGTCCAAGAGCCGAAAGAATAGCAAACACTCCGCCGATTTTCCAGGTGGGAATTGCATTGGGCTGAAACAATAGAACCAGCGCAAAAGCGGTTGCGATTAATGCAACAACGTTAAACGCGTTTATTTTTTCTTTCAACAATATAAAGGCAAGGATGGGAGCAATGATGGCAAACGTAAAAAAAAGAAAGAGCGCGTTGCTTACCTGGGTGTTCAGTATGCTGTAGGTATAGAATAGGTTGGTTAACGCGTACCCAAATATGGTTGTAATTAAAAGAAGCACGATATCTTTTTTCCGAATTATTATTCTGTTGTGCGATATTTGGCGGAAAAAGTATACGGCTGCAGCAATACAAGCAACGATATATCGAAGGAATACTTGTGCGATAGGTGGTAGTCCGTTGCCCCCCAGCATGCGTATAAGGACAGGCATAATACTGTAAAGGATTGTGGAAAGAAGAATAAGAAGGATGCCCTTGTTTTTCATAATAATGGAAGCAATTCCGGGAAGCAGGTTATTCCATCTTTTTCTACGAAATGACCGGCACCCTTGATGAGAATGAACACTCCCTTGAGTCGCTTGCTCATATCTTCGACTTGCGTAGCGGGTGTGTATGGGTCGTTGTCAGAAGAGATACAATAAATCTTTTTGACATGGGTTTTGATAGCTGCATGGTCTATTTTGTTTGGCCAAAATAATTTGTGTCCAGGAGTTGTGCCATCATCAAAATCCCAACCGGCAACGAGAATCATTTTTTTGTATGCAATTTTTTCTGCAACCCTTAACGCCAATAAGCATCCGAGGCTATGACCGATTAGCGTTGTATCGGGATCTATGATATGAAGGTTTTCAATTGATCGAAGCTGTTTTTTCATATCGGGCAGATCAGTATTCATGGTGGGTAATTCCGGAACGCATACAGTGTATTTTTTCTTCTCCAGTTCGTCTTTTAGCCATGGATACCAATGACTCGTCGGATTGTTGTACCATGCATGGAGAATGAGCGCCTTCTTCATGTCGTAAGTATACCAAAAGAGCGCTGTTGGGTATAATAGAGGCTATGCACCAGGGAAATACCACATTTACCATTGAAGAGATTGAAACGCACATCCGGACATATCGATCATTGCTTAAGTCTTCGGGGAAGATTCACATCAGTAAAATCATGGATTCCCATATCGCTATGAAGTCAGTACTCCACGAGAAAGCAGGGGGTAAGCAGGTGGATGCGGCGGCATTTGTGTACGCGCTCCTGCGGTTGCCTTTTTGCATCTGGCGGACGGAGTCGATAATACTTGGTCAGTCGTACAGCGTGTTTAAGAAAAACGGCTACAGCGGTATCGGGACATGGAAGAGAGTGGAGGCCCCTGGTAGAAGGCGAAAGATGCTGTTTGACGGAAAAGCGACACTTGCGCTGTATATCGCATCTGTTACGGATGTTGACGACCTCATCACGCTTTTGACGGCATTTCAGATTGAATGGAATAAAATGAACGACGCATTGGCTGGTCTGAAGAATCCGGAGAATGGAATGGAAAAACTATTTGCCTCTTCTGATCTTAACCGTATCCGGTTAATTTGCGGTAAAGATTATTCATCCCTCGTGAAGTATATATCGAAGCGGCGGGCTGACTGGATTGTGACGCTGCTGTCCGGTTCCTATGTTGAATATGCGAAGGCAACACAGCGCTGGTGGGACCATGTCGCGAGTATGGCACACGACCTCCGATTGTACCGCCGCGCGGTGTATTTTGTTTCCAGTAATACCCATTCTCTGGTCAATCTTTTGACCCGTTTCGTCGTTACGGAAGAAAAAGAATTGACCCGCTATCTATATGAAGGAAAGAATGAATTGCTCATTTCTCTCTGGGAGCAAATTGAGAACGGAACATACACTGGTAGCCGCGAGCATTTTTTGTATTACATTGCAAAGAAATATGCTGCAGTCAATCCTGATTTTGTAAAGCGTAAGCACAATCGGGAGCAGTCGTTGGGAGTTCTTTCCGTCGCGCCGTTTCATTATCTGGATATCAACACGCAGATTATTCCGCTTTCGCGCTTGGCCGGTATTTCTCTGGATGACCGGTTGGACGTGACAACTAAACATTTGGCGAAAAGTAATGCAGTCATTGTGAATATTGATTACCCGCTTGGGTGGGCGGCGTACCAGATTCTTACAGAGATTGGGCAAAATGTAGATATGGTCCGGGGCGTCTATATCATGGGAAAGGCTGCGACACTCAATGCTAATATCGGCGATATTTTGATCCCGACGACGATATTTGACCAGCATACAAAAAATATTTATGCTCTCAAAAATTCATTTACGGCGTCAGATTTTGTCAAAATATTTTGTACGGGGTCGGTGATGGATGAGCAAAAAACCGTGACGGTCAAAGGAACATTTCTCCAGAACAAAAAGATATTGGATACGTGGTACAAAGAAGGATATACGACGGTGGAGATGGAAGCAGGTCCCTATATGAGCGCTGCGTATGAATTTATCTATTATAACCGGTATCAAGAACAACAGTTTATTAACTTTACGAATTTGCCGTTTGATTTGGGCATCGTTCATTACGCGTCGGATACCCCAAACAGCAAAGGGACGAATTTAGGCGTGAGAAATTTGGCGTACGAAGGGGTCGAAGCGACCTACGCCGCCACTCTCGCCATCATCAAAAAAATTATCGAGAAAGAAAAAGAATTCGTTTGATCATTGATATGAAATCGGCGGAGGTACGGAAAAAATATTTGGAATTTTTTAAGAAACGTGGACATGCGGTTATTCCTTCCGCACCGCTCTTGCCGGAAAACGATCCCACGACGTTATTTACCTCTTCGGGTATGCAGCCATTAATTCCGTATCTCCTTGGACAACCCCATCCGTCAGGAAAAAGACTTGTTGATAGCCAAAAGTCTTTCCGCAGTCAGGATATCGAAGAGGTTGGTGACAATCGGCATACCACATTTTTTGAAATGCTTGGTAATTGGTCGCTTGGTGATTATTTTAAAAAGGAGCAGCTTCCATGGATTTTTGAATTTTTAACGCGCGAATTGGGACTTGATCCCAAGCGTTTATACGTTACGGTGTTTGAGGGGAATGCGTCTGTGCCCAAGGATACGGAATCGATAGACATTTGGAAGGATATTTTTTCCGGTGTTGGAATAGTGGCGAAGGAAAATGAGCGAATTTTTGCCTATCCAGCGCGCAAGAATTGGTGGAGTAGATCCGGCGAGCCGGATACCATGCCGCCGGGAGAGCCGGGCGGGCCGGATAGTGAAGTGTTTTTTGATTTTGGTACGCCGCATTACCCTCAATTTGGTGAGACGTGTCACCCCAACTGCGACTGCGGCAGGTTTATGGAGATCGCCAATTCCGTTTTTATGCAGTATCAAAAAATGCCGGACGGAACGCTCAAAGAATTAAAACAGAAAAATGTAGATTTTGGAGGAGGGCTGGAACGGCTCGTTGCAGCAACCGAAGGCAAGCAGGACGTTTTTGAGACTGACCTTTTTTCTGAAATTATCCAATCAATTCAACTCGCTTCTGGTTTAGCGTATGTGAATGATGAACACAAAAAAACGCTGCGGATCATCGCTGATCACGTGAAAGCAGCGGTTTTTTTAATTGCGGATGGTATCGAGCCATCCAATAAAATGCAGGGATATGTGTTGCGTAGGCTCCTCCGCCGTGCGGCGGTCAAGCTTAAATTAATGAGCAAATCTTCTACAGAACATCAGTTTGCTCCGATTGTCCAGAGTGTATTAAGGACATATAAAGAGACGGATTATTTTAATAACACGAAAGAAGAATCAATAAAAAATAGTGTTGCATTGGAGATGTTTAAGTTTACGAAAAGTTTAGACCAGGGTTTGCGGGAAATCCAAAAAATTACTTCTATTGACGGAAAGATTGCATTCGATCTCTATCAGACGTACGGTTTTCCGTTGGAAATTACAGAAGAAATTTTCCGAGAAAAAGGGCAACGGATAGATCATCAGCAATTTGCCAGCGAGTTTGAGAAGCATCAAGATCTTTCCCGCTCTGCCGCCAAAGGCATGTTTAAAGGCGGTCTGGCGGATAAAAGTGAGCAAACAGTCAAGCTTCATACAGCACATCATTTGCTATTGGCGGCGTTACAAAAAATCGTTGATCAGGATATTAAGCAACGGGGTAGTAATATCACGGCCGAACGGTTACGGATGGACTTTAATTACGCAAAAAAATTGATGCCGGAGGATGTGCAGAAGATCGAAAAACTGGTAAATGAAAAAATTTTCGAAGATATTCCGGTTGTGCGTCAAGAAATGGAGCGGGAAGCTGCGGAGAAAATTGGCGCGCAGATGGAATTTGGTCATAAATATCCTGATCGGGTGAGTGTGTATTTTATCGGACCTGAGAAAAACTTTTTTTCGGCGGAATTTTGTGGCGGGCCCCATGTGGCGCACACCGGGTTACTCGGCCGCTTTCAAATTATAAAAGAGGAATCTGCAGGTTCAGGAGTTCGTAGAATTTATGCGGTTCTGAGTTGATTCGACGGGTACTCGCTGTTACTATTGAGTGAGGATGAAATTCCCCGGGGATTTAGATCAATTATTTGGCAATAAACACGAGAAGCCGGATGTATTTCTTTCGCTTTTTTTAGATGTTGATGGTATTGTCGCGGGGGCATGGCGAGTAGAAGCAGGAAGCGCACCAGTCGTGATGGCTCATGCAACGGAGCGCATAGATTCAGATAATTGGGAAGACCGCATAGAAGCCGCAGATCGGGCGATCGCCTCGCTTGAAGAGCATACACAGGGATCCATTCTGACGAAAGTTACTCTTGGGTTATCCAGCTCGTATCTTACTGGAGAAGGAGAAATAAAAAAGGAAATCCGCGGTTATCTCAAAAAACTTACAAGTACCTTGGAGCTTGTAGCGATGGGTTTTGTTCCGGTGTACCAGGCGATCGTATATAGGATAAAAAAAGATGAGGGTGTGCCGCCCAGTGTGATATTGATCGGTATTGATTCCCAGGGAATTACGGTTTCCGTCTATAAAGTGGGAAATCTGGTCGGCTTTCGTCAACTTGCGAAAGCCGAGGTTATCGCACCGGGTATTGAGGATGCGCTAAAGGGGTTTCAGGATTTAGAAGTTCTTCCGTCTCGCATTCGACTATATGGGAGCGACCAAGAAGCTTTGGAGAAGGCTAAAAATGAATTATTGCAATACCCATGGCCAATAAAGGTAAATTTTTTGCATTTTCCGAAAATAGAGAGTCTTGCTCCTGAAGAAATCATTGCTGCCATATCATTAGCCGGATCAAGTGAGCTTGGAGAAATAGTTCACGAGGAGGAAAATATAGAGCCAGCAGAATCCAATGTTGTTATGGTGCCTCCTGAGGAGTTGGGATTCAGAAAAGACGATGTGCTGGAAAAGCCGGTCATGGATGATGTATCGTCAGCTTCATCTCCGCCGGAAAATATGGCGCAGCAGAGTGACCGTGAAGAAAAAAATCAAGAAACGACTGAAAGGAACGAACGCCGCACCAAGCTAAATATAGCGGTGCCGAAATTTTGGTTACCAAAGCTCCGCCCCATGTCCCTTTCGGGTGCCTTATCTATCCGTGGTCGGGCTATAGCCGCCGCGATCGTCTTTATTCTGATGTTTATCACAGTTGGAGGATTATTTTACTGGAACGTGCCAGCGGCGACAGTGACAATAAATGAATTGCCGCAGACATTGAGTGAGCATGCGGATATAGTTATAGATCCGACTGCGACGATTGTTGATAGCGAGCATGGGATTATCCCAGGAAAGAAACAGGAAAAAACGTCGAGGGGCGAAAAGACAATGCTGGTGACAGGAAAAAAAGCAGTGGGAGATCCGGCCAAGGGTGTCGTGACTATATACAACAAGTCATTGTCTCAATTAAAGGTGGGAAAAGGAACAGTCTTAAAAAATGGAACACTGCAGTTTACATTAGATGTTGATGTTGTTGTCGCATCTGCTAGCGAAAGTCTTTCTCAGGGAACGATTACCTATGGAAAAGCGAATGCATCTATAACAGCAGTGGTTATAGGGTCTGAGGGTAATTTACCATCTGGAAAAGAATTTACGGTTAAAGATGTTTCTACAGCAGTAGCCGTTGCTCGCAATGACCAGCCATTTTCTGGAGGCACGAGTCGGGATGTGACCGTGGTGTCCCGTCAGGATATGGATACGCTCATAGCCGTTCTCACAAAGGAATTGGTGGTGAAGGCAAAAACTGAACAACCATCCGGAGTCATCGGAGGGGATGACATTCTTATCGAAGAAACAGTTAAGACAGAAATAACAGAAAAAGAATTTACTGAGGAATTGGATCAAGAGGCTAAGGAGTTGCACGGGAAGCTGTCTCTTGTTATTTCCGGCACATCATATAGTACCCGTGACGCGAATTCAATGTTTTCCACGCTTTTTAACAAAAAAATTCCGTCGGGATATGCGCTTATTGGTGATCGGACATCAGTGACAGTTTCTGGAGTGAAGGTAAAAAAAGACGGTACTGTGACTGCAAAGGCGGATGCAATCGCTATTGCAACTCCAGTAATCCGGATCGCGGACATACAAAAATCGCTTGCAGGGAAAAAGTTTTCCCAAGCGCAGGATTATCTCCGGAGCCTTCCAGGTATCGGTAGCGCAGAATTCAACTTTCGATGGACCGCCGGAAACCGTATGCCGGTAAACCCGGAAAAAATTTCTGTGACCGTGGCAGTACATGAATAATATGGCTCTCTATCAATACATAAAATCAAGACCGAAGACTCCAAGAAAACGGTTGCCCAGAGCAGTATCTACTATATGTATGTCACTTGGTGCTGGTTTACTTGTGTGGGTGCTGTGGCCTATTATTTCGTTCCTTCTTGTATCAGAATCGCTTTTTGCCTCCGTGATTGGTCCTGTGCCCGATGCATCTCTAGCTCCTGTTGTATTAGCCGCAGTTGATTCGAAAAACGCTGTTGATTATACGAATGCGAACATTTGGTTTCCGACATCCCCGCAAAAAAAGGTAGTGACGCCGGTAAATTCTTATACTCTTTCAATACCAAAACTGAAAATAAAAAATGTGTCGGTTTCTATAGCGGGTGATGATCTGGGGAAGGCGCTAATCCATTATGGCGGTACTGGGTTGCCGGGAGAATATGGTACCGCAGTGGTGTTTGGTCATTCGACATTACCGCAATTTTTTAGTCCAACCAATTACAAAACGATCTTTTCTCTGCTCCCAACCCTTAAGATTCAAGATGAAATTTATGTTATGTACGATGGTGTGGAGTACCGCTATATAGTGTATGAAATGGTAGTCACGGACCCCACTGATCTAGCGCCTCTTGAGCAGCATTTTGATGATTCTTATCTAACGCTTATTACCTGCGTGCCACCCGGGACATATTGGAAGCGTCTGAACGTTCGGGCGAGATTGGAAAGGATTTGACATGTCTCATGCTTCAAAGCAACTCGCCATAGATGCGATAAAAAAAAAGCTTGTAGGAAAACGGCTTTCGTACCAGGAGATATTTTCGATCATGGATGAGATTGCAAATAAAAAATTGAGTCCTGTGTTGACCACTTATTTTGCTGCTGCAGGGTTTAAAGAGGGGTTTGATAATGAAGAGTTGTACCATCTTACCCGGGCCATGGTTGCTACCGGCCCGCAATTGAGCTTTAAGGGTATCGTCGCAGATAAACATTCCACGGGAGGTGTGGCTGGTACGCGGACAACGATGATTGTAGTTCCGATCGTTGCAGCGGCCGGATTTCAGATTCCAAAAAATTCTTCCCGCGCTATTACGTCGCCGGCTGGAACTGCGGACACGATGGAGGTGCTTGCGCCCGTAACTTTTGCACCGCACGAAATTGAACGATTGGTGAGTAGGGCTGGAGGATGTATTGTATGGGGTGGTCATTTGGGTCTGGCCCCGGCGGACGATATTATTATTCAGGTAGAAGCGCCGCTGGGTTTTGAATCGTTCGATAAGATTATCGTTTCCATTATGGCGAAAAAAGTGGCATCAGGGGATACCCATCTGGTTTTGGATATTCCGGTCGGGCCTACGCTGAAAATTCAGCATTACAAGGATGCAGAAATTATTGCAAAGAAATTTACATTTTTGGCGGAAAAATTTCATATCAACGTAGTGATTGACATCAACGAAACACGGCAAAATGCGGGCAGTGGAATCGGTCCGGTTCTGGAGGCGCGTGATGTATTGCAGGTTTTGGAGCAGCACAAAGACCGGCCGCTCGCACTGGAAGCAAAAGCGTTACGGCTTGCGGGAAAATTGTTATCGTTGTGTTTTGCGGATACGCGTGGAAAAACAAGTATGATCGGCGAGGATGTAGCGCGGGATATGCTAATGAGCGGTCAGGCACATGCAAAAATGCGGGATATAATAAAAGCTCAGGGAGGAGATGCGAATATAAACAGTAAAGATCTTGTACCGGGAAAATACCGGCAAAATATTTCCTCTCATCACGGAGGGAAAATTAACAGTATGAATAATCAGCAAATTGCTATTATATGTAAAATTTTGGGTTGCCCAACCGATAAAAAGGCAGGTATGTATCTTACCCGAAAGCTTGATGAACGTGTGGACAAGGGTGATATACTATGTACGCTCTATTCGTCGGATTCGTACCGCCTTCAGGAAGCGGTAGAAACGATGAAAAATATGCCGGTGTACACGATAGAATAATATGTTCAAAAATATAATTTCTCCGATGCAGGCATGGTTGCTTTCGCAGGGCAGGTGTGTGGGATGCGGAAAACCATTAGAAAGAAAAAATGGAACCGGTTTGGTCAGGGTGGATTGCATATGTGGTCGTATATTTATGTACGATCCTGAAGCGCAAAAATATCGACGGGCAACATCTCATGAAATCAAATAAACAATTTGCTTCACGGTTAACGATATTTTTTATCGTTCTGATTTTAATATCAGGCGCAGGGTTTATTTGGTGGCAGAAAGAAATCTCTCCTGTTGATCCTGAAGATACTGCGTCTATCTCATTTACTATAGAAAAAGGAGATGGGGTTAAGGTAATAGCCGCGAATTTGGCGAGTAAAGATTTTATACGCAGTCCGACAAGTTTTTTTATTCTTGTGAAGATTTTAGGTATTGAACGGCAGCTCCAGGCAGGGGATTTCCGCTTGAAGCGCAGTATGGATGCAGGTGCGATTGCCCGGCAGTTGACGCATGGTATGGAAGATCTTTGGATAACCACTCTGGAGGGGTGGCGCATTGAGGAAATAGCCACAAAGCTTGCGCGTGATCTAGATATACCTGAGGCGCAGTTTTTGCGGTTTGCACGCGAAGGATTTATGTTTCCAGATACCTACCGGGTTCCGCGCGACGCAACAGCTGGTGCAGTCGCTGATATGTTTCGAAAAACCTTTGATTTAAAAGTGACTTCACAGATGCGTGCTGAAGCTAAGAAGATAGGATTATCTTTTGACGATGTGTTAATTTTGGCGTCTATCGTTGAACGGGAAGGAAGGGGTGATGATGACCGTCCAGTGATAGCGGGAATTTTATTAAAACGGTTGAAAGCAGATTGGCCGCTTCAGGCAGACGCGACGCTTCAATACGCGTTAGGGTATCAGCCAAAAGAAAAAACATGGTGGAAAAAAGAGTTAACAGAGGAAGATAAATCTGTTCAGTCCCCATACAATACCTATCGAAATCCCGGATTGCCGCCAGGGCCCATAGGAAATCCTGGACTCGCAGCGATAAACGCAGTTCTCGGTGCAAAGACAACGGATTATTGGTATTACCTGCATGACACGAAAGGCGTTGCTCATTACGGCCGAACACTTGAAGAGCATACCGCAAATATCGTCAATTATCTCCGGTAACAATATTGTTAAATAAATTTTTCCCATGGACATAGCGGACGAGCCATGATATGTAAAGAGTAGATATATTTCCTGCCGGAAATACTGTCGAATGAAAAGTCGACCAATTCCGCCAAGCCACATTGGCGAAACACATTCTCAATCTCACTTGCTGTATCAGCTCAATAGAATGTACGGATGGGATGCTAAAGAAATAGAGGACCCGTCGTATTCTGTTCAGCAGCTGAGGAATCAGATTGCGAAAGATGGATTTGATCTTCCAATAGAAGAACGTGAATATTTGGAAACGCTTATTGATGGCTTGACCGATGACGAATCCCTAACGAAGGAACAATTCGATCGGATACTATTACTGCGGCAGTATGGGCCAACAGAAGAAAATATTGAGCGGTTTAAAGGTTTAACTCAAGAGAAAGAATTGTGATACAGTAAAAGGAGACATGAAAACTGTCCAATGGAGGAAATTAATTTTTTCTATTTTTTTGTGTCAGAGTGCAGGCGTTATAGGTTCGTTTTTTACGGTCTCGGAGATACCAACATGGTATCAAATGCTGGTCAAACCTTCGTTTTATCCCCCTCGTTGGGTTTTTGGTCCGGTGTGGATTACGCTATATACCTTCATGGGAATTTCCCTGTACCGCGTATTAATGAAAGGATCAGATACACAAAAAGTACGAAAGGCGCTTTACTGGTTTGGTGCCCAACTGGTGTTGAACAGTGTATGGCCAATCATTTTTTTTGGTAGACATGACCTTGGTGCAGCCTTGGTTGCGATTATTCTTTTATGGGGCTTGATTTATTTGACGATACGAAAATACTATGCACTGGATCGGATTGCTGCATACCTCCTGTTGCCATATCTTGCGTGGGTGTTTTTTGCTATGTACCTCAATTATTCGTTGTGGCTACTAAATCGATAGGAGGTGAGAAATAATGAAGAGGAAATGTAATGAACATGCTGTCGGACTGACAGCGGGAGTGTTGGTTGGGTCGATGCATTTAGGGTGGGCGGTTATGGTTTCGGCGGGTTACGCACAGGGACTATTGGACTGGATGTACAACTTGCATTTTTTGGATAATCCGTTTGTTGTTTTGGAATTCCAAATGTCGAATGCGGTTATACTTGTGGCCGTGACCTCGGTAGTCGGATATGCAGCAGGGTGTGGGAGCGCCTGGGTGTGGAACCGTCTTGGCGCCAAACAATAATATTACTGTTCCGTAATGCTGACGGTAAGATTGGATCCGTCGTATTTAAAAATGAATAGGATGGGTATTTCTTTGGTGTTGGTGATATATAGATTTTGACGCGCGTTTGCCGCTTCATGATTAGGTGAAAAATAAATGGATACGCCGTACTCTTTCGGCAATTCCGGTATGGACGCAAAATTGTGATTGGTGGGCGCATAGGTGTCGAGACCTGCATTTTTTGCCGCGAGGTACAGAAGCGATGCCAAATGACAGACGCCGTCGCCATACAGAGCACCGCTGGATTTAAAGCCGTCGCTGAAATTGAAATGACTTTTCATGGTTTTAATTGGTTTTCCTTTATATTCCGCTAAAACATCCTCATGGAATGCGAATAGTTCTCCTGGTGCAAGAGACAGAGTATATGTCCGCGGTTTATTGATATTCTCCCATGATATGGCTTGGGGATGATTGACCGTATTGTCCATACGGGCGAGTGTCAGGAGGATATTATCTTTAAATACCTCGTTTATCCGTGTATTGGCATAGCGGTTCTGGAGGGAAAACTGAGATTGGCCAAGTACGCGGGAGCTATCCGGCATAAATGTGCCGGCAAGATTAGTAAAGGTCGCGATAGTAAGTACTAAAATGCTGAATATCATAGATACAAAAAGATCTCCATTTCGGAGACCTATAACATTGAATTATAGCATATTATAGGATATTTTGTCAAATTTGGTATACTGGTAATATGAAGTGGTTATTGGGGCTCTTGGGTCTCGGAGTTGGGTTCGTATTTTCGGTACTCCAGATGGGGTACACGCCTCAAGATAGCCTCAGAATACCGAAAAAATTGCCTTCAATGGTGGTTTCAAGTCCTGCGTTTGGTAACAATGAAGCTATTCCTGATCGATTTACTTGTATGGAGAAAAACGTTAGTCCGCCTATGGTTATTTCATGGGTGCCGAAAGAGGCTAAGTCATTGGTTTTTATAATAGACGATCCGGATGCCCCATTTGGTGTGTTTACCCATTGGCTCCTATGGAATATTCCGCCAGAAACCAAGTATATCGAAGAGGGAAAGATGCCGGAAGGTGCGGTATCTGGATACAATGGTTTCGGCCGTTCAGGCTACAGCGGGCCGTGCCCGGTTAGCGGTTTGCATAGATATTTTTTTACGGTGACAGCTCTCGATTCTATTGTGGGGCTGAATGGTCAAGCTAAACGGTCAGAACTTGAAGACGCTATGCGTGGTCATACGATAAGCGAAGCGCATTTTTACGGGCGCTATAATGCTAAGCTAATCGAATAAACAAAGAAATCTTTACCGCCGAGGTCATATTTGTACCGTTCATCTCCTTGTAAAAAGTTATATTCTTTGAAGCCATTTTCCAGCGCGTATTTTATGCTCATGGCCTTCAGGTAGAAGCCGGCATTCGGACAACATTCCCGGTTAAAGCCTGAATTGTAGAGAAAATATGTGTGATCGGCGGTAAACGAAAATGTGGCCGCAGCAGGTTGACCGTTCATATAAAGGATGAGAAGCGATATATCGTGAGCAAATACCTCTGCTATTTTTTGGAAAAACTTCGTCATGTCCTGGGTCAGAAACGCTTGTTTCTGTTCATCTTTTTGCATAAGTTCAAGAAGAATCGTAATATCGTGAGCTGGATCAGCTGACGATATGATCGTTGGGCCATGATGTTCTTTTTCAATCTTTCGAAGCTTTCTCCTAAGCTCATGGCGTTCTTTGTACTGGAGAGATTGAATATGTTCCTCCCAGGTACCTGTAAAGCGTATTATTGGTGTGGTATCTTCCCGGGTAATAGCAGTATTGGGGAGTTTTTGAAAAAAAGCAACTGTGGGTGAGGATTGAGGTATATTGTGAAAATGAAATGAGGTGATACCATCATTTTTACTGTATTCAAGAATTTGCTGCCATGCCTCCTGTTTCTTTTCGTTGGGTCCGATAATATCCAGGTAATCGCTTATTTCCATCCCTCCAGAAAAAATCATTTCATTATTTTTTCTGGCAAACGGCGCGACGATTGTATCGTCGACACTAAGAAGGTATGGTTCCCATTCTGTCCCTAGTGTTTTAAACCAAAGCTCGTGCCAGGGGCGGGTGGCAAACGGCACTCTGGTGTCATTGTTTGCTAGTGCTGTTGTCCAAATCTCTTCGGCATTTTGAATACTAGTGCGCAGTATCATGGTGTTTATTATACCCTATTGACAGTATGTGAAATTGGTATATACTGTGATATAGTTTCATAGCCATATAGGGGCGAACGTTCATTGTTCGCTTCTTTTTGTCGTTCGCTTTTACAAATAATTCCGAATTTATTTTATTGAATGGCGAAAATTACTAGCCACCAGAATCGATTGTATTGGGGGAAAGAATACACACAGCTTCCTCCGTTGGATCTCACCCTCGTACAACGGGAATCCTATCAGTGGTTTTTGGAAACCGGTATAAAAGATCTTCTCGCAGAAGTTTCTCCTATTGCAGATTTTACCGGTAAGAATTGGGAATTGTCTTTTGGCGATTATTATTTTGGCCGTCCCCGACTCACCCCGGCAATTGCTTTGGAAAAAGGCCTCACCTATGATATGCCTTTGAAGACGACCGCAACGCTTGTAAATAAGCAAAATGGACATCAGGTAACACAGGAAATATTTTTGGGAGATATCCCTGCCATGACAGCAAATGGCACGTTTATCATTAACGGTATTGAGCGATGCGTCGTTAATCAGTTGGTCCGTTCACCGGGTATTTATTTTACCGGAGCTGTGGATACCACGACCGGACGGACTCTCTATAGCGCAGAGATTCGTCCTATGCATGGAAGTTGGTTAGAATTCATCATCACCCGTAATGACGTGTTGATGGTGCGTATTGATCGGCGCAGAAAATTTGTCGCAAGTACATTTCTCCGTGCAATAGGACTTTCCACAAATGAAGAAATCAAACAGGCGTTTTCTGACATTGATATGTCAGAGCGAAAATATATTGAAGCCACGCTTGCGAAAGATCCGACAACGAATCATGTAGAGGCGGTGCTTGAACTGTACCGAAAATTGCGACCCGGAGAGCCCATCGTACTGGATAACGCACAAGAACTACTCCGTACCATGTTTTTTGATTTCCGTAGATACTCCTTGGAGCGCGTCGGTCGGTATAAGATGAATAAAAAATTAGGACTTTCGGTTCCTATGGAAAAATCACATTGGGTGCTGACCCGCGATGATATTATCGGAAGCATCCGGTATCTTATGAATCTGGGATTGGGCAAAGGAGATGTCGATGACATCGATCATCTGGGAAACCGCCGGGTACGGCGCGTCGGAGAACTAGTCGCGACGAATGCATTTCGAGTGGGACTTCTTCGACTGGAGCGATCAGTTCGTGAAAAAATGAGTCTGGCAGGACCGGCTGCGGAAGATTTGACCCCAATGCAACTAGTGAATGCACGTCCTATCATTGCATCTATTAATGATTTTTTCCGCACCAGCCAGCTTTCAACTATTTTAGATCAGACGAATCCCTTGGCTGAAGTTGATAACTTGCGTAGGCTTACCGTTATGGGTGTCGGAGGAATTTCTCGGGAGCGCGCATCATTTTCGATTCGGGATATTAACGCTTCTCAGTACGGACGCATATGCCCGGTCAGAAGTCCAGAGGGACCAAATATTGGACTTGTGACATATATGTCTTTGTATACGCGGGTAAACGAGTATGGATTTCTGGAGACGCCATACAAGAAGGTTGAAAAAGTTATAAAAGGTGATTCAGCCCGTATGCATGTGACGGATGAAGTAGTCTATCTGGATGCGAATGATGAACAGTATCACTATGTAACACACGCCGGAATTGCAGTCGATGAGCATGGATTTATCATGGAAGAGCGAATTCCAGTGCGGTATAAAGGAGAATTTTTGGAAGCAGATGCAGCGGTTGTTGAATTTGTTGACGTGACACCGCGTCAAGTGGTTGGTGCGCCTGCATCGCTTATCCCTTTTATTGCGCACGACGAGGCAAACCGTGCGCTTATGGGTACACACATGCAGTGTCAGGCAGTACCATTGTTAGCTCCTCAGGCCCCGATTGTGGGCACTGGTATGGAAACTGCGATTGCACAGACTATGGGAAGAGTAATCAAAGCTTCCGACGAAGGTACTGTAACATACGCTGACGGTTCACGCATTGTATTTAAATCTAAGGACGGTGAGGAGGAAACGTATTCGCTCGAAAAATTTAAGCGTTCAGCCCAATCCACCTGTTACAACCAGCATGTACTGGTAAAAACCGGTGAAAAGGTTAAAAAGGGTCAGACATTAATTGAGGGTCCCGCCAATGAAGGCGCGGAATTGGCTTTGGGATCAAATCTGGTTATTGCCTATATGAGTTTTGATGGGTTGGGATACGAGGATGCTATTGTTATCTCCGATCGATTGGTTCGTGATGACGTTCTAACTTCGGTCCATATAGAAGAATATGAGGCGAGTGTGGTAGATACAAAATTGGGGCCAGAAGAAACGACCCGCGATATTCCAAATGTCGGAGAAGAAGCGCTACGGAATCTTGATGAGTTTGGTATCGTTGTGGTTGGGGCTGAAGTAGGTCCGAATGATATTCTGGTTGGAAAAATTGCACCAAAAGGAGAAACTGAGCTGACCGCAGAAGAGCGTCTTCTCCGGGCGATTTTTGGTGAAAAAGCCCGGGAGGTCCGGGATACGTCTCTTCGCATTCCTCATGGTGAGCGAGGGACAGTTATAGAGGTAAAAATATTGGATAAAGAAAAAGGTGACGAATTGGAGCCAGGTACAAACCGAAAAATTGTTATAAAAGTGGCGCAGATGAGAAAAGTTGTGGTTGGAGACAAACTGGCAGGACGTCATGGAAATAAAGGAGTTATTTCAAAAATTGTTCCGCAGGCGGATATGCCGTATCTTCCGGATGGTACAGTCATTGATATTATCATTTCCCCGTTATCAGTATTATCCCGTATGAACTTGGGCCAGCTTTTGGAAGCGCATTTGGGTTGGGCTGCACATCACCTTGGTTTTAATGTGGCTCTTCCTGTTTTTGAATCAGTATCAGAACAGAAAATTGTTGAAAAATTGAAAGAGGCAAATTTACCGGTTTCCGGTAAGAGTACACTTTTTGACGGACGCAGTGGCGAGGCATTTGCAGAGCCAATCGTTGTGGGTATTGGATATGTTATGAAACTGATTCACATGGTTGAGGATAAGACGCATGCTCGGTCAACCGGCCCTTATTCGTTAGTGACACAACAGCCTCTGGGCGGTAAAGCGCAAATGGGTGGACAGCGGTTGGGAGAGATGGAAGTCTGGGCGCTAGAAGCGCACCGGGCAGCACACATCCTTCAGGAGATGTTGACAATCAAATCAGATGATGTGGTTGGTCGGGCTAAAGCATTTGAGGCGATTGTCAAGGGTATGGATATTCCTGAATCAACCGTTCCCGAATCGTTTAAAGTGCTTGTCAAAGAATTACAGGCACTGGGATTAAACGTTGCTCCAACCGGAGCTGTTACCGTCAAGCCGGCAGCTGCCGTTCCCGCTGCATCTGCATCTCCAGCAGTAGCCGTGCAGGATGACCAGGCACAGCCACAAAAATCAGCAGAACAACCAATAGCGAATGATAAGGAGGAAGCGAACAATGGATAAAAAAGGAACATTTGCTAACATTGTTGATTTTTCTGGACTTCGTGTGACTCTTGCCTCGCCAGAAGAGGTAAAAGCATGGTCATATGGCGAAGTAACCAAGCCTGAAACAATTAACTATCGTACTCTTAAACCGGAGAAAGATGGGTTGTTTGATGAGCGGATCTTTGGCCCAACGAAAGATTGGGAATGTTACTGTGGAAAATATAAGAGAATTCGGTATCGCGGTATCGTGTGTGACAAATGCGGTGTGGAAGTGACACAGAGCAAGGTTCGGCGTGAACGCATGGGACATATTAGCTTGGCTTGTCCGGTTGCTCATGTTTGGTTCTTTAAAGGTGCGCCTTCCCGGTTGTCACTGCTTCTTGATGTATCTCCCAGAGCTTTGGAAGAAGTTGTATATTTTGCTCAATATTTAGTGACGCATGTCGATGAAGACAAAAAAAAGTCAATACTCGCAGGCTTGGTCGACGTTGGTAAAAAGCGCATGGATGAGGCGGAAGCGCGCTTAAAAGAAGAAAAAAATAAACAACAACAGGTATCGGCAAAAGAACAGGAAGCTTTGAAGGAAAAAGTTGGCAGTGTCGAAGCTCGTGAGCTTGCTATGTCAGAGCTCAATTTGCGGCAGCGCCAAGGTACGGCTCTTTTAGAAGAACAGATTGAAAAAGAAAAGGGGAAAATTAAGGAAATTATTGACTCTCTTCAGTCAATTGTCCGCTCTATTAAGCCATTAGTGACAATTACGGAGGATGAATACTTGCGACTTTTGGAGTATGATGCTGCCGGTTGCTTTTCAGTCGGGATGGGAGCCGAAGCCATATTGGATGTGGTTAAAAAACTTGATCTGGATAAATTAGCAGCGGATCTTCGCGAAGAAATTCAAAATTCTACCGGGCAGCGTCACATTAAGGCAACGAAACGTCTGCGGTTGATCGATGGCATGCGAAAGGTAAACATCAATCCGTCTTGGACGATCATGATGCAGCTTCCCGTTATCCCGCCGGATTTGCGTCCGATGGTGCAATTGACGGGTGGACGGTTTGCAACGAGTGATCTCAATGATCTGTATCGCCGCGTCATTAACAGAAATAATCGTTTGAAGCATCTTATGGATTTGGGCGCACCGGAAATAATTTTGCGCAACGAAAAACGGATGCTCCAGGAAGCAGTTGATAGTTTGATTGATGCCACTCAGAGACCAAGTTCCAGGGCTGTAATTGCCCCACTTCGTTCGTTATCAGACATGCTTCGAGGAAAACAAGGGCGTTTCCGTCAGAATCTGTTGGGTAAGCGTGTGGATTATTCCGGTCGTTCTGTCATTGTTGTGGGTCCGGAGCTCAATCTTACGCAGTGTGGTTTGCCGAAGGAAATGGCATTGGAAATGTTTAAGCCATTTGTTCTTCGTGAGCTTATCGTTCGCGGTATTGCTCCAAATGTGAAAAACGCGAAAAACGTCCTTGATCGGAGAACACCGGAGGTGTTCGATATATTGGAAGAAATTACTCGCGATCATCCGGTGCTTTTGAATCGAGCGCCCACGCTTCATAAATTGGGTATGCAGGCATTTTATCCAATTCTTATTGAAGGATCCGCAATTCGTATTCATCCGTGCGTATGTGCAGGATATAATGCGGATTTTGACGGAGATCAAATGGCTGTTCATATACCGCTTTCAGAAAAAAGTAAGCATGAGGCAGTCCATTTGATGTTGCCGACACACAGCTTGCTTAAGCCTGCAGATGGCTCTCCTATCACTGTACCAAATAAAGAAATGGTGTTGGGATGTTATTTCTTGACGACGGTTGAAGTAGTAGAATCCAATACAAAAGATTTGCCATTCTTTGCAAGTGCCGCCGAGGCGATTTTTTCCCATCAGTATGGAAAAGTGCGCTTGCGACAAATGATTAAAGTAAGGGATGATACCGGGATACTTGAGACCACGGTTGGACGTATTCTTTTTAATGAAATTTTGCCATCCGAACTTCGGTTTATGAATGCTCCGGTGAAGGCGGCAACGATCAAAACTATTATCACGAAAGCACTCGCTATTTATTCGAAAGAAGAAGTTGTTGTGCTTATTGATGCAATCAAAAATATTGGTTTCTGGGGTGCCACTATTTGCGGCGGACTTTCGGTCTCGGTTTTTGATTGCGAGATTATTCCTGAAAAAGCTGTAATTATTAAAGATGTTGAGAAGAAAGTTGCAGAAGTAGACCAGAATTATCAGCAGGGACTTATTACCTTGGAAGAAAAAAAGCGACTTTCTAACGAAATTTGGATAGAAGTTACCGAGCGTATTGCAGATCTTACTTGGCAAAAGCTTGCGACGGATAACCCCGTGAAAATGATTATCGATTCAGGCGGCGCCCGTGCTTCCAAAGATCAACTGAAACAGCTGTCTGCTATCAAGGGCTTGGTTGTTGATCCTTTGGGTAAGATCGTCGAGCTTCCAACCAAAAGTAATTATCGGGAAGGATTATCAATTTTTGAATATGTGACCAGCACCAGAGGATCTCGCAAGGGGCTCACGGATTCTGCGCTTAAAACAGCAGATGCCGGATATTTGACGAGACGGCTCGTCGATGTGTCGCATGACATGATCATACGTATTGAGGACTGTAAGGCAGAAGATGGTTGGGAAGTCCGAAGAGATGAAGATCGACAAGCGGCGTTTGCTTCCAGAATAGTTGGTAGATTTGCTGCCGCGGATGTCGTGGGATGCGACGGAAAAACGGTATTAGTAGCAAAAAATGGTGAGATTACGGATGATATAGCAAAGGCAATTGATGATCAAAAAGTAGAGAGTGTGATTGTCCGGTCGCCCATCACATGTCAGTCACCAGTTGGTATGTGTGCGATGTGTTATGGTCGTGATTTTTCTACGAATGCACATGTGGATATGGGAACTCCGGTCGGAGTTATTAGTGCACAATCCATTGGTGAGCCAGGTACCCAACTGACGATGCGCGTGCGTCATGCCGGCGGCATTGTAGGACTGGATGTTACCCAAGGACTGCCTCGTGTAGAAGAGCTTTTTGAATGCCGAACGCCCAGAACGCTTTCGCCGGTGTCAGAAATTGCAGGAAAAGTGACAGTAGAAGAAACGGAACAAGGGTACAAGGTGACCGTAAAAAATACTGCCATCAAGCCGCCGGAAGAGCGAGAATATATCATTCCGTTGACATCGGAGATGAAGGTAAAAGATGGCGATTTGGTTGCTGCTGGCGATCAGCTATCAAGCGGATATTTAGATCTGAAGCAGGTCTTAGCTGTGCGCGGATTACGAGGGGCGCAGAAGTACCTCATTATAGAAATTCAGCGTGTGTATGAATCACAGGGTATTGGCATTTCAGATAAGCACTTTGAAGTGATCGTCAGAAAAATGAGTGAAAAAGTTCGTGTTGATACTTCTGGTGATACCATGCTTCTCCCGGGAGAGCTCGTTGATCGGTCACGTTTTCAGGCAGAAAATGCACGTGTGTTGGCAGAGGGTGGAGAACCTGCGACCGCACAGATAACGATGCTCGGTATCACCCGTGCATCCCTTTTTACAGAGTCTTGGTTGTCTGCCGCATCATTTCAAGAGACGACCAACGTGCTTACTGATGCAGCATTGGCCGCGAAAGAAGATAGGTTGCTGGGGCTTAAGGAAAATGTTATTATCGGTCGGCTCATTCCGGTTGGACCGGAGCGCGCAAAAATTCAGATATAATATGCCAACAATTAATCAATTGGTCAAATACGGAAGACACAGTAAGCCAAAAAAAATCAAGGCTACAGCCCTGCGGAAATTTTTTAACGCCAAAGACCGTATTACTAGTCAGCTGCCGGCTCCATTTAAGCGAGGAGTTGTGACATTGGTTAAAACCATGACGCCAAAAAAACCAAATTCTGCACTTCGAAAAGTTGCCCGTGTGCGTCTGTCTAATAAACAGGAGGTTACGGCATATATTCCGGGTATCGGACATGAATTAACGGAACATGCCATTGTATTGGTTCGGGGTGGTAGAGTGCCTGATTTACCCGGTGTGAAATATCATATTGTTCGTGGGAAGTATGATATGACGGGAGTAGCAAATAGAAAACAGGGCAGAAGCAGGTATGGAGCTAAGGCAGGCGGTCCGGGCCCAGCGACTGCCGCAGCAAGTTAATACTATGGCACGCGCAAAACGCACAAAGAGAGCATTATTATCCGCTGATCCTGTATACGGGAACAGGTTGTTGGCCCGTTGTATTAATCGGGTTATGTTACATGGAAAAAAGCGGACTGCTGAGGGGCAGGTATACGGAGCGTTGGAGCTTATAAAAGAAAAAGGTGAAGATCCGATGAAGGTATTTGAACTTGCTATAGCGACTGCAGGTCCGAAAATGGAAGTAAAGGCTCGAAGAGTTGGTGGTGCATCATATCAGGTTCCTCAAGAAGTGCGAGGAGATAGGCGGGTTTCGTTGGCTCTTCGATGGATTGTAAGTTTTGCAAATAAGCGGCCAAATAAGGAATATAAAACATTTGCCGCGAAATTAGCAGCCGAACTTATGGATGCTGCGAAAGGTCAGGGCGAGACTATCAAGAAGCGTGATACCGTGCACCGCATGGCAGAAGCCAACCGGGCATTTGCTCATTTTAAGTGGTAAACTTTATTTGTGAACACGGCTGCATTTCAACATTTTCAATCAGTAGATCCAATTTTATTTTCCGTATTTAAGAAGATTTCCGATAAGAAAACGTTCACTCTAACAAAATCTTCAGATATATTCTCAGATCTTGTAGAATCTATTATCTGTCAACAGCTTTCCAATAAGGCAGGATCGACAATATTTTTGCGTTTCTGCGCATTATTTCCTAAACATGGATTCACGCCGAAACAGGTGCTTGAAATGCCGGATGAGAAAATCAGAAGTACCGGACCCTCCTGGTCAAAAATTTCCTATATCAAAAGCATCGCGTGGGCAGTGGAGTCCGGCCAATTAAATCTCAGGACTATTGATGCGAAAAGCGATGAAGACGTCATTATCGAACTCACGAAAATTAGAGGCATAGGTCGATGGACCGCAGAAATGTTTCTCATGTTTACCTTGGGCAGAGAAGATATATTTTCTTTTGGGGACCTGGGTCTTCGCAGAGCGATTATGAAATTATACAAAATGAAAAAGGAGCCGACGATAAGACAGATGGAAAAACTCACCAACCGCTGGAAACCCTACCGTACATACGCCGCAAAAATTCTTTGGATGAGTTTAGAGATATAATAATCTGATGAAGACAATTTTTGTTATTCTCGTGTTTTTTGTTTTTGGATTATCCGCGTGGTTTCTGATTCCTCTGACTCAGGAAACGATTATCTGTTATCAAACGAAACAAAAAAATGTCGATGACATAGGATTTCGGACGCGTGCAAGTAATTGGGATGAGCGGAAGGTGTGTGAGGAAAAGTCCGATGCCATAGTGCGTTTGGATGAATGCTTGCAGATGAGGGGAAAGAAACGAAACAAACAAATAATGCTTGTCTTGGATCCCTATGTGAATGAAGTACTTCGTATGATAGTCCCGTATGTCAAAGGTACCGTCCAACAAAAAGAAGATTATAATGCCGACTGCGGTATATACTCGGATTTATTGATGGAGTAGGTCTATTATATAGACAATCGTTGGGGATTTTAGTACAATGACAATGGTAAAGCGCACTGCTTTCGCAAGGGGCAGTTTTTTTTGTTAAAATATCATTTATGGCGACACCAAATACACAACTCACGCTCAATCGCGATGTGCCGCTTGAGAAAGTGCGGAATATCGGCATTATAGCTCACATTGATGCGGGTAAAACGACGACGACGGAACGCATTCTTTTTTATACCGGCCGCACGTACAAAATCGGCGATATCGACGAGGGTACTACCCAAATGGACTGGATGGAACAGGAGCGTGAGCGTGGTATTACGATCGTATCAGCTGCCACTACTACTTTTTGGAAAGGGTTCCGCTTCAATATTATTGACACTCCCGGGCATGTGGACTTCACTGCAGAAGTTGAACGCTCGCTCCGTGTCCTTGATGGCGGCATTACCGTATTGGACGCTGAAGAAGGGGTGCAATCACAATCAGAAACGGTATGGCATCAGGCGGATAAATATAATGTTCCCCGTATCTGTTTTATCAACAAGATGGATAAGATTGGGGCGGATTACCGGGCCACGATCGCATCTATTGAGGAACGGTTGGGCGCAAGAACCGCTGTTATGGTCGTTCCAATCGGTCGAGAGCATGATTTTAAAGGCACGGTGGATCTTCTGACTCGGAAAGCGTATGTGTGGAACAGTGATGATTTAGGCTCAAATTTTGAGGAAATTCCGATACCGGCAGATCTTGTTGGAGAGGTGGAAGTAAGTCGCAAGCAATTAGTCGAGCGGATTTCTGAAACGGACGATGTGCTCATTGAAAAATTTTTGAATGGTGCTGAGCCTACACTCGATGAGCTTAAAGCCGCATTGAGACGTGCGGTCATTGCCTATAAATTGGTTCCGATTTATGCAGGCACAAGTCTACGCAATAAAGGTGTCCAGCCGCTTCTTGATGCGGTGGTGGATTATCTTCCGTCTCCGCTTGATTTGCCTCCTGTTTTCGGTACTCATCCCAGAACCGGTCAAAAAGAAGAGCGAAAGCGTGTGAGTGATGATGTGTTTTCTGGGTTGGCATTTAAGATTCAAATCGATCCCCATGTCGGTAAACTAACGTATGTTCGTATCTATTCCGGTAAACTTGTTTCCGGTTCATATACGATCAATTCTAGTAAAGGCAGTAAAGAGCGGGTAGGACGGCTGCTTCTTATGCACGCCAATCAGCGTGAAGAGATTAAAGAAGCATACGCAGGAGAAATTGTTGCGGTTGTTGGATTCAAGGATACGGGAACCGGAGATACACTGTGTGATGAGGCTAAGCCGATCGTACTTGAGAAGATTTCTTTCCCGGAGCCGGTTATTTCTTTAGCTATTGAGCCCAAAACCAAGAACGACCAGGAAAAAATGGGGTTTGCGCTTCAGCGCCTAAGCGAAGAGGATCCAACGTTTAAGATCAAAAGTAATCCAGAAACAAATCAGACGATCATTTGGGGTATGGGAGAATTGCACCTTGAGATTCTCGTAGACAGGATGAATCGTGAATTTAAAGTTGACGCCAATGTCGGAGCTCCGCAGGTAGCATATAAAGAAACCATAAAAGTTGCAGCCGAAGGAGAAGGGAAATACATTCGTCAATCAGGAGGGCGGGGACAGTATGGTCATTGTTTTATCCGTATTGAGCCTAAGGGTCGCGGTGAAGGATTTGAATTTATTGATGACATTAAGGGTGGTGCGATTCCCAATGAATTTATCCCTCCTATTGAAAAAGGTATTAAAGAAGCCATGGAAAATGGTGTTGTTGCGGGGTATCCGCTGGTCGATATGGCGGTAACGCTGTATGACGGTACCTATCACGACGTAGACAGTTCGGAAATTGCTTTTAAAATCGCTGGCAGCATGGCACTTCAGAATGCTGTGAAGCAAGCACAGGCGACAATTCTTGAGCCTATTATGAAAGTCGAAGTGACGACCCCCGATGAATTTATGGGGGATGTTATAGGAGATTTAGGCGCCAAGCGCAGTCAGATTTTAGGCACACAGAAGCGCGGAACCGTTACGGTCATTGTGGCGATGGTTCCCCTTGCAGAGCTCTCTGGATATGCGACGACACTGCGGAGCATGTCCAAAGGAAGAGCAACTTACTACATGGAACCATCTCATTACGAGGAAGTGCCACGGAACATCGCTGAAAAGATCATTGCGAAAAAAGTATAAAGTGTGGTAAAATTGACTATTCGTATAAACGTAATGGAAAAAGGAGGAAACGAGTATGGCAGATCAGCAAAAATTTAATCGCAACAAGCCCCATTTAAACATTGGAACCATTGGTCACGTTGACCACGGAAAAACGACACTTACCTCTGCGATTACTCATGTATTGGCAAAGCTAGGACTTGCCAAAGCTCTCAAATATGAAGAAATTGATAATGCGCCGGAAGAAAAGGCCCGCGGCGTCACCATCAACATTCATCATTCTGAATATGAGACAACCAAGCGGCACTATGCACATATTGATGCGCCGGGGCACGCTGACTATGTGAAAAATATGATTACGGGGGCTGCGCAAATGGACGGAGCAATCCTTGTTGTATCCGCACCTGACGGTCCAATGCCACAAACTCGAGAGCATATCCTTTTGGCAAAGCAAGTCAATGTGCCGGCTATCGTCGTCTTTATGAATAAGTGTGACATGGTGCAGGATAAAGAGTTGCTAGATTTGGTTGAAATGGAAGTAAGGGAATTGCTCACGAAATACAAATTCCCAGGCGACAAGGTTCCGGTTATCCGGGGATCTGCACTTAAGGCGCTCCAGGGTGATGCGGAAGCAGAGAAACAGATAGAGGAGTTGATGAAGACCGTCGATGAATACGTGCCGGATCCAGTTCGGGAACTCGATAAACCATTCCTTATGCCCATAGAGGACGTATTTTCTATCAAAGGTCGTGGTACGGTGGTTACCGGACGTGTGGAGCGCGGTAAGGTAAAGGTTAATGACACGATGGAAATCGTGGGTATTAAGGCGACTCAAAACACAGTGGTAACTGGCGTAGAAATGTTCCGGAAGCTTCTGGACGAAGGAATGGCTGGAGATAACGTTGGTGTTCTCCTCCGGGGTATTGAAAAGAGTCAAGTGGAACGCGGACAGGTATTGGCGGCACCCGGTAGTGTAAAAGCTCACACAGAATTTGAGGCTGAAATTTATATTTTGGCCAAAGAAGAAGGTGGACGCCACACGCCATTTTTCACTGGTTATCGGCCGCAGTTCTATATCAGGACTACGGATGTGACCGGAGAAGTGACATTGCCAGCTGGAGTTGAGATGGTTATGCCGGGAGATTCGACCAAGATGACGGCCAAGTTAATTGTTCCGGTGGCTCTTGAAGAGGGTCTTCGATTTGCCATCCGTGAAGGTGGTCATACTGTCGGCGCCGGGGTTATAACCAAGATTATTGCTTAACTAACCTGCCACTGACGAAACAATGCCAAAAGGAAGAATACGAGTACGTTTAAAAGCGTATGACAGCAGGATCATCGATGACTGTTGTCAGAAAATATTAGATACCGCCGTGCGGACGGGCGCACGGGTCGTGGGGCCCGTACCATTGCCGACGGATAAGGAGCACTTCAATGTTGCAAGGAGTCCGTTTATCGACCGGAACAGTCGTGAGGATTTCATGATAAAGACACACAAGCGGCTAATTGATATTTTAGAGCCTACCGACAAGACGATTGATCAGCTTATGCATTTGGATTTGCCGGCAGGTGTTGACGTTGAAGTGAAGATGTAAATTTGATTCGCAGGGGATACTTTGGTATACTTACGATATTGATATGACGGAAGAAGCCATCATATCGCATAGATAAACCAAAAGTCTCGGATGAGGGTCGATCCCGCCCGGCGGGATCGTTTTTTTGTTTATATGATCAATATATTGCTCGGATCTAAACTAGGCCAATCACAGGCATTTACCGAAAGCGGTAAACGCATTCCTGTAACTACAATACAGGTGGGCCCGTGTTGGGTTACCGGGGTTACGGATAAGCCGGTCGTCAAAAGCATTCAGCTTGGATTCGGCACCTTGAAACACCTTTCAAAGGCAGAAGAAGGACATATAAAGAAAGCGGGGCTGAAACAAAAGCTCCGTTTTTTACGCTCTTTTGCTGTAGACGCGGGAAGCGACTTAAGCGATATTTCGCTGGGGAAAGAAATAACGGTGGCAGAGGTTTTTGCTCCCGGTGATTCTGTCCGTGTGACTGGTACATCAAAGGGAAAAGGGTTTGCAGGTGTGGTGAAGCGGCATGGATTTAAAGGAGGACCTCGTACACACGGCCAATCAGATCGTGAGCGGGCTCCTGGATCTATCGGCCAAACCACTACTCCGGGACGGGTTTACCGAGGCAAGCGCATGGCGGGTCGAATGGGAAGTGACCGCGTGACGGTCTGGGGATTATCCGTAGTCTCAGTCAATGCAGAAGCCAACGAATTAACGATCAAGGGATTAGTACCAGGAGGCCGAAATGGCCTTCTTATTATTCAAAAGGAAAACTAAGCCATGCCAAAAATAAAACAACCAGTTAAGAAAGTTGTGAAGATACCCGCAGAAGCCAAGAGCAAGCCGGTTGCGGGCTTGAGCATTCCTGTTGTTGGTATAGACGGAAAGACAAAAGGAACAATGATGTTGCCGAAGGAACTCTTTGGTGTAGAAGCGAATCCAAAATTAGTGGCCATTGCAGTTCGAGTATATCGGGCTAATCAGCGTAAGGGTCATGCTAGCACAAAAACCCGCGGCGAAGTCGAAGGATCCACAAAAAAGATTTATCGGCAGAAAGGCACCGGGCGTGCGCGTCACGGTGGTATTCGGGCTCCTATTTTTGTTGGGGGAGGCATTGCATTTGGTCCCAGACCCCGTGATTTTTCATTATCGCTCCCTCAGAAGATGCGCCGGGCGGCACTTGCTTGTGCGCTCACTCAGCAATATACAGAAGGCAATCTTGTAGTGGTTGATGGATTGGAACAAATTGAACCTAAAACGAAATGTTTTTCCGATGCGTTTCGTTTTATTGGTGTCCAAGACGGGCTTTTGGTGACTGGAAGAGACACGAAAAATATTGTGCGGGGTGTCCGGAATTTAGCAGATATCGATATGCTGCCGGCGTTAGATTTACATACCTATGCAATCGTAGCACACAAGAAAATCATCCTTATGAAGGATGCAGTGCAGATTTTGAAAGAAACGTTTGGAACAAAATCATGAAATACGTCATAGAAAAGCCCTTGATTACAGAAAAGACATTTGTGCTCGCGGGTCGCGGTTGGTATACCTTTGCGGTGGCGGTGAAAGCGAGTAAGGGGCAAATTGCACGAGATATTCATACGCTATATGCCGTTACGGTCACGAACGTGCGCACCGTCATTATGCATGGTAAGACACGCAGATCCGGTAAATCAAAGGTAGCAGTTCAGCTTCCCGAGTGGAAAAAGGCGATTGTGCAGTTGGTGAAGGGTCAAAAAATCGATGCATTTGAAGTTCCTCAGGAAGAGGAGAAAAAGAAATAATATGAATACGCGAAATAAAGGATTATCAGAAATATTGCCGAAAATATCCGGACGGGATTCTTTAGGTCATGTCTCAATGCGTCATCAGGGTGGTAGACACAAGCGCTTTTACCGAACTATTGACTGGATGCGGGATAAACTTCATATCACGGGTCGCGTGGTATCTATTGAGTATGATCCGAATAGGTCGGCCAATATTGCACTTTTGTACTATGCAGACGGGGAAAAACGGTATATACTGTCGCCTGTTGGACTAACAGTGGGCCAGCAGGTAATCTCCACCGATGCAGGTGACGTACGGGTAGGAAATTCGATGCTTTTGGGTAGTATTCCAGTTGGTACAGTTATCCACAATGTTGAAATCCATCCGGGTCATGGCGCACAAATGATTCGCAGCGCAGGATCTGGTGCCATGGTACTTTCTCGTGATGGAGACGTGGTACAGCTTAAGCTTCCGTCAGGCGAGGTTCGCGTGTTTAAAGCATCATGTCGCGCCACGATCGGTCAGGTAGGAAATGAAGAATGGCGGAATCGTGTCATAGGTAAAGCTGGACGAAGCAGACATATGGGAATTCGTCCGACTGTTCGAGGAGTAGCACAAAATCCAAGAACGCATCCGCATGGAGGAGGGGAAGGAAGAAGCGGTATCGGTATGCCATCGCCCAAGAGTCCTTGGGGGAAACATACTCTAGGTCTCAAGACCAGAAAAAAACGAAAGTACAGCAATAGTCATATTTTACAGAGGAGAAAATAATTATGGCGCGTTCAAGTAAAAAAGGTCCGTATATAGATAAACGATTATTGGAAAAAGTAAATAAGCAAAAAGCAGGAGGCGACCGCAATCCGATAAAAACCTGGTCGAGGGACTGTCAAATTCCTCCTGATTTTGTGGGACACCGCATTGCGGTGCATAACGGACGAGTCCACGTAGAGGTATTTGTTTCAGAAGCTATGGTGGGACATCGGTTGGGCGAATTTGCTCCAACTAGAACGTTCCGCGGGCATGGACAAGTGACGAAGCGGACGATGGATAAAACATAATATGGAATACACGGCTACAGCAAAATATGTTCGAATTAGTACGCGGAAGATGCGGTTGGTGGCCGATAGTATCCGTACGCTTGCTCCAACAGATGCGTTGGCACAGTTGTCTATTATGCCAAAAGCGGCTGCGGAACCGCTAGCAAGCGTCATTGCTTCCGCTTTGGCAAATGCGAAGCAAAAAAATGTTGATTCTGGAACTCTTCGTTTTAAGAATATTGAAGTTATGGGAGGACCTTCGATGAAGCGTTGGCACGCGGTGTCGCGTGGAAATGCACATGCATATAAAAAGCGGATGACACACATTCGAATTGTGTTAATGAACTAATACTATGGGACAAAAAATTCATCCAAGAGGTTTTCGTTTAGGTACAGTATTTACCTGGACCTCCCGGTGGTTTGCTGATAGCAGGACATATAAGGATCTTCTCTTTGCAGATGTACAACTACGCAAGTTGTTGTTTGGAAGACTCAAAACGGCGGGGTTAGCCAATGTTGAAATTGAGCGTTCGATTAATAAGGTAAAAGTTACCATTCATGTATCGCGGCCGGGTATGGTGATTGGCAGAGGAGGGACAGGACTTGAAGAGCTTAAAAAATTTATAGAGAATTTTCTGGCTAAGTATATAAAAAAGGATCAGTCTGGAAAGTTGAAGATTGAACTTGCTGTTGAGCCAGTGAAAGAACCGAATCTCAGTGCCTATTTGGTCGCGACCAATATCGCTGATCAGCTTGCAAAACGGTTGCCACACAAGCGGGTTGCCAATCAATCTGTTGAGCGGGTGATATCAGCTGGCGCTAAAGGTGTGCGTATTCTTTTATCAGGACGTATTGCCGGAGCAGAAATTGCACGACGGGAAAAATATCAATCAGGCACAGTGCCCCTTTCAACTATTCGGGAAGAGGTGGATTTTGCGGCGGTTCCTGCCGTGACGCGTTCTGGTTATGTGGGTATAAAAGTGTGGATTTGTAAGAAATAATATATATGTTAGCACCAAAACGCGCAAAATTTAGAAAAGCATTTCGAGGGAAGCGCCGCGGGATATCTATTCGCGGATCCAATGTGGATTTCGGAGAGTTTGGGTTAAAAGCTGCGGAAGTTGGATGGGTGGGAAGTAGACAAATAGAGGCTGCCCGCCGAGCACTGACACACTCTATTCGTCGTGGGGGAAGAGTATGGATTCGGATTTTTCCGGATAAACCGATTACAAAAAAACCGCCTGAAACGCGTATGGGAAGCGGTAAAGGAGATGTAGCAGAATATGTTGCAGTGGTTAGACCCGGAAGAATTTTATTTGAAATGGCTGGTGTGAGTCGGGAAGCGGCCAAGGAGGCACTTCGTTTAGCCAGTGCCAAATTACCGATACAGACAATATTTGTTGCAAAAGAATCATAACTATATGAAAACAAAAGAAAAACAGGCTCTATATTCAGCGAATCAATCAGAGCTTCAAAAAGAAGCAGATTCGACTGAAGCAAAGCTTGCACAAGCGATGGTATCTCGATTTACAAAACCATCAAAAAATACGCGAGAGGTGCGTTCATTGCACAGACGGCTTGCTGTCGTCCGTACGTTTTTGCGGGAAAAGGAGACACATGAAAAAAAATGAAACTGGATTAATCGGAAATGTCGTCTCAGTGAAGAGTAAAAAGACAATTATAGTGACGGTCATGCATACGGTACGGCACCCGATATACAAAAAACAATCACGCATTAGGCGGCGTTTTGCGGTGCATAATGAAAAGGAAAATCTCATTGTGGGAGATAGAGTGCGAATAGCAGAAATTAGGCCGATGAGCAAAACAAAACACTATATAGTAATGGAGAAATTTGTATGATTCAGAGGCGCACATCATTAGTACCGGCAGATAATTCAGGCGTCGAAGAGATGACGGTGACGCATATCTACGGGTCATCAAAACGGAAATTTGCATCGCTAGGAGATGTAGTGCAGTGCATAGTAAAAAAAGCACATCCGCAGGGGATCGTGAAAGATGATGAATTGGTTCATGTGGTCATTGTTCGGGTGCATAAGGAGTTTAGACGAAACGACGGGTCGTATATCCGTTTTGATGATAATGCTGGCGTTGTTATCGACAATCTCATAGATAAAAATCCGCGTGGTACTCGAGTATTCGGACCCATCGCTCGAGAGTTGAAAGACCGCGGTTGCAGTAAAATTGTCAGTATGGCCGAGGAAGTCTATTGATTTACTATGAAAATAAAAAAAGGTGACACCATTGTCGTTACGGCAGGGAAAGAAAAGGGAAAAAAGGGTAAAGTTGAACGTGTGCTTGCCAAAGAGGAGTCCGTAGTGGTATTGGGAATAAATATCTATAAGCGGCATCGAAAAAAGCGAGATGAAAAAACACCAGGGGGTATTATGGAATACCCAAGACCATTGCCAACCGGTAACGTAGCTGTGTTGTGTCCGTCCTGTAAACAGCCCACTAGAGTTGGCTATATGGTGCATAAAGGAACAAAAGTTAGAATTTGCAGAAAATGCGAAGGAAAGCTTTAAGTCGTATGGAAACCTTACAAGAGAAATATCATAAAGAAATTATTCAGAAACTCAGAGAAGAGTTTCAGATACAAAACATCATGGCAGTGCCAAAGCTGGTAAAGATCGTTGTGAATTGTGGACTTGGCGAAGCAATTGGTGACAAAAAGGTCCTGGAAAAGGCAGCAGGGCAGCTCGGTATTATCACGGGTCAAAAGATGCAGGTTACCCGGGCAAAAAAAGCTATATCGAGTTTTAAATTGCGCGCGGGTGACGCGATAGGCTTGAGGGCAACCCTAAGAGGAAACAGAATGTATATTTTTTTTACTAAACTCGTGGGGCTTGCTATTCCGCGTATTCGTGATTTTCATGGCGTTCCAAATACGGGTTTTGATGGCGCGGGGAATTACACGTTGGGTTTTTCGGAGCAAACGATATTTCCTGAGTTGGAATATAGTATGATTGACCGCGTACGCGGATTTGAAGTAACATTTGTGATCAAGAACGCAAATGACACACAGGCAAAACGACTATTGGAGCTTTTGGGATTGCCGTTTGAAAAATAAAAGGAGAAGTTATGGCAAAAGTATCAAGTATTGTAAAATTTCAAAAAAAACAAAAATACGAGGTTCGTCAGCGCAATCGTTGCTCTTTGTGTGGCCGTGCGCGTGCATATATGAGAAAGTTCGGTGTCTGTAGATTATGTTTTCGTGCACATGCTCACAAGGGAGAGTTGCCTGGTGTGATAAAGGCATCGTGGTAAAAAAGGAGAAATTATGGTGAATGATCCAGTCGGTGATATGTTGGCACAAATAAAAAACGCTTCAATGGCGCGAAAGGGCGTTGTGGTGCTGCCGCATTCTCGCATGAAGCAAACAGTGGCTGAACTTTTGGCAAAAGAAGGATATGTTGAAGGTGTTGAAGTTACGGGAGAAGCGCCGAAGCGATATCTGACTATTCGAATAAAATATGAAAATGAAATGCCGGTCATAGGAGGGATGAAGCGGGTAAGCAAGCCTGGACTTCGATGGTATGTGGACCATGGAAAAATTCCTACGGTGGTTGGAGGGTTAGGGATCGCGATTGTTTCTACATCTTCAGGTATTATGACGGGGAAAGAAGCAAAAAAGCGGGGTATCGGTGGAGAACTATTGTGTACTGTTTGGTAATACATTATGTCAAGAATAGGAAACGCAGTGATCAGTATGGAGAAGGGGGTGACAGTACTTTCTGAGAAAGGAAAGGTTACTGTTGGAGGTCCTAAGGGACAGTTGGTTGTATTAATGCCTGCAGGGGTAGATGTTCAGGTCCGAGACAGTGAGATCCATGTGCACACCAACGGTTCAGATGATGCACTTCACGGGTTTGCCCGAGCAGTGCTTGCAAATGCAATTACTGGTGTTACGAGCGGATGGACCAGAACACTGGAATTAAGCGGTGTTGGATACCGTGCTGCGATGAGTGGGATAGACTTAAATCTTTCCATTGGTTTCTCTCATCCTGTCGTGGTGCATCCGGTTGCCGGCATAACATTTTCTATTGTAGACGGTAAAATTGTGATTTCTGGTGTTGATAAACAATCTGTTGGTCAAACAGCAGCAAGTATTCGAGCCATTAAAAAACCAGAACCATACAAAGGGAAAGGCATAAAATATGTTGGCGAATATGTCCGAAAGAAGGCTGGTAAATCTGCGAAAGCTGTGGGCGGAGCGCCAGGAGCAGGGGGAAAATAATATATGAATACCAAACGCGTCTTGCGAACCAAAAGAAAGTTGCGTATTAGAGCAAAAATTTCAGGAACGGGTGAGCGACCGAGATTGAGTGTTTATCGGTCAAATAATGCGATAGAGGTACAGGCTATCGATGATACAAAACAGGTAACTGTCGCTTTCGCTCACGTTTTCACAAAAAATACTGCCGGCGCCCGTCAGGCTGGGGCTGACGTTGCTAAAAAACTGATAGAGCTAGGAATTACACGTGTCATTTTTGACCGTGGCGGTTATCGATACCATGGGGTTATTAAGGCTTTGGCTGATGCTGCGCGAGAAGGAGGATTGAAATTTTAATATGAATAACACATCACAACGATCACAGAGAGGTGGAAACGCGTCAGATTCTGAATACGCTGAGAAGATTGTTCAGATCAATCGAGTATCAAAAAAAACGAAAGGCGGAAATAAAATAGGATTTTCCGTTCTCGTCGTGGCTGGAGACCGGAAGGGGCGCGTCGGCGTCGGTCTTGGCGGCGCGCCTGATGTTTCCTCTGCTGTACGGAAAGCTGTAACCTACGCGAAAAAACATCTGATTACTGTGCCTATGCATGGTACGACTATCCCTCACGAAATTAGATTAAAGCGAGGCGCCGCACAAATTCTTTTGAAGCCAGCACCTCCTGGAACCGGCGTTATCGCTGGTGGAGCCGTTCGGGCAGTCGTGGAAGCGGCGGGAATCAGGGATATCGTATCAAAAATTTTGGGGAGCAAGAATCAGGCATCGAATGTGTACGCAACGTTAGAAGCATTGAAGCATTTCAAAATTGGGAAAAGAGTATAATTATATCTATCTTTCTATGAAATTACAGAAAATTGTTACATCATCGAAAAAACGTCTCGGCCGAGGACACGGATCTGGAAAAGTAAAAACGTCAGGTCGCGGTACAAAGGGTCAAAAAGCCCGCGGATCCATGCCGATTGGATTTGAAGGCGGTCAGCTTCCAATGATTCGTCGATTACCTTTTCTTCGCGGAAAAAAGAGAAACCGGAGTTTTGGTGAAAAGGTGTACCCGCTGTCACTTGAGAGGCTGATTGGTCTGCCGGATGGAACTCATGTCACGTTGGAAGAATTAGCAAAGCGGTCGTTGATCGCCAAGGATGTAAAGAAAGTTAAAATCTTAGGAAGCTCAACACTATCGGTTAAACTGATTGTCGCCGTTCCTTGTTCCAAATCAGCGACTCGCGCTATCGAAAAAGCAGGAGGATCCGTTGGTATGCGTTCATGAATACATTGCTTGCCCCGCTAATAAATAGCTGGAAAACGCCGGAATTACGGCGAAAGATTCTTATTACCGCGTTGCTCTTTATTGTTTTTCGGATATTTGCACATCTTCCTCTCCCCGGGGTGGATACGCTGAAGCTTAGGGCATTGTTTGCGCAAAACCAATTTTTGGGATTACTCGATATATTTTCTGGTGGCACACTGGTAAATTTTTCCGTGATGGCGCTTGGCCTTAACCCGTATATCAACGCATCCATAATATTGCAATTGTTGACGATAGTGTTCCCCAGTCTTGAAGCGTTATCTAAAGAAGGCGACTACGGTCGGGAAAAAATTAATCAATATACCCGATTTCTTACGGTTCCACTAGCGGCAATGCAGTCCATCGGCATGTATGCGCTTCTAAAAAATCAAGGCATTGTCGTGGAGTTAAATCCAGTTTTATTGTTGGCCATGATTATTACGATGACCGCGGGTACGCTGTTGGCTATGTGGATTGGTGAACTTATGACTGAGTATGGAATTGGCAATGGTATATCGCTCCTCATTTTCGCCGGAATTGTGGGAAGAATGCCTGTGGTATTGGGTCAAACAGCTAGTACGATTACCGCAGAATATGCGACGAGTGCTGTGCTTTTTGGTATCCTAGCAGTCGGCGTGATCGCAGCTACAGTGTTTGTGAATGAAGCAGTCCGGCGTATTACGGTGCATTATGCCAGACGGGTTCGGGGAAATAAAATTTATGGCGGATCTACTTCCTATTTACCTCTCCGTGTGAATCAGGCTGGAGTCATCCCCATAATCTTTGCTGTTTCCATGGTCCTTTTACCTTCATTGGCAGGAGGTTTTTTGCTGCAGGTTCAAAATCCGATTGCATCAAACGTCGGAAGATTTTTAACAAGCGCTTTTAACCCGAATGGTGCTATATACAACGTATTGTATTTTACGTTGGTTATTGGGTTTACCTATTTTTATACCGCGATTACATTTAATCCTGCGAAAATCGCGGGTGAAATACAAAAATACGGAGGGTTTATTCCTGGTATCAGACCGGGGGCGCCAACTGCATCGTATCTTAATTATATTCTGACTCGCATTACGCTGGCGGGGGCACTCTTTTTGGGGCTTATTGCCATTTTGCCGTCGTTTGCCCGGCAGCTCTCAGGTGTATCGACGCTTCTGGTTGGTGGAACAGGAGTGCTTATTGTCGTATCGGTCGTATTGGAGACGGTCAAAGCGCTGGAAGCACAACTCGTGATGAGAAATTATGACGGGTTTTTGAAGGAATAAATATGCATATTGTCTTCTACGGACCGGAAGGTTCAGGTAAGGGAACACAAGCGAAATTATTAGCAACGAAAATACATCTTCCCATCCTGACATCGGGCGATTTAGTGCGCGATGCTGCAGCCACTGACGATGGTGTTATCGGAGATACATGTCGTGCAGCGCTTAGCGGAGGCAGGTATGTTGCAGACAGCGAGATGTTTGTGTTATGGAAAAGAAGACTAAAAGAACAGGATGCTGCTCATGGATGGATAATGGATGGTTTTCCGAGAAATATAGACCAGGCAAAATTTTTGGACGAAAAGACAAAAAAATATGGTTACCAAGTGGACCGGGTAATTTATCTGAAGCTGTCACAGGAAGAGTCCATCCGTAGGCTCGCTGCTCGTGCTCGTCCATTGCACGCCGGGAGTACTGAGCTTCATGATTCGCCAGATCGTATACAAAAACGGTTGGCAGTGTATCGCGAAAATGAAACGCGCGTATTGGCTTATTATCGTAAACAAGGCATTTTGGTAGAAATTAACGGGGAACAATCATCTCAACAGGTGCATGAGGATATCCTTGCCTCTATCAAGCATGAGTAAATCTGGGGTTATAATCGCGATTGTTGGAATGCCAGGCTCTGGAAAAAGCATAGCTGCCGAGTATTTCCGTTCGCAGAATATACCCGTGTTGCGGTTTGGCGATCAGACAGACATCGGTTTAGCGGAATTAAAATTGGCGCGGAATGAAAAAAATGAGCGATGGTACCGCGAAAATATTCGAAAGGAATTGGGCATGGCGGCAATGGCCATAAAAATCGAACCTCGGATTCACGCATGCAAAAAAAAACAATCACTTATTGTCCTTGACGGTTTATACTCTTGGGAAGAATATTTATATTTAAAGAATAAGTTTCCCAATCTGATTCTTTTGTGTCTTTGGTCTTCAAAGGTGGTGAGGTATGAACGGTTGGGGATTCGTGCCGTTCGTCCGTTGTTGATAAGCGAAGCTATAAGTCGAGATATAGCAGAGATCGAACAGTTGCATAAAGGTGGACCTATTGCCATGGCAGATTATCTTATTAAAAATGAATCAGATGAAATGACTCTCCATAGTGAATTAGCACGATTTCTGAAAACAATTCGATGAATATCCAAACGTCTAAAGATATTGCGATCATGAAAGAAGGTGGTGGACGTCTGGGCAATATACTGCTTCAGCTTTTGGACGCGGCCGGTCCTGGCGTTTCATTGGAGTTAATTGAAAAAATGGCAGATGATCTGATTGTGAAAGCAGGTGGCGCTGCATCTTTTAAATCTGTAGCAGGATACCGATGGGCTACCTGCTTATGTGTAAATGAAGTGGTAGTGCATGGAATCCCAACTCCATATGTGCTTAAGAAGGGCGATGTTCTGACCATTGATGTTGGCCTGATATATCAGGGATTTCATACGGATACGGCGTGGACAAAGATTATCGGTAACCAGAAGGACGGAACGAGCAATACCGAGGAGAAAAAAAGATTTTTGAAAATTGGTGAAGAGGCTATGTGGCAGGCTATTGAACAGGCGCGGATAGGTAACCGGATTGGGCATATTTCTCAAACTATTCAGCGCATCATTGAGGGGGCTGGGTATAATATCGTCAAAACGCTTGTGGGCCATGGTGTGGGGCGTGAGCTTCATGAAGCACCGCAAATCCCTGGGTACTTAAAGGGATCCATTGAGGGGACTCCTGAGCTGCAGAATGGTATGACGATTGCTGTAGAGGTTATCTATGCTGCGGGAAGTGGCGCAATTGTTTATGACAATGCGGATGGGTGGACATTGGCGACCCAGGATCGCTCTCTGTCGGCAGTTTTTGAACACTCAATTGCCATAAGGCCCGAAGGTCCGTTGATATTGACCAAAGCGCAAATGTAGGGTACAATAAGGGCCTTACCCCGCACACCACGTTGGGTGCGGGGACTCTCGTGTTTAGTGTGATATGGCGCATCAAGGAAATATTGAAGCTGAAGGAGAGGTGACGGAATGTCTACCAAATACATTGTTTCGGGTGAAATTGCCCAATGGTAGAATTGTCCTTTGCCATCTCTCGGGAAAGATGCGGCTCAATTTTATCCGTATTATGCCTGGTGATAAAGTAAAATTAGAAATGACGCCGTATGATCCGAGTAAAGGGAGAATTACCTATCGGACGAAATAATATGAAAGTTCGAGCGAGTGTAAAAATATTATGTAATAAGTGTAAGATTGTCCATCGTAAGGGTAGGGTATATATTGTGTGCGATAACCCGAAGCACAAGCAGAGACAGGGGTAATTATGGCACGTATTGCAGGAGTAGATTTGCCAAATGAAAAACGATTGGATATTGCTTTGACTTATCTCTATGGCATAGGTCGCTCAAATGTGAAATCTGTATTGAAAGAGGCAAATATCGATGCGGCTAGACGCGTTTCGACACTCACAGACGAAGAAGTGAATAAGCTAGCGAAGATAGTTGAAAAAGGATATGTGGTCGAAGGGGATTTGCGTCAGCAGGTATCAAATAGCATAAAGCGGTTGATAGAAATACGGTCGTATCGAGGAATCCGTCATGCGCGAAAGCTTCCTGCGCGTGGACAAAGAACCCGATCTAATGCTCGCACGAAACGTGGAAAGCGGGCGACCGTGGGAGCACTCAAAAAAGATGATCGTGTTAAACAGACAGATAAGCCAACGGAGGAGAAAAAATAATTATGGCAGCACAAAAACAAAAACGGGTTGTTGAAAAAGGCAAGGTATTTATTACTGCGACGTTTAATAACACGATCGTGACCATTACAGATATGCAGGGAAATGCGCTGCAATGGGCATCATCCGGCATGGTCGGATTTAAAGGTGCTCGCAGAGCTACTCCCTACGCAGCAACCACTGCAACGGAAACTGTTGCTCGGAAGGCTCAAACTCAAGGGATGAAAGAGGTGGAAGTGTATATAAAAGGGCCAGGAGGCGGACGGGACGCAGCGCTTCGGGCGTTGAAAGCAGTTGGATTAGCAATTTCTCTTATTGCAGATGTGACCCCGATTCCTCATAACGGAGTGCGGGCAAAGAAAAAGCGGAGAGTATAATTATGGCACGATATACAGGACCAAAAAATAGATTGTCTCGTCGGGAAGGCATCGATTTAGGGCTAAAAACAGTTGGATCGAAAGCGCAGATTAGCTTACTCCGAAGAATCGGCATTATCCCGGGTGCGCACGGCGTAAAAGGTCGGAGAAAAATATCAGACTATGGCGCGCAGCTTCGGGAAAAACAAAAGGTGAAGAGAATGTACGGATTGTTAGAGCGGCAATTCCGCAAAGTCTTTGAACGATCCAAGAAGTGGAAAGGAAATACAGGAGAAAAGCTCTTGGAGTTTCTGGAACGTAGATTGGATAATGCGGTATATCGTATGGGATTGGCTCCAACTCGCGGATTCTCCCGTCAGGTGGTAACTCATGGTCATGTGATGGTAAATGGACAGAAGGTCAGTATTCCGTCGTATTTGATTTCTGTGGGTGATGTCATTTCATTAAAAACAAAGGCACTTGCGATGTCTCCGGTACAAAAATTATTGGAAGACAAAGCATTTAAGTCGCCGGATTGGATAGAGCGGCAGGGGCCGGTCGGGAAGATTGCCCGATTACCAGTGAGAACTGATGTGCAGGAAGATATTAATGAACAATTAATTGTCGAGCATTATTCTCGATAATAAAGGAGGCTAAAAGAAGAGTAAGCGTGTATGAACAGGTAAATAGGCTAGGCACCATAAGGAGCTTGGCGCGAGTTAACATACGCGATGATTCTTTTTTTAGAATATATATATGTCAGATCCCAATTTTCAGATTAAACCCGAAGTAGAAAAAGCCGGGTATGGTAAGTTTGTCATTGAGCCGTTGGAACAGGGGTATGGGCAAACTTTGGGCAATAGCATCCGGCGGGTCCTTTTGGTATCGTTGCCAGGTTGCGCTATTACGACCGTAAAAATTACAGGAGTGAAGCATCAATTTTCTACCGTCGAAGGTTTAAAAGAGGATATAACGGAATTTATACTGAATCTAAAAAAAGTTCGATTGATTGTAGAGGGGAGTGATATTGCAACGTTAACATTATCAAAGAAAGGCCCCGGAGAAGTGACGGCCGCGGATATAGAGGTGCCAGCAGGAGTGCGTATTGTAAATCCTGATCTTATATTGGGCACACTTGCAGACAAAAAGTCAGAACTGGAAGCGGTTATGACTGTGGGTCGCGGATACGGATACGTGCCTGCTGATGAAAAGCATTCAGAGGAAGTAGGAGTGATTCCTATAGATGCCCTCTTCACGCCAGTGACCCGTGTTAACTACCGGGTTGAAGCGACACGCGTTGGTCGGATGACAAATTTGGATCGTTTGGTATTGGAAATTTGGACTGATGAAACGATTGCTCCTTTGGAAGCAGTGAAAGCAGCAGCCAAGATTCTGGTTTCGTATTTTTTACAGGTATACGAACCTAAGGCGCAGGGAGTTTCAGAAAGCGTTGCCGTGACGCCAACAATCTCTGAGGAAATATTGAAAATGCGGATAGAGGAGTTGGATATCCCAACCCGCATTGTGAATGCACTGGCTAACGGTAGCATCGAAACCGTCGGACAGCTATTAGGAGCTCCGCGGGGAGAGCTTATGAAAATAAAGAATCTCGGTATAAAATCACTCTCAATAGTAGAGGATAAATTGCGCGAAAAAGGTGTCGCGCTTTCTGTATAAACATGCGTCTATGAGACACGCGGTATTTGGTCGAAAATTATCGAGGACAAAAAATGAACGCAGGAGATTGTTTCAGGGATTAGCCCGGGATCTCATAGAGCATGGTTCTGTGCAAACGACGCTGGCTAAGGCAAAGGCGGTGCAGCCGTTGGTCGAAAAATTGGTCACCAAGGCGAAGTTAGGTGAACGCATCGATATAGTTCAGATATCGCGGGTGCTGGATGATCGTGCATTGACCCAACGGCTTGTAGGAGATGCAAAAACACGATTTGCCGGCAGGACGAGTGGATTTACGAAAATAGTAAAGCTTGGTAAACGTTTGGGAGACGCAACGGAAATGGTTCAATTCTCTTTTATGGATGATCGGGTAATTGCGGAAGTCATAAAGCCGGCAAAAGTTGAAAGCGCTGATAAGGCTGTTCATTCGAAAAAAGAATCAGCGGTTGCCCAAAAAAAGAAAGATAAAAAGACAAAATAATATGCAACTATTAACTAGACCAACAAAAACATCGGAAATCAAGCGTACATGGCATCTCGTGGATGCTAAAAATAAAGTGTTGGGTAGAATCGCAGTCGACATTGCTCATAAACTGGTTGGAAAATCAAAGTCAAATTTTGTGAGAAACCTGGATTGTGGCGATTATGTGGTTGTGCTTAATGCGAAATATGTCGCTGTGACGGGAAAAAAGGAATCTGAAAAATTGTATGGGAATTATTCTGGTTTTCCCGGTGGACTGAAGCAAAAGCAGTTGTGGCAAGTGCGTCTCGAAAAGCCGACGGATCTCATTCGTCGGTCTGTTATGGGCATGTTGCCCAAAAATAAATTACGTGATAGACTCATCACTCGTCTATATGTATACGCGGAAGCAGAGTATCCGTATAAGGATAAGTTTAAAAATTCTTAATATATGCCTGATCGAACAGATATAAACGAGAATCTTTCTTACTATGAAGCCGTTGGACGACGGAAAGAATCTAGCGCTCGGGTCCGATTATACGTGGTAAAAGAAAATGCAGTATCTGTGCAAGGAAAAGAGCTGGAAAAAGGAACTATGATTGTCAATGGGAGGCCCGTTGAACAATATTTCCCCGGTGAGGTAGCCAAAAAAATTTATCAGGAACCATTTCGTACAACCAATACAGTGAGTCGTTTTGTTGTGAGTGTTCAGACGACTGGCGGAGGGTTATCCGGACAATTGGGTGCGGTGCTTCAGGGTATCTCACGTGCGCTTGAAAAAGTTGATAAGGAAAAGTTCCGACCGATACTTAAAAAGCGTGGATTTATGACGCGAGATCCTCGCGCCAAGCAGCGCCGAAAGGCAGGTTTTGCAGGCAAGTCCCGCGCCCGCAAGCAATCTCCGAAGCGGTAATATGTCGTCTGTACTTGCAGAAAGAAGAACACTCGACTCCGATCACCTTCCTCTTGGTTTTGAGAAAGAAGTTAGTACGCCATTGATATTGCTAAAATTGCGACCGGGTTTGAAAATATCAATTTTCCATTTTCCCTATAATGAGCTTGCTACGACGATAACTGAATTCACTAATGAAACAGATGGGCAAATAGACGTATTAATGGAAGATGATTTAGGGCAACGATGTTATGGTAGATTGACCTATGAGGGTGGGCAGTTTGCTTCGTGGAGTCTTACAAGTTGGACTGACTCACTTGGAAATTGGACAAATTGGAAAGAACAAACGGATCGACAGGCCTAGGAACGTTATTCTGCTTCTTCGGCGCCCATGACTACTTTGGTTTGGGCCTGGCCCGATTTTACACCCTTCCAGATTGCATCGGTTATTTCTTTAGTAATTTTATGATTTTCCTTCAAGAATAGTTTTGCCGCTTCTTTGCCTTGTCCCAAAATTTGTGTGCTGAATTTTATAAATGCGCCGGATTTTGTGAGTACGTTGAGTTCCAAGCCCACGTCAATAAGCCCGCCTTCTTTAGAAATTCCGTCATGCATGACATCGTATTCTGCGACTCTAAAAGGGGGGGATACTTTATTTTTCACGATACGTACACGATGGCGACTCCCGATGACCCGATCACCATCTTTTATGCTTTCAATTTTGCGCGAATCCATTCTCACACTGGCATAAAATTTCAGTGCCATCCCCCCAGTGGTCGTCTCTGGGTTACCGAACATAACCCCGATTTTTTGCCGCAGTTGATTGGTGAAAATGACGATAGTTTTGGATTTAGAAATCACCGCCGTGAGCTTGCGAAGTGCTTGGGACATGAGTCGTGCATGTACGCCCATCATACTGTCTCCCATTTCACCCTCGATCTCCGCCCTGGGGACGAGCGCTGCCACAGAGTCAATAACGATTACATCAATGCCACCGCTTCTGATAAGCGTTTCTGCGATTTCGAGTGCTTGTTCTCCGGTATCGGGTTGAGAGATTAGTAAATCGTCCAGCTTAACACCAAGTATTTCTGCCCATTGAGGATCGAGTGCATGTTCTGCATCGATAAACGCCGCTACTCCACCAGCTTTTTGCGCTTCTGCGATAGTGGAAAGACAGACTGTGGTTTTTCCTGATGCTTCCGGTCCGTATATCTCAACGATTCTTCCGCAGGGAAGGCCGCCGACACCCAATCCCAAATCGAGCGGTAGGATACCGGTGGGGATGACGTCAAAGGCGAGTTTATTTGCATTTTGTTCGCCCAATTTCATGATGGAGCCTTTGCCGTATTGTTTTTCGATCTGTTCCATCGCAAGACGAATCGCTTGTAGTTTTGCATCGGCTGGCATAGAAACTCCTTTCAAAGAGGCAGGTTTGAAGTAATGCCATTCTGGCACAAAAAATGATAGAATACAAGATGTCGATATCCAAAGATTCTTGTGGGCTTGTCCGCTGAGACTTTGATGAAGGCGGGGTGTGGCGCAATTGGCTAGCGCATTCGCATGGGGTGCGAAAGGTTGCTCGTTCAAGTCGAGTCACCCCGACT
>JACREN010000006.1 GCA_016218255.1 Candidatus Gottesmanbacteria bacterium | reverse complement strand
GGGAGGGAAGGGCCGTAAACGGCGAATACGATGAGGAAAAGAGCAATGACAGCTTTTTTCATGATTATCATGAGCATACAGCATGATAAACAAGAGTCAAGAACACGGGTTATTTTATAAGGAGTACCCCTGCGGTTACCAATATCGCGCTGATAAATTTCATGAGCAGGTTATCTCTTTCTTTCAGGAAAATAACCGCCAAAAGCACCGTTAAAATGATGTTGGCTCGGTAAATGGGCGCTACTTGTGATGCGCCAGCGCCGGTGAGCGCCATATAGTAGGCGATTGCTTGTGCAGTATAAAAAAGAGACAGTAACACCATGGGTCGGGAAAATGCGCTCTTCGAAAGGCGTTTAAAGGTAGTGATTGCTCGCGGGCGGAGGATAAGGAGCAATATGCCAGGAAGAAGAAAGCCAAGCGTGGTGTAAGAAACAACATCATAGGTGCGTAAAATAAACGCGTCATTCGTAACCGCTAGCCCAGACAGGATGACAGAGGCAAACGCATACATAGTTCCTTTTTTTAGGGTAAATGTTTTTCGCTTCTGTATGTTGATGAGTATAATGGACACGATAATAAGGGTGGTACCGATGAATTGCTGCAGAGTGAACGTCTCACCGAGAAAAAGAATGGATGCGATGATTGTGACTACGGCTCCACACGCAGTAATGATGGCAATTTCAGAGGATTCCAGCATTTGATATGCTTTAAAAAGATACAGAGAACTCAGTCCCCAGAGGATAGCACTGGCAAGAAGGTTCCAAAAATGGATTCCGAGAGATGGAAATACAAACCCCTTCCATAGTGCAAAGAGAGCGACGAGTAAACCGCATAAAAATTGAAAAATAATGGTGGTGCCAAACGGGTCGCTATCTTTTTTCCGCATGACTACACGCTGGAATAGATTGGCGAGTGCGGTAGTGATAACACTTGCGATAATCCAGAAAAACCAGGTCATGGTGTTTAGTTTGCCAGCCAGCCGCCGTCAACGTAGAGCGTGGCACCGGTGGTGTAGGAGGCTTCGTCACTAGATAGATACACGACTGCAGAGGCGATTTCTTCTGCTTTGCCGGCACGTTTAAGCGGTGCTCTCGCAAGCATGGCCTCTGCCTGCTTGGGGTCTTTCAGTATGCCTTCAGTCATTTCCGTTTCGATCACTCCTGGGCCGATGGCATTGACGAGTATGCCCATGGGAGCAAGCTCAATAGCCAGGGCTTCTGTCATGCCTATCACGCCGCCTTTGCTTGCGCAGTACTGGGCAACTTGAGGGAAACCAACACCAACGCCGCCGCTTGCAATCGAGGCGATGTTGATAATCCGTCCCCATTTGTTTTTTGCCATCTCACGGCTAGCTGCCTGGGCCACGAAAAAGTAGCCCTTGAGATTGGTGTTCAGTGTTTTGTCGTACTGCTCCTCCGTCATAGTGGGGAATGCGGCAAATTCCGCGACTCCTGCGTTATTGAGGAGTATATCGAGTCTGCCGAATGTTTGGACAGTTTGGGCAATCGCCGTGTCGATATCTGACTTTTTTGTGACATCCATCGCGATGGCGATAGCCTCTTTGCCTCTGTTTTTAATTTCTGCGGTGAGGGCTTGAAGCTTGTCGAGACGGCGCGCTGCGACGGCAACCTTAGCTCCTTGGTTGGCAAGCGCTAAAGCAGAAGCGCGGCCGATGCCGCTACTGGCGCCTGAGACAAATGCAACTTTTCCGGTAAGATCAAACATAGCTGTTATTTCACTGCTTCTGCTACTGCATTTTTTAAATCGTCAAATGATGTGAGATTGAGTTTTTTGCCGTTCAAAAAGAAGGTGGGGGTGGCATTCACGCCAATGCGGATTCCGTATGCCCGGTCGTTGGCGATTTTTTGTTTAATAGTGCTGTCTTCCATGTCTTTGGTAAATTTGACAAGGTCGAGGTTCAGAGATTGGGCTAATTGGGGAAAGAGCGCATCGGAAAATTTTGCCTGATCGGTGAACAGGAGATCTGCCATTTCCCAGAATTTTCCCTGAGCAGCAGCAGCTTCCGCCGCCTGGGCTGCTTTTTGTCCAAATGGATGCTGATCCAGCGGGAAGTGGCGGTAGACAAAAACCAATTGGTTTTTGTACTGCGCGGTAACCCCATTGACCGTAGGCTGGACAGCAAGACAGGCAGGACACTGGAAATCGGAAAATTCTACCAGATATGCTTTTGCCGTTGGGTTTCCTTTTGTCGCAGCTCCTGGTGGAACCAGTTCATCTCGGGAAAGCGTGGGGGTGGGTTTGGTGAGTACCATCATAGCAAACACGATAATGGCTATGGTAGCAACCAGAATTCCCACAAACAATTTGGTTTCGGAGGTGAACTTCATGGGTTTTTGTAGCTTTTGTAGCTTATCATAAAAATGATCACCATATTGACCGCTGAGATAGCACACCAGGTGCAGATAGCTTTAATGACAAAAATTTCCGTATAAGTAAACCAGGCGACGAATGCAACGCCACCCGTCGCAATGCCAAGAATCCAGGGCAATAATTTCTTTTCCGATTGTTTGGAGGTGGTACGAAGGAAGGAGAGAATGGCAAGGAGCGTATAGCCCACTAGTCCAAAGGCGGGGACGGGGATGCCAAAGAGATAGCTGGCAGCACTTTTTCGGACCGTTTCACAGCCGGTATTGACGCAGACGATCGGCGTCTGGCGGAGGAATCCCTGAAGGACATAGATTGCAATGGCGATACCCAGAATCGAAAGAAAAAAAATTACACGATTGCTGCGCATGGATTTAGTATAACGGGTTTATGAGCTGTTGCAAGGGCGGCTTGCATTTCCTTCATGAAGTCCGTATAGTATGGGGGTTATGGACGCGCCAGATACTTCAAGCGTTCGTTCTTTTTTTACTGCCTATCCCCGCCACTCGTTTCGGCCGGGGGAAGCGATCATCCGTGAAGACGAGACACCGTCTGGTATTTATTATATTTCTTCCGGATTGGTTCGCCAATATAGTCTGACGCCAAAAGGAGAAATGACGCTGGTGTACATATTCCGGCCCGGGTCGTTTTTCCCCATGATGTGGGCGCTCACCGGAATGCCCAATACCTACCAGTATGAAGCGGTGGACACTGTGGAAGTGTATCACGCCCCCAAAGACGACGTGCTGGCATATCTATCCGCCCACCCAAATGAGCTTTTGGCTTTTACCAGAAGAGTAGCGGCAGGACTTGCTGGCCTGGTGAACCGGCTGGAATATATGATGTTTGGGAGTGCATACCGGAAAACCGTATTGCTGCTTTGTTATTTCGCTAAAACGTTTGGCAAAAAAGAGGGAACGTCTTTCGTGTTTCCGATGTGTCTGACCCACCGGGAAGTTGCGGCATGGATAGGCACAACGCGGGAAACGGTAACCATGCAGATGGAACGCCTGAAGCATAAAGGATTGATTGCAACGCGCGGAAGAACATTGGTGATCAAAAATTTTGCGACGCTTGAGAAAGAAGAAGAGTAAGGGAAATGTACCAATTGCTCAAATTTACCAATCCGACCAATACACCGATGAAAACTCTTGAATTTTGTTTCTTCGGATATTGACCCCTTCTTTTTGGAGCATGGCAATTTTTTTCTGAATGGCAGCGCCTTTTGTTTTTCCCATAAATCCGCCGATGGTACCATCGCTTGCTACGACGCGGTGACAGGGGACTTCCGGGGCGTAGGGATTACTTTTCATAATTTGTCCGATGGCCCGGTAGGCTTTGGTATGAAGTGCATTGGCCAATGCTTTGTATGTAGTCACTTTCCCTTTGGGGACGCGCCGGAGGAGGCGATACGTGCGATTAGTCAGCGTGTCTGTGGTCATGGGAAGTATTCTGACAAACAGAAGGCTTACGTGTCAATAAATAAAGCATGGAGAGAGGAAGAGAACGCGGGCGCAGTTCGACATCTGCACGGGATCACGCTTGTGTGATCATGTGTCGAACTGCGCCCGGCTCACCACTCATTGTTCAATGCGTTTCCACCCAGGGTCAACAACCAGAAAAAGCTCCTGCTTGCCGTTGAGGATTTTTGACCTGATCAAAAGCCGGGAATCTCTTTCTTCACCTTCCGTGTTAAGTGTAACGCACAGGAATGAAGTCAGGGGGCTCCGGCCTATGACGTTGTTGGTGGTGTAGAACACCACAAGCTTCTCTTCGGAAAACACACCAAAGGATCTGGCGCATTTTTCCTGCCGAATTTCCTCTATCCGGAAACTGACTCCTGGCCGGCTAATCGACTGGATAGTCAGTCCGGCTTTTACCGGGTATTCCGTCGGACCTTCGGGTGTGAAGGTAGGTGGTAACGGTCTGGGCGCAGCGCCATAGACCGGCTCGATGGGCGCGCTCACGATGAGCGTGCCAACGATGCATGAAAGACCCAGACCTGCCATAATTAGCCATAACAAAGCGTTGGTGATAGTTTTTTTCATTGGGATTCTCCCTGTGATCCCGTGCAAAAAATAGGGAACGCTAGTGCATTCCATATTTTTTGCACGAAAAAAGAAGATATCCGTTTCCTCTCTCCATGGTAAAGTGCCGGGCAGTAGTGCGGATTATATCAGCTTGATGGGCGGGGGTAAAACACTTAGGGCTTGAGGATGCCCCAGGCAAAGCTTTCTAGCCAAAATGCGATAAGGAAAAAGAGGAGAACCGGGATAACGATTTTTGCCACTTTGGTATCGATCACTTCCGCTAAACGCACAAGGAGGACAAAAAGTCCGATAGAGCCTGCGATGATGCTGCCGGGCGGCATGAAGGGCCGGGCTAGACCAGTGCTGCCTTTGACATACCAGTCGATCCATCCGGGATATTTCATAAAAATCAGATGGAGAAAAAGAAAGAGAAAGGCAATCCGTACGCCCCGGTATTGCCAGTGCCACCAGGCAATCGTTTTGGTTTTCCGTTTGATAGATTCAAAGGACAGAATGGTAAGAATGATGCAAATCATAATGCTGGCAAGGCCAAGGAGAAAGGGGACGAGTCCGCGGTTGAGTGACGTGTAGGTGAAAAACGAGATAAATTTGAATTTTTCAGGCAGGAGAAACAGGGAGATGATCATGTGGGCGAATGCTGCAAGAAACCCAATGATACCGATTTCCTTGCGGTAGCACAGCCAATGGTCAAAGCGCTGATAGAGCCGGGATAACGGGCCGATGAGAAGGACGAGGCCAAGAGCGACGAGAGATGCACTGCCAAGAACTTTATTGATGATATATAAATCGTAATATCCGCGGCGGAGATATAAATATACGGAAAAAACTATAAATACAGTGGTGCACGTTGCCAGCGCAACTACCCAGCACTTAATATGTTCTTTTGTCACGGTATTTCCATGTTACTTTTTTGCAAACGTATTGTATAGAACCGCAAAGACGTAGCCCGTCACCCATCCGCCGATTGTTGCCGTCACCCATCCATAGAGGAGAGACCCGAGCGATGGATTTACCGTCATTCGCACCTTGCTTAAATCTATGCCATGAAACCACGATTGCGCGATTCCCATGGAAAGATCCGGCGCTACGATAATTGCCAGTGCGCAGGCGACCGCAATACATGTGACCGTCACCGCCATTGCATTTGCTGTTGCCATTGGATCATGTTTCATATTTTTCACCCCCTTTCTTTTTTTGGTGATCATCATGTCCGTGATTCATAAAAAATAAGTGGGAAAGTGGGCAGGCGAGAACCAGGCCAATAGTTACCATATTTCCGATATTTTTCCCTGCTATAAACCATAATAGTACGCCAATAAACGGGAGCGCGCACAAAAGATGAGGAAGATATTTTTTCATACGTTATGCTCCGCACCCGCCGCCTTTTTGCTCCGGCTTATAGGGGAGTGGGCCGACCTTCCTTTTTATTTCCTGTGCCCCTTGGCTGCTGGAGTAGTCTTTTCCGAGCACCATCTTGGCATCGACGTTTTGCCATGATACGCCCTGCCGGGCGAAATGCGTGGCGATGGTTAGGTAAGTATCGCTGAACCAATAGGTGTTCAGCGTGACCACATTTTTGTAAATAGTTTTGTCATCCAGATTTGCTGCCACCATGAGTTCAATCGCAGCCAGAGCCGCCATACCGTGGTTGCAGTCGGGAAACCAGGTACTGTTGCCGCAGCATGGACGGTAGACGTTTTGGGCGATGTCCCCGACTCGCTTGTGTTGTTCCGGGGTTAACTTCATGAGGTCCAATGTATTGAGATATTGCATAGCGTTTCCCCGGGCGAGCGTCCACCCGCCGGTAGAAGAAAAATTCGCTGCATCCTTTTTGTATTCTTTACCCATTGGACCCTGGTCGTAGACTGTACTTTTTTGGGCTAGGCCTAATGCCCACAAAAGATCAACGACAAACTGGCTATTAGCGGCAGTGATACGAATTTTTTGTTCTGATCCGCGGGTCAAAATTTCTTCCTGTTCGGGTGTCAGTTTGACGGCCTGGCGGAATTTGGTTTCGTCGATGACGCCTGCAGCTATCAGGCGTGGTCCAATGGAACCCCAGGAAACCGGTAGTTCCACCCCGGAAGCCGGGATGACTTGAGTTTCGAGATTGGACAAATCTATGACGCTGCTGCCGGTGCGCTTCCACGCGTCCATGCCGCCAGTGAGGTGCCGAACGTTTGTATAACCCAGTTTTCGGACGGTTTCCAGCGCCTCCGCACTCATCCGTCCGCTTTTGCAGTAGAGGATAATGAGGGTGTTTTTGTCTTTCGGGAGACTGCCAGAATTTGCCACAATCTGATCGTAGGGGATAAAGGTATCGGTTTTTTCGATTTCTCCCTCGTATGGGGTATGGACGTTGATAAACGTAAAATTCTTATTTTTCAGCATCCCGGTTAACGTCCTGGCAGAGACAGCGTCATTATTCGGCCGGAAGAAGGACAGGGGATTAACCGTTTGGAAAGTATCGGCATTCTTTCCCAGAAAAAATCCAATGAGAAGCAATGCCATGAAGAGAAAGAATATTTTGACAAAATTATGCATATGCGAGATCTTGTCAAGGTAGCGGAGCGATATTTTTTTCATGATTAACCCCCTTTTTTCTTCGAAAAAATGAATTTCGTAATCGTTATAACAGCGATCATGAGAAAAACGGCAAAACCAAATTCTGCTCCGGGGATCATGCGAGCGAAACGGACTATATTCATAATCCCGACGCCCAACGTCTGTTCAATTGGCTGCTCGGTTCCCATGGTGATGCGGCCGGTAAGGGCGAGAATGGTGAAGGTGATGCCGACGAGGATAAAGATGACGCCCGCAATGGCGTCGGTAATCAATATGTGTTTTCCCGCGATATCCATTGTTTTATTTCCGAGTTTCGGAAATTTCGTCCAGTTGATTTTTTCCAAAAGAAGTGCCAGGACGACGAGTGGTACGACCATGCCCAATACATAGGAAAGTCCGGCCAATCCTGCCCAAAAGAACGTTGGGCTTAAAAAGCTAAGAGTCAGGATACCGGCTAGCACGGGCGTACAGCAGCTTGTGGTAATGCCGGAGAATATCCCCATGAGGTAGATACTTGCGAGGTCATGGCGCTTATTGAGATCTATGGTCAGATGAATCATGGGGATGGTGATCTTCCGGCCGGTGAGCTCCATGAGTCCCAAGAGGATCATAAACACACCGCCAATAATATATGCTTGCGTGTGGTACCGCTGAAAAATTTGGCCGACGGCACGGATGCCGAGAGCGGTGGGGACAAGCACAGTCGCTATGCCAAGTCCAAAAAGGAGCGTGGCCCATACGACACGATTTTTTTCGCGAAAAATATTAGCGAGGTACGTGGGCAGGAGATAGGTGATGCAGCAGGGGGCAAAGAGCGCTACCATGCCACCGGCGAAGGCGGTGATGAGGGAGATGGAATTAATGAGATTCATAGAACATTTGCTTTTATGGACACTTCTACGGTCTCATTTTTCGGATCATTGGTTGCAAACGTGACCTGGCGGGAGACCGGTCCTGTGACGGGCATGATTTTGGGTTTGTAGGTGACTTTGAGAGCGGCAGACTGTCCGGCCGGGACCTCGCCGATCCAATTTTTGAGCGGACCGCTGGTGTGCATGGTCATATTAAATGTGCCGGTTTCCTGTCCTGCTATGACGATACTGGCGAAGGTGCAGTTGCAGGAGGTGACGATATTCCAGATGCGGAGGACCGAGTCGGAAGTATTTGTGATGGTAAATGTACCCGTGCGTTCCTCGTCGCCTTTCATCGATCCGAAGTCCTCCATTTTCTTGTCGATGGTCATGGACGCCTGGCCGAGCTGTTCCCGCTTCGGACGTTTATCGTTGCCAAAGAAAAATACCGCACCAATGATGATGGTAATACTTGCCAAAAGCGCTCCGAGAATTATTTTGGTGTCTGTTTTTATATGTTTACTCCTTTTAACCGTAATGAATTGCCGACGACGGAAATACTGCTTGCTGCCATGGCAAATGCGGCGAGTGCGGGATTCAGCAACCATCCGGTGACGGGGTAGAGGACGCCCATGGCAACCGGAATAAGGATGACATTGTACCCGAATGCCCAGAAGAGGTTCTGCTTGATGATCGTAAGCGTTGTCTTCGAAAGCTTGAGTGCGGAAACGACACTTCGTAGATCTTTGTTCAATAGTGTGATTCCGGCTGATTCCATAGCAATATCCGTTCCCGTCCCCATTGCTATTCCAACGTCGGCAGCAGCGAGTCCTGGCGCATCATTTATCCCGTCTCCGGCAAAGGCAACAACGGGTTTTTTGATGAGCTTCGACGACTTAAATTCTTGGATTTTTGCTGCTTTTTCCTGGGGTAAAACTCCTGCCAGGACGTTTGCGATACCTGCCTGTTTGGCGATGGCCCGGGCAGTCACTTCGTTATCTCCGGTGATCATCCAGACGGTGATTCCCATGCGCTTGAGAGCCGCGACCGTATCTTTTGCTTCAGTTTTTATCGTATCGGCAATAGCGATAAGGGCGACATGCTTATTGGCGACGGCAACATAGGCAAGTGTTTTGCCTTCCGCCATCCACTGTTGGGATTTTTTTTCAAGTTCTGGTGCGAGAGGAACGCGTTCTTTATCCATCAGTTTTTTGTTGCCGATAAGGATATAAGTTTGGGCGATTGTTCCCGACAGCCCGAAACCCTCGATCGCACGGAAGTCTTTTACTAATAAGGGAGATACGGGTGGTTTGGATGATACGGGAGAAAAATAGGAAACGATGGCGCGGGAGAGCGGGTGTTCTGATAGTTTTTCCAGCGCGTACATATATGATTTGAGGCGGGGTATTTGATTGCCGACGGAAGCAAAGTCTGTGACTTTCGGTTCGCCCTTGGTAAGGGTGCCGGTTTTATCAAAGACAGCAACGTTTGTTTGATATGCGACCTCGAGTGCTTCTGCGTCTTTTATCAGTATGCCGTGCTCTGCCCCGCGTCCAGTGCCGACCATGATGGCGGTGGGGGTAGCCAGTCCCAGCGCGCACGGGCAGGCGATGATAAGAACCGCAATCATATTCGTGAATGCCTGACTGAATGTGCCGGCGTCAAACCATACGACAAAGGTCGCAACTGCTGCCATAAGGACAATCGGAACAAAATATCCGGATACGACATCTGCCAGACGTGCAATCGGCGCGCGGGAACTTTGTGCTTCTGAAACCATTTTGACGATTTGAGACAGCATGGTGTCGCTGCCGATTTTGGTGGCGGCGAAGAGGAACGTGCCGGTTTTATTCATGGTGGCACCAATGACCGTATCGCCGGCCTTTTTATCGACCGGAAGAGATTCTCCTGTGACCATGGATTCATCGATAGTGGAAGCGCCTTCGGTAATTTTGCCGTCTACGGGTATCTTTTCACCGGGGCGCACTCTGATCGTGTCTCCAACCTTTACCTGGTCGATGGGAATATCTATTTCTTTGCCGTTTCGGATAATGCGGGCAGTTTTAGCCTGTAGATGCAGAAGTTTTTTTATGGCGTCGCTTGTATGCGCTTTGGCTTTGGCTTCCAAATAGCGGCCCAGTAATATCAATGTGATGATGACGGAGGCGGTATCAAAATACATGGGTGTGGGAAACCAGAGTGAGAGAATGGAATAGCCGAATGCAGCGCTCGTACCAACGGCAATAAGAGTATCCATGCCGGCGGTTCTGTTTTTAAATCCTGACCAAGCAGCTTGGTAAAATCCCCATCCGGCCCAGAATTGCACCGGCAACGACAG
>JACREN010000017.1 GCA_016218255.1 Candidatus Gottesmanbacteria bacterium | reverse complement strand
TTCGAGTGAGATGAGTTGTGACTGGTTAAATTGGGTATGATACACTGAACGCGACACGACAAGTTCAATTTCTGTCAATGTGGTTTTCCAAAGTTTTTGGAGGTCCATAGAGGTGTGGATAACTTATCCACATCCTAGAAAATTTTTCTATGATTGTCAAGGAGCAACCACAGAGTATTTTTTTGGTTATACCAACAATCCGAAGCCTCGACTTTCTTTCTGAATGGGAAGGGTTGCTACGCGCCTGCCACCTCATTGTTATTGAGGATAATTCAATAAAACAAATACATACACCCAATAAAGGATTCGAGAGCATCCACCATTACTCGTGGGTAGACATAAAAAAAGATTTTGGAAAAGATGAGTGGATTTTTTCCAGAAGAAACGCAGGCATCCGAAGCTACGGGCTCTGGAAGGCGCATCAATTAGGAGCCGACGTGATTATTACGCTTGACGACGACTGTTATCCAACTGATAGAGATTTTGTCGCAAGACACGTGGCTAACCTTTCTCTCTTGGCGCCGGAGAAATGGACCACGACGTTCCCCCACCCGGATTTTCTCTATACCCGCGGGTTTCCATATGATGTACGAAGTAAATACCCTGTGGTGATTAGCCATGGGTTATGGAGCAATAAAATGGATTTGGATGCCCGAACGCAACTTCAACACCCAAAAGTAAACACAAAACCCTACCCACCCATGCTGAATTTTATTCCCCAAGGTCAGTTTTTCCCCATGAGCTCGATGAACCTCGCGTTTCGGCGCGAGGTAACTCCTCTCATGTACTTCCCCCTTATGGGGAGCGACCCGGCAGGAAACCCGTGGGGGTACGACCGGTTTGATGATATCTGGGCGGGAATATTTGCCAAAAAGATCTGCGACCATCTGGGGCTTAGGGTGGTGAGCGGCTCCCCGTTTGTGGAACACCGCAAAGCCTCCGATCCGCAGAAAAATCTGGAAAAAGAACGGACCGGGCTTGCGGCCAACGAAACGCTATGGAGAGCAGTTGACGACGTTGTGTTGACAAGCACGACACCCGCGGCCTGCTACCGCGAGCTGGCACAGAAGGTCAGATTTCCGAAAGATAGATATTTTGAAAAACTCCGGCGGGCAATGCTCATGTGGGTCGACTTGTTTTTAGCTTCGCAAGACACTCTTTTGTAAAGCTAGATCGGAATGATTTGTGTGGTTTGTTTTTTATTATCAAAATTGATCGAAAATTTGTCCCAAAAATCGAGGCGGCCAAGGAGTGGATCAACGTTGCTTTCAATAAACATTAATGGCTCCGGCTTTCTGAATAGGACCGACGAGAACAGTATCAGAGGGTTTCAGGCGTTGTTTTTGCAGTTTCTTAAAAACGTCGTCAATTCTTTCACCAACGGCAACAACTTAAATTTGCACTCTATTTAAGGCAACTAACCGACCAGCATATTTTTTTTGCAACTGGCTGTAAGAAATTTTCTTCATACATGATTATTGTATATCCTTCTTACTCCGGTTTGCAAACCAAGTATGGAGTGTATGTTTATATTTAAATGTTTTCATTGTCAATGTTACAATAAACACAGACAAGCCATGAAGAAAATACCAGAATTAGTAAAAGAACACACTGAATTGTTTGTATTTTTCTTCTTTCTCATAACCTCTCTTTTTTTGGGTGACGGAAAGCAGCCGTTTGTGGATATGTGGTGGGCGCTGGGGATCCTCACGATGTACGGAGTGCGGTATTACCAACGCGGGAAGCTTGATCTCCGGCCGCTCCCCCGCTCAATTGGACTCGTTTGGACCGCACTTATTGTTTATTACATTATTCTGACCCTATTTTCTGACAGCGCCGGTTACTCCATCACTGCCACAGTGCGGCTCATCGAGGCGTATTTGGTGTATGTGATGTTTTCTGCCATTTCATCCGAAAGAACGACCAATCTTTTTACTAAATGGCTTTTATTTGTCGGTGTGGTGGCAACCCTCGCCTCGTTTGTGTTTCTCCTAGCTCCTTCGTGGGCGAGTTTTCTTCCCCCCATGAACCTTCTCTACGCAACCTACGGCCATAACCATCTTGCAGACCTTCTTCTCTTTGTCTTTCCCATTGCGATTGGGAACACCGGCCTTCTTGTCTTATTTACCATTGGCATGCTCCTAACCTTCGCCCGCGGGGCGTGGATCCTCCTCGTATTTTATCTTCTGTTTCTAGTTTGGAGAAGCAAAAACGTGGCAGTGAGAAGGGTCGGTTTATTAGTCGCAGCAGCAATAATAGCAACACTTCTTCTTGTCGCCCTTCGCGGCATACCAACGCAAAAACCATCGCTTCTTGCCGACGGCCGGTGGGAGTATTGGCGGCAAGCCATTGAGGCAATAAAAGAGCGGCCGCTCTTCGGCAGCGGTCCGGGGACGTTTTACCTCCAGTCCAAACGCCTCCAGTCTGCCCCAAGCTCCTACTCCTGGTTTGCCCATAGTTTTCCATTGGAGGTGGCGGTTGAGTCGGGGTTGGTTGGCTTTTCGCTGTTTTCCGTTCTTTTGTACCTTGTGTTTCGGAGAGTAAATACTAATCCCTTATTGTGGGGAACAGTCTTGGTACTTATGTACAGCTTTTACGAGTTTACCCTTGATTACACAATAATGTGGCTTCTTGTCTGGGTCGCGCTCGGAGCGTTGACAAAACACCATATTCAAAGATCTACTCATTCAAAACCTGTGATAGCCGCGCTCGTAGTTCTCGCTTTGTTTTATGTTTCAAGCATCGGCAGCCTTGCGGCGTCGGTATTCGGTAACAAAACACTCGCATTTTTTCTCGCGCCGTACAATACTAATACCACCAAGGAGTTTTTAGAAAACATTCGTGAGGGGGATGTCGTTAAGAGCGACACAGCTCTTCGTGTTGTTCGTGCGCTTCACAAGAGTAATCCGGAGGTGTTGTTTGCCGCTATAAAAGCAGGAAGAGATAACTTTTCTGGTTGGGCATATAAGCAGGCGCTTTTATATGATCCGGGAAACATCGATAAATATAAAACGTACATTCGATTTCTCATACAACAAAACGACACAAGGAACATTTGGGGCGCTGTGGTTGGGTTGGGGAAACAAGAGTTGCCAACATATATTGTTCCAGGGCTACAGAGAATGACCTTAACAATAAAACCGCTATCTGCCGTCCAAAAGGAAGAATTAACAGAGCCACTTTTCGGGGCGTATGGTCTGGGCGACCGTTATTCCAAATTTTTTTACTTGCTTGGTATATCATTAATAGATGATAACCCCAAAGTAACAGAGGAGTTGTGGAAACTATCTCGGGATCTTGCGCCTGGGTGGGCACACTATCATCTGGAGCTTGCAGGCCTGTATTATTGGAAACTTCATGACGCAACCGCAGCGGCAGATTCTCTTAAAGTTTGTCGAAGGAATGTGTATGCCGGACGTTACTGTGTAGAAAACGTAGATAATTTAGTGTTGCTTCCACGGCCGGGGACGTTCAAAGATAAGATTGTAGCGATTCCACGCTATTAATTATGAGGGTTGCGATTGTGCACGACCACCTTTTGTATCTGGGAGGCGCGGAACGTGTGATTCTGGCGTTGCTCGATCTGTTTCCTTACGCCGACGTATACCTGGGTTTTTTAAGCGACGAGGGACGAACGTTGTTGCGGCGGAAGACTAAAGGGATTGTTGTTTCATCGCTGTTTAATCGTTTCCCTTTTGCGCAGCAAATGCCGGATTGGTATAAACCCGCGCTTTTATGGTATTGGGAGCGACTTAATGTGTCGCGCTACGATTTAGTGATATCCTCGTCACACTCGTTTTCCTCCAAATCAATCATAGTGCCCGCTGGAACAGTCCATGTTTCCTACATTCACACGCCACCTCGATACCTCTACGATGAATATAACGAAACACGTTGGACCCGTCACCCTGCTGTGCAAGCGTTTTTGAGACCTGTTTTTTCATGGATGCGGCGTAAGGATCATGCTGCAGCACAGAGGCCGAATGTTCTTATCGCCAACTCCAAGACGGTGCAGCAGCGGATTACACGATACTATGGTCGGGATAGCGTTGTCATTTATCCTCCAATTCATACTCCTCCAAAAGTCATCTTAAGGGGACGAAAACCAACATATTTTTTGTGCGTTTCGCGTTTGGTAAAGCAAAAGGGAATAGACTTGGCAATTCGTGCCTGTGGCGAATTAAAGTTGCCGGTGGTGATTGTAGGGACGGGTCCGCAAGAAGCATATCTGCGTTCGATCGCCGGACCGACGGTGATTTTTTTAGGCTTTGTTTCTGATGATAAAATGGCGGAGGTGTATCGCAAAGCGCGGGTGCTTTTATACTGTTCTCGTGATGAGGATTTTGGCATGGCGCCGGTGGAAGCCATGGCACACGGGGTGCCGGTTATTGGATATAGTTCTGGCGGGGTTCAAGAAACCGTCGTGGATGGAAAAACAGGCATATTGTTTTCTGATTATTCAATTACCGGGTTAGAGGGCGCAATACATAAGCTGCTCCGGCATTCTTGGTCTCCACGTTTATTGCGCAGTCAGGCGGAGAAATCTTCGGAGAAGGAATTTATGAAACAGATGAAAACGATAATAAAAAACCAGTATGAATAAGACAACTATTCAACGCGTTGACATACTAGGAGTCAGTGTCTCCGCCATCAATTATCAGATGGTGTTGTCGCAGGTTAGGCGGTGGATTACAAAAAAGGAAAAACGCTATGCTTGTGTGGCGGCGGCGCATCTGATTATTGCGTGTCAAAAAGACAAGATATTGCTTGAAGGAGTTAATAGGGCAGGATTGATAACGCCGGATGGGATGCCGCTCGTGTGGTTACTGCGACGGTTTGGCTATCGCCGTGTGGAGCGCGTGTACGGCCCGACGCTTATGGTGGAACTCTGCACTCTTGCTGCGCGGCGCGGTTGGGGCGTGTTTTTATTGGGTGGTGCGAAGGGTCAATCAGAAGAGGTGAAGGACGCGGTGTTGGCGCGGTTACCCAAGTTGCAAATTACTGGGAATATCGATACACCCCTACGGCCTATTCCCAACGTGCTGAATCAAAACATTATCACACACATCAACCGATTACGCCCCAAACTTGTGTTCGTCGGGCTAGGGTGTCCGCAGCAGGAGTTATGGATGATAGAAAACAGAAAGAAGCTTGATGCCCCAGTGCTTATTGGAGTTGGAGCGGCGTTTGACTTCCTTTCGGGCCGCGTGCGGCAGGCGCCAGCTTGGATGCAGAACGTCGCGCTTGAGTGGTTGTTTCGTTTTCTTCAGGAGCCCGGTCGGCTTTGGTATCGATATACCGTGACGAATGGTAGCTTTTTATTCCTGGTGTGTTTTGATATTGTAAAGAAGAAGGTTTTGCTTGGTAAAAGAGTGCATGTTTATTAAAAAATTACTTAATTATCGGATGCTCGTTTTGTGCATATTTTTTCTCGGGTTGTCACTTCGACTTTGGTTGTTTTTTACCGAGGCCAGATTTGCCGGGGATACAGCACGGGATTTACTTGTTGGGTCGCATATTGTGAAGTATGGTGAGCGACCACTTGTTGGTCACGCGGCTTCGGGAAACTTTTTTTATTACCCTCCCTATTACTTTTATTTTCAAGCGCTCCTCTACGCGATCGTGGAAAACCCACGCGTTATCATGGGACTATTTGTCGTATGGCAATCAACATCGATTGTTCTGGTGTACGCCATTGGTAAGCAACTTTTTAACGCACCAACAGGTGTGATTGCCGCGCTTATGGTTGGGTTGTCGCAATACTTCGTGCGCCAACAGTCGTGGATGTACTCAGGGCCATCGACGACGCCACTATTTCTCTTATCCTTTTTACTATTCATCAGATGGGCACGTACAGCACACACAAAAAAGTTATCATTACTGCTCTATTCCCTAGCAGTGCTCATGGTTGGTAGCGTTGTTTCATACTCCCTATTGATTTATGTGCCGGTGTTTCTCATAGCTGCATCCATTATTGGAATACCAAGATTTGGACGCGCAAAAATTCTCGTTTTATGCGCAACCGGAATGGTCGCATTGATGCTATTGTATAGCCCGTTGTTTTTTGTTTTTGAGCGGGCAGCAAAAGCGTTTAATCCGATCTACTTCATCGAATTTCGCGCGGGCACGCTATTGAGTTTTTTTGATATTACAAAAGGCATCGTTGCATTGCTCATACCCAATTCGCAATGGTTGATATCTTTGGTGCTTTTGTTCGGTTTTGTTGCATCATTTTATCACGGTTCTCGCAACGAACGGCTGAAAGCGGTCGGTATCATGGGCATGATTTTATATCCGGTAATCCTTGCGGCCGGATCAAGAAACCGCCTCGTCCATTTTTATTTTCATTATTTCGATGTAGTTATGCCCCTCGTCGCCGTTTTGTTTTCTTGGGCAATAACAAATAGTTATATAAAACCATCACGTCCTCGTCACGGGTTCGTTTTAGTAACTTCCGTGGTGTTTATATTAGTTTCCTCGAATAAATTTTTTTATACTCCATACGAACACAATCAATATAAACAAACAGAAACGATTGCGCGTGAGATTCTTCGAAAGGCATCTGGCACGGCAAATAAAAATAATCAGATTGACACAGGATTTTTCCAAGTTTATGTGTACCAACAGGGATTTGGAGCCCTTAATAGCATAATGGTGTGGTATCAGCTGGAAAGAATTACCGGGAAAAGATTTGTAACGCTCATTCCTAAAACCGATAGATTTCGTCAACTCAACAGCGATGACGTGATATTTCTCTATTGCCTGTGGTACGATGGCGGGTCGGAAGATCCGTTGTGTCAGCAAGACTTCCATAACGACTACTCGGAACACGAGTTTCGCTATGCGATGAAAATAGACCCGCGTATTACGCTGTTTGTATACAAGCGGCGAGATTCACAATTGATATTGTAAAGAATGAAAAAGAAGATACTGTATCTTAGCCAAATGTATCCGTATCCGCCGGACGGGGGGGGCAAAATTAAGACACTAAACACGCTCCGAGCGTTATCTAGGGAATATCAGGTTTCGGCAGTGTTTGTTTCGGAAACGAAGCCCACGAAAGAGGAGCTCTACGAGCTTGAAAAGCTTGGCATTACAGTAAAAGTTTTTTATAGCGATAGAATTCTTGCTTCGGTGAAAGATGATTTGATGGATTTAGCGTGGCATTTCTTTCGCGGTATCCCCCACTACGTGTTTCAATATACGCACAACCCTGCGTTTCCTTACGTTCATAAATTGATCAGGGATTTTAAGCCGGACATTATCCATGTGGACCACCTCAACATGGCACAGTACCTTCCGAAAGAAAAACATCAGGTGTGGATTTTGGAGCACCACAACGTAGAAACCTACCTCTACTGGACACGGTTTCTCTACAGCAGAAAACCTACCAGAAAACTCTATCTTTTTATGGAAATGATTCTCACATTTTTCTACGAATGGAAGACGCTTCGCCTTTTTAATCATGTTTTTGCGATTTCAAAAGTAGAAGAAATAAGATTAAGGAACATATTTCATGTCAGTAAGACCTCAACGCAGCCATTGGCGTATCCCACTGAGCCGACTAGACGTAAGCCAGGAAAACTCCCATACATTCTCTTCATCGGTAATCTCGGCTGGCCGCCGAACGAGGACGCGGTCGAGTGGTTTTTGCGGAATATATTTCCTCTTGTTCTTCGTGAGCTTCCAAACGCGGAATTTCATGTAGTCGGCAAACGCCAGCCGCGTTATGAGGCGAGTTGGCCAAAACTACCAAACGTATTTTTGCATGGATATCAAAAAAATCTCGACCCGTTTCTTGCTCAAGCGCACGCGTTTGTCCTACCGTTTTGGATGGGCGGTGGGCTGCGGCTTAAGGGCCTGACAGCACTTGCGGCGGGGGTACCGGTGATCAGTACTCTGCTCGGTGTTGAAGGATTGGCAGTCCGTGATGGAAAAGAAGTACTTTTGGCAGGAAGCGCTTCTGAATTTGCCGGAGCAGTAGTTACATTACTTGGTTCTCCTCAATTACAGAGCGCTTTGTGTTTGCAGGGTAAACGTTATATTAAAAAATATCATAGCGGGAAAGAAAACAAGCATTTCCTTGCGGCCTATCAGGAGGTTATTCGAGAATTTTTGTAATTTCTGCGTCGCGGATGGCAGCGTTGGGAAATT
>JACREN010000016.1 GCA_016218255.1 Candidatus Gottesmanbacteria bacterium | reverse complement strand
TATCACTGATATCAAGACCATACCGGGTGGAGGATTGACTGTAACTCCTGAGACATCTAATCCCGCGATTTACAATATTAACTTAGATTATACGAGAGTACAGTCCGCCACCGATTTTGTGTGTCCGGCTGGGCAGGCACTGAAAATACTTAGATCGTCTGGGTCAAACTCAACAACCGATTGTATACCTGTTATGGGTGGCATCTCTGGGACGGTGGACGTTTCGAATTGGGCGAGAGTTTTTTTGGGAGAATGGCCAGTGCGGGCATATTTCCCGACGGTTGTTAGCAATAATAAGATTTTCGTTATGGGCGGACGGGATGACCTATATGGTGTTAGGAATGACATCTATTCTTACGACGGCGTTAGGTGGACGCAAGTTTTGTCAGACGATCGCAACGTTACATCGGCCACTGCGAATAGGTGGATACAGCGTGATGGCGCGGCGGGCGTTTCTTTCCAAAATAAATTATGGATATTTGGCGGAGCCAAACTTGGAACTCCTGGTGTTTTGAGTTATGACTATTGGATTAATGACGCATGGTCATCTAGCGATGGTGGAGTCACTTGGACTCGTGTGAATTCTGATATTTCACGATTAGATCCGTCAATCGGTGCGACAAGATGGTCTCCAAGGTGGGGACATTCGGTAGTTGTCTATAACAGTCAGATCTACCTTATGGGGGGGCTTGGTTGGGATGATTCCAAAAATGATGTTTGGACATATGGCGGTACTGGAAATTCATGGACGCCTTTATATCTAAACAATCCGACTGCGACCGACAGATGGTCTCCGCGTACTGATCAGGCCGTGGTAGTTTACAATGGCAAAATATGGCTGATGGGTGGATCGTCAAGTGGAGGTTTCGCTGATCCAAATCCGCGTCTTTATAATGACGTCTGGACATATAGTTCGGGCGAGGGGTGGATTAAACAACCGGATGCCCCGTGGACTCCGAGGTCTAACTTTTCGGCGGTTGTTTCAACTTCTACTAATCAGATCTGGATCATGGGCGGAAAGGATGGTCTTGGGCAGAAAAGCGATATTTGGTCTTTTGATGGAAGTAGGTGGAAGGGGGAGACTGCGGATAACTCACCTGCCACTTGGCCAAGAAGGGAGATGCAATCTGCGGTTTATTATAATAGTCGAATATGGCTCATGGGTGGGTTTGGTGAACTCGTTCGGGGGGACTCTCCACCGAATTATCTTAATGATGTATGGGCGTATAGACCTAGGGTTTCTCTTGGCTTGAGCGGAGGCGGGGATATTAACTATTTACCAAAATTTCAGACTTCTAATTCTCTCCACAACTCTGTCGCGTATCAGACTACGTCTGATGACATTGGTGTAAACACAAATACCCCATCGGCTAAATTTAGTGTTGAGGCAAATACAAACTCCACCCAAGCTGCCACTCGCGGAGTAAATTCATCCGGTGTGGGGCTGTATGTGGAATCTACCGATAACCCCTCGTCTGGAATCGGGACGGCTTTACTTGGTATAGGCACAGGATCAGATGGTGTCGGTGGTAAATTTGTAGGTGGGATAGGCGGCTTTGCTCTCCAGGCTTTAGGCGCGAAGGCTCGATTGGGACTCGATAATCCAACATCCGGAGTTATCGGTATAGGCGTAGATCCGGCGCAGTGGGCAGATTCAGGTGATGGCAGGACGAAGAGCGTGCAACTTTTGGTTTCCGGCAGAGTGGGAGCGGGTCGTTATTGTGATGATCGCGGAAATAATTGCGTTAACCTTTCGAACCGCGCGGCTCAAACCAGCGACTTTTGGTCGACGCTTTTTTATGGTAGTCCCGATATTCACAATTTAAATCGCGAAAGTGTGTTTGTTGGGGGGGTCAATGGTTCGCCCATGGCGAGGCTATCTGTTATCGGTGGTGATTCCTTTGGCGCAGTGGGAGGCAGTCTTCGGACGGCCGGAGATGGTGGTCATGGTGTAGAGGGTGTGGCAAACGGAGCTGGAGCTTTTGGCGTAATTGGTACAAGCGTTGGCATAGGTTCCCAAGGAGTTAGCGCCATTTCAACTGGAGAGAATAGTTACGCTCTTTATGGCGCTTCGTCTGGCATCGGGAGTTCCGGTGTGTTTGTGACTACTGCTGAAAATGATACAAGCGCGGCGTATGTAGATGTTCCCGGAATTGCCAGTACGGGTCTTTGGTCGGCCGCATCCGGGGCGGAAGGAGTTGCTATTTCGGCAAATTCAACACTTGGCATTGGCGTCCAGGGAATAGCCGGTGGCGTTGGGGTTGAGGGAGTGGGCTTTGGTGATGGACTGAAGTTGACAGCTATGCCGGATTCGCCCGTAGGTCATACGGAGTTTGGGGATAGATTCATGGATTCGGTTGTTTATAATGGTAAGATTTGGATAAGATCATCTCTCCAGAATCTGCCTTCCAGCGCGTACTATGACCAGATGTGGACATTCGATGGCAGTAACTGGCTAGTGAGTAACACCTCTGGATTTATATTATCGCCGAACTACTCGTCTAGAAACTATGCCGGTTTTGTAAATTACAAAAACAAAATTTACATAGTTGGCGGTAATGCAGGCCCCGGTTATCACAATGATGTCTGGACGTATGATGGCACTCGTTGGGATCATCCTTTTTACAACACTACGGAGGGTGATCCAAATATTAGGTGGTCCCCTAGGGGCGGTCATGCTACTGCCGTCTTTAATAACAGACTTTGGGTATTGGGCGGAGACACTTGCTCTTCCTCAACCGGACAGTGTAATTTTGGGTTTTCAACTGCCTCTATCCTTTCTAATGATGTTTGGTCGTATGACGGAAACAGCTGGGTTCAATCAAATGGCGCTCTTTGGTCTCCACGTTCCGGCCATAAAGCAGTTACTTATAAAAATAAGCTTTGGATTATCGGCGGGAAAGATAGGTCTGGGTACCTGAATGATGTTTGGTCATATGATGGTAACCTTTGGACGAGGGAGGCTCCGGCACCATGGACGGCGAGGAACCCCATTGTAACTCTCTTTGGTGGTAAAATTTATGTTGTAGGCGGGTTAGGAACGGGTGGAACAAAGTATGACACATGGTCGTTTGATGGAGTTACTTGGAAGATGGAAAATTCAGGATCATGGTTCAGCGGTGTTGGGTATCATACGGCTATTACATACAATAATAATTTGTGGGTATTCGCGGGCTCCGCGTCGATTAATCCTCTCGGTGTATGGTCTCTCGGGAGTGATACCGGGTTGGGCGGGAAGTTTTCTTCTAACCGCTCTGATCTTCTGTCGACACAAGTTGACGGAAAAATAAGAGTTACGGCTGGTGCTTCAAGTGGTATTGAAAGAGACAACCTATTATTTGCCGAAGATAGTTCTGGGCTTGGAAGCTGGGATAGATGGGAATTAAAATTGCCGGGATGTTCCATTGTTAATAATAGTATTACGTGTGGCGGCAGTGGCGGTGTTTCAACAGAAACTGCCGGAGTCAAGGGATTCGCAATTTGCGCTCCGGAAGCCGGAGGAAAACTTGTTTGGCGCAATGCCTTGCCGAACGGGAATACGAAATTGCCCCGAGGCGCGGGCAGTATTGGTGTTGCGGCCTTTAACTCGTTTGGCACCGCGGCTAATAATGATAAAAGATTATGGGCGTTTGGAAATGCTGCATCCGGCAATGTTTGGAATTCTATAGACGGAATTAATTGGAAGTCGGTTACGGTTTCCAGCACATGGACCAATGCGATCGGCAACCTTCGCGTAATTTCTCCGTTATCGACAGGTATATATATATTCGGAGATAACACTGCTTATGTTTCCGTCGGCGCCACCGTATCAAATTTGTCTAATCTTTCTTGGTTCTCTCTAGACGGTAGGTCATGGGGATCGACATCTCCCTTGGTTGTTGATACCGAGCTGACGCATCTTGGGGCGATACCCTCTCGATATGGCGCGGCCTTTGCCTATCATTACGGACAGATAGTCGAGACTAAAAGACAAGTAAAAAAGTTTAGAATATTTATGATAGGAGGATCAGAGGGCAATACTCTTGGGGGTAAGATTTATAACAATGATGTTTGGTCCTCTGGGGATGGTGCCACTTGGGTTAGGAATATCGATAGGGCGATATGGTCTCCTAGAACAGGGGCTGGCGCTGTATCATATCGGGGAGCTCTTTGGATGACTGGCGGACGGGGAGAATCCGGGTACTTGAACGACGTTTGGTATTCTTTGGATGGTATCATGTGGATTAGAGCGACCGGTAAGGCCGCTTGGTTACCTCGCAGTGATCACTCCATGGTTGTGTATGGCGGAAGAATGTGGATAATCGGCGGTTATGCGTCAGGTGGCAGGCTGAAAGACGTTTGGTCTTCATATGACGGTAAGACATGGGAACAATCTAATGAGGTCCCGTGGTCCACACGCGAGAATCCCGGACTTGCGGTTTATAACGGTCGGCTTTGGGTTATTGGTGACAAGCCGTTTGTTGGCAGTCCGACAATGAATGATGTTTGGTATGCTGAGTGCGCTAAGTAGTTTACAGAGACATCGCCTTAAAAATATCTTCTTTCTCTTTTTTTCCACTCGATTTTATTGACTGGTCGCTATCACCTGTCTTTCCGGACGGTGTCATTAAATTTATTATTTTGTTTTCTTGTTGGGTTGTGGCCGGTGAGCTTTCTCTTCTCGGTAGATTTATGGTGTCTAGCATCGCTTCTTTAGATTGTTCCGTGGGTTTTGTTTCGGTCCGCTTTATGATGATGGCTAAGGTTACTAAAATAACAACAAGTACTATCAACACTATGGGTTTCAATGCTAGGACTCTTAACTTGTCGTTCATGTTTCAATTATAACATGTTATAATTGAAACATGAAGGTTGACTCTAAAAATTTGGCGAAGATTATTGCCGACTCCGGATTAGTGTCAAAAAGAGATTTAACGTCAGCTCTTAAAGAATCTTCGGATAATCTCTCTATCGACCTGGGCGAGTTTTTGGTATCAGCGGGCAAGATTTCTGAAGAAGATTTGAATTATGCCAAAAGCCATTTGCTTGGCATACCGTTTGTAGATCTCACCTCCGAGCAGATAGATTTCAGCATCCTATCGCTTGTTCCGGAGCCGATTGCCAGGACACACAATATCGTTCCTTACAAAAAGAGCGATGTTGGGCTTGAAGTCGCGATGCTTGATCCTGATGATCTCCGGGCTATCGAATTTATTGGTAAAAGACTTGGGGTTAAGATATTGCCGAGGCTCACCAATAAAGAGTCTATTCGGAGGGTTTTGTTGCAATATCAAAAAAGTCTCAAGGAGGAGTTTGGAGAGATAATAAGCAAAGAGTCGGGGGAGATATTGATGAGGTCCGTTGGCTTGTCTCAAACAGAAAATGAGGATTCTGACACCTTGAAAAAAATGGCGGAGGAATTACCGATTGTCCGGATGGTTGACGCGCTTCTTAGTCACGCAATAACTCAACAGGCTTCGGATATTCATATTGAGCCGTTTGAAAAAGAGCTGTTGGTTCGCTATAGAATAGACGGCATTCTTCACTCTGCCATGACTCTGCCAAAAAGGATTGCCCCGGGGATAACTGCCAGAATAAAGGTCATGTCCCAACTTAGATTGGATGAAAAAAGGTTGCCACAAGATGGGAGATTCAAAATAGAGACTAGCGGGATTTCCGCAAAAAAGGTTTCCTTTCGCGTGTCTGTCTTGCCAACTTATTTTGGGGAAAAGATTGTTATGAGACTTTTACCGGAAAGCTCTAAGGGATTTACTCTCGAGGAGCTTGGCTTTCACGGCGATGGGCTTGAGATGATTCATCGTGCTATGAAACAGACCGTAGGCATGATATTGGTTACGGGTCCGACCGGTTCCGGTAAGAGTACAACGCTTTATACTGTTTTGGATATTTTGAATAAGCCTGAGGTGAATATATCCACTGTTGAAGATCCGGTTGAGTACCAGATGCCGAGAATAAACCAAACACAAGTTAAGCCTGAAATTGGTCTTACTTTTGCTTCCGGTCTTCGTTCTCTTTTACGTCAGGACCCGGATATAGTCATGGTTGGAGAGATACGAGACGGTGAGACGGCCTCGCTCGCGATAAATGTCGCGCTTACCGGACATCTTGTTCTCTCAACACTTCATACTAATTCCGCGGCTGGCGCTATTCCTCGTTTTATAGATATGGGGGGAGAACCTTTTCTGTTGGTTTCAGTTTTGAATGTTGTTGTCGCGCAAAGATTAGTTAGGCGCCTTTGCGATCCGAAAGAAAAATATTTTTTGAGCGAGTCTGAAATAAGTGATCTAGGGAGACAGGCTGATCTAAAAAGAGTTGTTGAGGTCTTGAAAGATGAAAAAATTGTAGGGAATGACGCAACGATTGAAAAAATTCCTTTTTATAAGCCCAAAGCATCGGACACTTGCCCAAGTGGATATTCCGGTCGAAGGGCCATTCATGAGATCCTCCATGTCTCGCCGGCGATTAAGAGTCTAATCTTGAGTAGGGCAACTACTGATGAAATTGAGGCGGTTGCAAGGAAGGAGGGGATGTTGACGCTTATAGAAGATGGATTATTCCAATCGGCCGCCGGAATAACCAGTGTGGAGGAGGTCTTAAGAGTTGCTAACGAGTAATCTATGAAATTTAAATATAAGGCGCATCGTCCGGATGATGATAGGATTACTACTGGAGAGAGAGATGCTGTTGATAAGTTTGCTCTTTCACGAGAGATGAGAAATGATGGTTTGGTGCTCATATCGGCTGAGCCTGTCTCTTTAATGTGGAAGTTTGATATCGAATATCTGAACGAGCTTATTGTAAGGATAAAGCTTCACGATAAAGTTATTTTTGCCAACAATCTTTCTGCCATGATAGGTGCCGGACTTACGATATCCAGGGCGCTTGGAGTTTTGGAAAAACAGACAAAAAATTTTAAGTTTAAGAAAGTAATTCAGGGACTGGAAAGCGATATAAATAGCGGGAAGAGTTTCAACGAAAGTCTCTCAAAGTTTCCTGATGTGTTTTCGCCAATATTTATTGCGATGGTGGCGGCCGGAGAGGAGTCCGGGAATTTGACTAAATCGTTGAAAATAATCGGTGATCAGCTTGAGAAGAGCTATAACCTGCGGAGGAAGGTAAGGGGCGCGCTTTCCTACCCGGCGGTCGTGATTGCCGCTATGTTTTTTATCGGGGTTGTGATGATGACTTACGTCGTGCCGAATCTGGTCGCCACTTTTAGGGAGTTTAAGGTTGACCTACCGATCCCCACGCAAATTATTATGTTTACGAGTGATATTTTGGTTAACTACGGTTCATACGTTTTGGTCGTCGCTTTTATTTTTACCCTCATACTTTATAAGTTGTTAAAAACCGAAAAAGGCGGGAGGTTTAAAAATTTTGTCGCTCTTCATCTTCCGCTTATCGGCAACATAACTCGAGAGATGAATACTGCGATCATTGCAAGGACGATGTCGTCACTTTTGGCTTCGGGCGTGAACATGGTGCGGGCAATTTCTATAACGGAGTCGGTCGCGGGCAATTTGTATTATAAGGAGGTCCTCCGTGAGGCGCAGTCTGGTGTCGAGAAGGGGTTGACTCTCTCTAGTTTTTTTGAAAAAAACGATAATCTGTTCCCGGTCTTGGCGGGCGAACTCACGGAAGTCGGAGAGGAGACAGGGCAATTGGTGGAGATGCTTGAAAATGTTGCGAACTTTTACGAGGGGGAGGTTGATGCTGTAACCAAAGATATCTCTACAATTATCGAACCGGCGCTTATGGTATTTATTGGGGTCGCCGTTGGTTTTTTTGCTGTTTCCATCATACAGCCGATATATTCACTAACTACGGCGATATGATGGATAGTGGCCTAACTCTTTTGGAGATAGTTATTGTTGTCGCGATTTTATTTATACTTGCCGCGACTGTCATAGGTTCTTTTTCTCAATTTGATAAAGTTATCGCTCTTTCGCGCGATGCCGAAAGGATAGTTTCCTGACTTCCGCAATCCTCATTTGAACACCTGATCCATTCATATTCTTCCGTAGATTACATTGAAAAGTGGGTGTTGCAGACGTAGAATATACCCATGTTCATCCGCCGGAACAAGAACAGAAGCGGCACCATATCG
>JACREN010000015.1 GCA_016218255.1 Candidatus Gottesmanbacteria bacterium | reverse complement strand
GCCTTGGTAGGCTTTTACCCCACCAACTAGCTGATAGTCACAAGGCCGCTCCTAAACCGAGGGGTTAGCCTCTTTGGACTTGCGTCCACATTCCGTATTACCCCGTCTTTCGACGAGCTATACTGAAGTTTAGGGTACGTTCCTTGCTTGTACTCACCCGTCCGCCACTGATTTCATGCCTAGCACGAAAATAATTAGAATCATTGTTCCACTCGTTATACGCCAAAAAATAGTTTCTAAAACTGACTTCCCATGCCCATAGCGCATAACAAGATGGAACAGATTAATTATCTTTGTGCTAGACACAATCTCCGTTCGACTTGCATGCTTAAGGCACGCCGCCAGCGTTCATCCTGAGCCAGGATCAAACTCTCAATAAAAATTGACTTTCCTATCACCATTCGATTGTCAAAGAACGAAGCGACGAAGTCAAAAAAAACCCGACCAGTGGTCGGGGTTGAGTGTTGCCCTATTACCTCTGGTCTTACGGCTTTTGCCTTCTCATTGCTTCCATATTATATGCAACCAACTGCTTCCACGTCAATAGCCAACGGAAGACGACCCTGTCTATTAGCTATTCCCAGTGGCCAATGCAAACGCATGATTCAAACCCAACACATAAAGCTCTGCCGCTTCTTTAATAGGAATAAGGTGATCCACGTCAAAACGATAAACAACAACGGTTTCGTCTGGATGTAACGCGTCATACGCAACTGCACGAGATTCTGCATTCCCAATTCCTGTCTCCTCTGAGGCAAAGTGGTCTTCGCCAGATTGAAGCGCATTGTACTCCTGTATAAATCGTTCACTTTCCCAACGGCTTCTTATTGCTCTCTCAATAAATGCTTTTTCCCGCTGATCAGATTCAATACAAAATACGCCTGCCAACACCGCTTCTTTACTGCCAAAACGTCTTATTGTCATAACAGTGAGGAGTTTACCTCTTCCTAACGGGCATTGTCAAGCTTCGCCCATACCACGCCACCCATGACAAGCACTAAGAAACCTGCCGCAAAAAACGGTATGTTATGACCGAATTGATAAAATAACTCACCTCCCGCTATCGGTCCTACGATTCTCCCTAGGCTGCCCGCAGACTGCAGAATGCCCAACGTCTCCCCGTATTCTTCTTTCGGAACCCGCTCGGATGCTATCGCCTGAATCGTCGGCATCGACAGACCTTGTCCGAACGAAAAAAATAAAAGGGCACCCAATACCCAAACCGGTAATACGGCAAATGGCAACAGTAAAAATCCTGCCGCCAAAACAAAAATGGCCAGCTTCAGCGCCATGGCTTCTTTCACTCTTCGGATCACCCACGGCAAAACCCGCAACTGCATACCTACACTCATAATTCCCATGCCGGTAAACAACCATGCATTTTCCTGCGCGCCAAATCTAAACGCCGCCTGTGTCCACAGGGCAAAATTTCCCTGCATTACGGAAAATGCAGTATTGAGGACAAAAAAAGTAAAAATAAGCAGTCCAATCGGCTTCGTCCGAAGCACTCGATATACCTCGCTGCATGACAATTTCGTTCGGGGCGACCGGGCCGCATGTACCACATTGACGGTTTCTTTCAAAAAAAATGTCGTTGCTAACACAGTAACCAACCCAACCCCCGCAGCTACATAGGCAGGTACAACAAATCCGAATCTGGCTAAAAAACCGCCGAGCGCAGGACCGACAATGAACCCTAGTCCAAACGCCGCACCAATAAGCCCCATGCCTTTTGCCCGGTTCTCTTTCGTCGTTACGTCGGCAATATATGCTTGTGCCACGGAGATGTTTCCACCCGTTGCACCATCGATAATACGAGAAAGGAAAATTATCGGCAAACTATTCGCCCATCCCAACAAAAGATAACCTACCACGCTACCCAATTGAGAAATCACCAATATTTTCTTTCTCCCGTAGCGATCTGAGAGTCGTCCCAAAATCGGCGTTGCGATAAACTGAAACAGTGAATAGGCTGCAGTAAGGAATCCAATCTCAAGAGGATTAGCGGCATATTTTTCTGCGATAAAAGGAAGAAGTGGCAGGAGTATCCCAAACCCCAATAAATCGATAAATACAATCAAAAATATCGTAAACAGTGCCTTGTTTTTCATAACAGTGCCAATGGAAATAATCCGAATCCAGCGCCCAGAAGAGCCCCGCCGATGATGTCAGATAACCAGTGATGGCCCAGGTAAATGCGGCTTACATAGATAAAGATGACATATCCCGTAATCGCACCAAGCATCCAAAAACGCTTCCGATCGCTAACCTTTTTTGTCACCTGGTACATGATACCAGACCCAATGACTCCCAAAAACGTCGCCCGGGCCGCGTGTCCGGACGGATAGGAATATGGCTGGACGACGTGAAATTGCGGAAAAATTGTCGTTGGCTGTTTAATCATAAAAAATGGAGGTCCCGGATGTGGCACAAAATTTTTGCCGTATACTTCAATAAGGGTCAAAAGAATAAAAGCAAGAGGAATACTTACGGCAATAATTTTCCTTTTCCCTTTCGAATTCAAAAATGTCCAGCCGGTTAGCCCCAATACAATAATAGACGACACGATTGGATCTATCAGAATCGCTCCGTCATCCATAACCTGGTCATACCGGGCGGATATTTTATTTTGTAATTTTACCGTCGCATCAAAATCTGTTGATTTCAAAAACCCTCGCTTCACCTCTCGACTAAATACGGTAAATAAAAGCAACAAACCAAAACCAATACTGCAATATTTTATAAACTTATTCATCAACGTATTGATCCACTACTATAACGATGCAGGATTTTTTTCTTCATGACGGGATCGTATGATTTCGTAAAGAATAATCCCACAACTCACCATCACATTAAGACTCTTGTTGATTCCCCACATCGGAAGCTCGACGATCATATCTGCTTTATCCAGTACTTCGCGGCTGACACCAGTCGTTTCATTGCCAACAACAATAGCAACAGGGAGACGATACCGGACGGAGTCAAACGGCTTGCTTCTTTTATCCTGTTCTACTGCAATTATTTGGCATGTATCATGCATTACTTTACATTGCTCGATTGCTTCCAGAGCAGTTGATTTGTATTCCCACTGTACCCAACCAGTGGTATTTATCGATGCTTTCTTGATTCTCGAATTCGGAGGCGTCAACGTCTGTCCACACAAAAATACCCGCTCTGCCGCCACGGCATCAGCAAGACGAAATATTGATCCTACATTATAGGTATCAAGGACATTATCAAGAATTATGGTAATTGGATTATGCGTTATCGACCGGACAATTGCAGGATCTGGTTCGATCGTCCGAAGCTCCTTCGCATTTAACTGAATCATCTATCCATTATATCAGGAATGGTCACCGGAAGAGGAATCCGAAATTACTGAAATACCACGGCTGGGATACGGAAGTTACTGCTCCTGTCTCCGCAGAAATATGTGTTTCCACCTGACTGGCCACCGGAAAAAAACCGAACAACTTGCTTTCTTTCATGCCTTCAACTTTGTACTCCAGCTGACCGTTTTCATCAACGAGTTCCACCTGCTCTGCGTTGCTTTGCTGTATCTGATCTTTGTCTCCGTTTCCTCCCGGTTCGATTTGTTTTCCTGATTGCCCCATACTGCCAAATGACGTCATGGCGCCACGACGGAAAGCCTCTTTCACTGCCTCTTCGGGGAGCACCGTCACGGTCTGTGTACCCTTGGGGGTTGTCACGGTTATCTCATTTTTGTCATTCACAGACAAGGGGAATCGCGTACGTGTCCGGATGTTGTTTTGATTCATTTCTATTTCGTTACCGGCTGCCCGAATCTCGACCTCATCTTTTTCCGCTGATTCACGAATCCGAACAGATTCCACATTTTGTCCCATTTGGCCGAAACCGCCGGAGGCGCCTCCCTGCGACGGCTGCACGCGCAATTCTCCGTTCTGTACACCAATCCGCATCATTTCCCGTTTATTTTTTTCCGCTTCCCGATTCACTTCTTGCTGTTTTTTACCAGCTTCCCCTACCGTTTCCTGACTCTGTTTACCTATTTCACGGCTAAATTCCTGATCCTGTTTTCCGTTTTCCCTAGTCATTTCCTGAACTTTTTTTTGCATCTCCGAAGATGATTCTATCGGTTTACCCTGAAATTGCTGCACTTGTTTCAATCCTGAAACTTTCTCTGAATATTGTTCCAGCGGTCTTTGCTGCATTATCTGTTGTTGTTGCTGCTGCTGTGATGGCTGTCGGAGCTGCTGGCCTCCTCCCCCACCTGAACCACCAAACGCCCCTCCACCCGATCCTGCTGGTTGACCTTGAGCTTCAGATCGACCAATAAATTGTTCTCCCAATACCTGCCTGCCATCACCCATCAGAACCATCCGTCCGTATTCATCTAAAAGCACCGAGTACGCTGCAACTTTGGAAAAAGGAAACGAAGTAAATAATACTAAAATAAAGAAAGGAGTCAATCTAAGCAGAAACCGCCTCATATACATATGATAGTCACATCCTCTATATCTGTGTCAATCCCCGACTTTTCACGGCATGATATATATATCGCACCCCATGTCCAATAGCGGTACCCAACAGTGCCCCGGCTATAACATCCAACGGAAAATGTTTCCCCAAATATATTCTTGAAAAGGAAATAGCAAGTGCTAACGTATAAAACAGCCAGCACCATTTTGGCTCCTTGTGGGACAGAACGATCGCCATGGCCCACGCGATCGTGGCGTGACCCGACGGAAACGAAAAATCTGATCGCCCGTCGCCGATGATCAAGGCGCCCATTTCTATATCCGGACGGCGACGTGCCACCCACGGCTTAATAATTTTCTCCACCAGCAGCCAACTGGTCGCACCAGCTGCAATAATCGGTGTCAGAAACCAGTGATCTTTCTTTTCCTCTTTTAAAAGAAGTATGACTCCTAACACAAACCACACTAATCCCGCTGTCCCGATACCGGAAAAAAACAAATTCAGAGTATTTAAAAACGCAGTATGTGGCAGATGATTGATGAAAAAAAACAGTTGTCGATCAAAAAACAGAAGCGTCTCACTCATACATTATTTAGCTGGTGCTGCCGTCGGGGTAACAAAAATTATTTTTATAGCACTCTCATCCGGCACCGGAGACAATATTTTTGATCCGGAAAAAATCATACCGCCGACCAACGCAACGAGAACAAAAAATCCTACCAATATCGCGATTGCTGCTAGTGTCCTCCTCCTATCATCCATATTTTCCATTATACTACTATTTTATGTCTTCCTTTTTCCATGCGGCGAAAGCGCACTTCGGCCAGTTGCTGCATCCGTAAAATGTTTTACCCCGTCGGGTTTTCCGTATCACGATATCACCACCGCATTTCGGGCATTTCTGGCCAATTTTTTCCGCAAACTGGCGTGTGTATTTACAGGCCGGAAAGGTAGTACATGCGATAAACTTGCCATATCGTCCCATACGGATGACAAGGGCATTTCCGCAGCTCGGGCATTTTTCATCAATTATCTCTTCTTCCACTTTCACTTTTTCCGCCTGCTCATACGTCGCGGTCAACATTTTGGAAAAAGGTTCATAAAACGCCGCAATTACCGGGACCCACTGTTTTTCTCCATTTGCAATGGCATCCAGATCGTCTTCCATCGCCGCAGTAAACGGCAATGCCATAATACCCGGAAAATATTTAACTAAAAAATCCACGACGGAATTACCTAACTCCGTCGGCACGAGCTTTTTCTCTTCTCGAGTCACATACTGCCGCTCCTGAATAGTCGAAATAATGGGCGCGTATGTACTTGGGCGTCCTATACCTTTTTCTTCAAGCACTTTTATGAGGCTGGCTTCGGTATACCGCGGCGGCGGGCTGGTAAAATGCTGTTCTGTAATTGTGTTTGCGAGCGTTAGAGACTGCCCAACTGTAATATCGGGGATAATTACCTCATCAGTTTCCTTCCCAATAATTTTTAGATACCCATCGAACTTAACCACCGATCCCTGGCACGCAAACGCATATCCATTACTATTTGCTATACCTATCGTGGTCGAATCAAACACAGCTTCTGCAGCTTGGCTGGCGACTGCCCGCTTCCAAATCAGCTCATATAATCGTAAATGATCCCGATTTAGATATTCATTATTTGCGCGCTGCAACATCTCATGAGTCATTCTCGCATCCGTAGGGCGTATAGCCTCATGCGCTTCCTGAGCCACCTTTGATTTTGTCTTATACTCTCGCGCTACTTCAGGCACGTACGTTTTTCCGAACGTCTGAACGATAAAGTCCCGTGTTTCCGTCGCAAATTTGTCCGCCAAATTTACACTGTCCGTCCGGTGATACGTGATATGTCCTTCTTCATATAATTTCTGGGCCAGCTGCATGGTTTTTTTTGCAGAAAAATAGAGTCTGCGGCCTGCCTCCTGTTGGAGCGTACTCGTCGTAAATGGCGCTGCCGGGTATCGCCGCACTTCTTTTTTGTCAACCGCAGACACGGTAAACGGCGCTTTCAAATCCTTGATTATGTTTTGAGCTTCTGATTCAGAAGTGATTGTAGAGCTTGCTGTCGAATACTTTCCATCAAAAAGCTCAAACGACAATGTCTTTTCATACTTTAGACCGTCTTTGCTGACGAGTTGAGCCGTGATCTTATTGGCAGTATTTGTACTATTGAACTCACCTTGTATCGTCCAGAATTCCTCTTTTCCAAACTTTACTATCTCCCGCTCGCGTTCCACAATCAACCGCACTGCTACCGACTGTACGCGGCCTGCAGACAGCCACCGCTTCGATAATTTTTGCCAAAGAAGAGGCGAAAGTTTGTACCCAACGAGTCTATCTAAAACTCGGCGCGCTTGCTGCGCATCAACTAGTTGAAGATCAATCTCCCGCGGGTGTGCAATTGCCTCACTGATCGCATGTTCAGTGATTTCATGAAAGACGATACGTTGAAAGCTATCAGTTTTCGACTTACCGATTTCAACTTTTTTCTTCTTTTTGCTGTTCGCTGATAGCTGTGAGCTGCTAACAAGTATCTGTGCGACATGCCACGCTATAGCCTCTCCTTCCCGGTCCGGGTCGGTGGCGAGAATGATAGAATCGGCTTTTTTGGCGATGGCTTTCAATTCCCCCACCCGCTTCTGCTTCAACTTCGGAATGATATACGAAGGAGCAAAATCATGGTCTACATCCACTCCCAAAGCCGCTTTCGGCAGATCTCGGACATGACCCATGGTAGCCTCTATCTGATATGTTCCTTTCCCACTCAAAAATCGGGTCAGTGTCCGCGCTTTTGTCGGTGATTCAACGATGATCAAATTCATAATTAGTTCAATTTTGTAATCCGTACTCCTTCTCTCCATAATCCCTTATACTCTTTCTCATTTCAAGAAGAGTGATGGTAGCAGCCACGACGGACGCAGTCAAGCCTGTCGCCCGCATAATATCATCGATATGCATTGGCTGATCATTCAAAAGCACCAAAATTTTCTGCTCTTCTAGAGTCGCATCTTTTGGCAACTCTCGCGATGACGCAGTGCTTGTCCCATACTTTGGGATGACACGCTGACGCTTCTCCATGCCCAATTCTTCAACGATATCATCCACAGACTCCACCAGTTTCGCCCCATTTTTCAAAAGTTTAAACGGGCCTCGGCTCAGCCAGCTCGTGATCGGCCCAGGCACTGCAAATATTTCCCGACCCTGTTCTCCCGCATTTCGCGCCGTTATTAATGCCCCGCTGTCGTCTGCCCCCTCTGTCACGACAACGCCCAAACTCAACCCACTGATAATGCGGTTTCTGGCAGGAAACAATCCTTTGTTAGGTTTCAAACCCAATGGCATCTCCGATACGATCGCCCCATGCCCCTCTTCAGCGATAGCCGCATATAATCCAGCATTGCTGGGCGGCGCGACTATGTCAATACCACAACCAAGCACAGCAATGGTTTTTCCCCCGCAGTCAATTGCAGTCTGATGCGCCACCGCGTCAACACCGTATGCCATACCAGAAACTATAGTAAAGCCATACGCCACTAACCCTTCTACCAATCTCCTCGTCACATCTTCACCATACCGCGTTATTTGTCTCGTTCCCACAACGCCGATCGTCCGGTCAAGACGGATAGGCTGATCATTGTGAAGTCCCTTTATATATAAAAGAAACGGTGCATCAGGAATTTCCTTAAGTAACGAAGGATATTTAGGTTCATCAATCGTCAGAACAGAAACACGTAGCTTTTCCAGTTGTTTCAAATACCGATCCGCATCAAATTTTTTCCGAAAATTCACAAAATCCACCACCAATTTTTCCGGAAGCTTGATGTTCCGCAGGGTATTTACTGGCGCGTACCACGCTTTTTTTGCGCTCCCAAAATAATCCCGGATCAGGCGGAACCGCACCGGTCCGATTCCGGGAAACACGGAAAATGCCACCCAATACTTTTTCTCCTCATCCATACCTCACCGCGAAAACCACTCCTCCAAAATCTTCCTTGCAATAGGAGCCGCGACGTCACTTCCTTCTCCCGCTTCCTCCACCAGCACAGTCACGGATATCTCGGGCTCTCCGGTAATGACACCTTCCTGGACTTGCCCGGTACGGTCCGCCGACCGGCGGATTGTTACCGGGGCAAAAACCGTAAACCATGCGTGCGTTCTATCTTTCGGATCCCCAAATTCAGCCGTACCGGTTTTACACGCCACTGGAACAAAAATCGCTTCATTGCGGTCTCGCATGAGTGTGCCACTGTCTGACGCTGACGCACCGACACTAAAGTTAAACAATGGCCAACCGGTCCCTCCGGTATCACATGCCTTCAGCATCCCCTCAGTAATGAGGTCAATCGCCTCTTCTTTTATGCCCAGATCTTTACATCCATCTGATGGATGCATGCTGATAGCTGAAGTCTTTTTTTCTATAGTCGGCCTGCAGACCTTTCCTCCACCGGCAATAACATTCGTCCATGCATTCACCTGCAGCGGCGTCGTTAATAGGTATCCCTGACCAATAGCCATATGATAGGTGTCTCCTAGATACCATTGATCGTTTCTGACTTCCCGGTCGGCAATCGTATCAAAATGGGCAGCTTTCCATACCGGATCCGGAAGCAATCCTGACGCTTCACCGGATAATTCTATGCCCAAAGGCTTTCCTAATCCCACCCGCCGCCCCCAAGCCGTGAGCTTCGTGACCCCCAACCACTCCCCGATTTTATAAAAAAATATGTCATTACTTCGTTGCAACGCCTTCACGATATCCACCTGCCCGTCCGTCTTCCCGTATTGCAAAAAATACCAATTGGGAAAAGTAAATGCACCGATTTTGATGACTCCCGTATCTTCCACCGTCGTATCTTTTGTTATGACGCCTTCGCCAAACCCTGCCAAACTCGTGACAATCTTAAACGTTGACCCCGGCGGATATGTTCCGCCAATGGCACGCATAAACATTGGATTTCCGGGGTCAAGCACCAACGCATCATATTGCGCCTGACTCATGCCAAGAGAAAATAGATTCGGGTCATACGACGGACTGGAATACAGCGCCAAAATTTCTCCTGTGGCAGGCTTTGCGACCACCACAGCACCCTTTCCCGCAAAGAACCGCTCTGCCACCTGAGAGATAGCCGCATCCAACGACAATACGATATCTTCTCCTTTTTGCTCTGGATCTCGCCCCAACACGCGCAATATTTTCCCCTGCGCATCCACTTCAACCAGTTCCCGTCCATCCCTACCGCGTAACCGATCTTCATAGACTGCTTCAGCGCCCGTTCTTCCTACCCGATCACCTGTATGATAATTTCTGAGAGAAAAATATTCCGTCGCAAGCTCATTCTCGGAGAGTTCACCGGTATACCCCACGACATGGGCAAGCGCGGTGGGATACAGATAATGGCGAGTATAATCGACTTCAAGAAACTGACCGGCTGGCAAACCATGTATTTCCAGTTCCTCTCCCTCTTCTTTGGAAAGTCGCTTAGTACAGACATGGCCGATACCGCACGGCGCAATGAGTCGATACTGCGGAATATTTTCAACGAGCGGCTTTCCTGTTCGATCCAGGAGCAACCCCCTCGGTGCGTGGCGCACGAGCTCCCGGGTTCGATTGCCATCGGCCAACAGCCGGTACTGTCTACCGTCAATAACCGTCAATATAAAAAGACGCCATATCAGCACAAAAAAAGCCACGCAATAAACCGTAGCGACCATGAGTGCCCGTCCGGCCCCAAGCCACCATGAGGAATCGTCATCATCTCGCAATCGCTTCGCCCGCTTCTCTTCTACCATCAACGTATCGGAAAAAGCTTTACCAAGTTTCATATTCCCATAAGACTCATCAGCCCCCACGAATACGCTGCTCCTGCTATCACCTGTCCCACCGTATGATCCCGCCGTATAACCCTCGCCCAAGCAACCAGAGGAACGGTAATAAGTACTGGCCACCAACCCCACCCATACCACAGGAGTATGAATCCCACCGCAAGCGCGCTCACTGCCGTGTGTCCAGATATTTTTGTCACCCACGCGGTAATCATCAAAAACCCCAGCATCCAGATAAAGAAAAAACGAAATAAACGAAAAACAAACGCCGGGGCAAAATAGTGAACCAACACAAGATCATAGAGCAGAATCAATAATAAAATTGTTGCCGGCAAAATTCTGCGTCTCCGATTTTTGATATCCCAATCCAAACCTAAATTCCTCCGCGCCCACACGCGCATCGCTGCGGGCGGGCCGATGAGAATTATTAACCAAAGGAGTGTCGCCGGCCATGATACGCCGCTTTGCAAAAAGGCAAACAGCAATATCACCGCCACACTCACCATGGGCTCAAATAATTTTGAGAGTATCGTGGCAAACAGTTTCATACTCTTCTTGCTGCTACTTTCACCTTCCGAAGAAGCACTGCGTCATCCAACAGTTTTCCGCACCCGCGAACAACCGCAGTCTGCGGATCCTCCGTTATCCATACCGGCATACGCATGTCCTGCGCGATGAGTTTATCGATACCAGTAAGCAAGCTCCCACCACCAGCCAGCACGATCCCATGCTCCATGATGTCACCCACCAACTCCGGTGGCGTTTCCTCCATAGTTTCTGAAATTGCCTGAGTGATTTCTCGTACCACACCAGCCAATGCTTCCCGGATTTCTGCCTCACCCACGCGGATAGATTTCGGAAGTCCCGTTTCTATATCCCGACCGCGTACCACCGTCTGCCTATCGCCACGAGTCAAAGGATACGCGCTCCCAACAGAAATTTTTATGTCCTCTGCTGTCGGTTCACCGATGAGCAAACCATATTTTAAACGGATAAAAGATACAATCGCCTCATCCATCTCGTCGCCCGCAGTCCGCACACTCCTGTTCACCACGATGCCGCCCAAGCTCATGACCGCAATCTCGCTCGTCCCGCCGCCGATGTCACAGATAAAACTGCCACTACTTTCTTCTATCGGAAGTCCTGCGCCAATAGCAGCAGCCATCGGTTCTTCTATCAGTATAGCCTCACGCGCGCCTGCCATAATCGCTGCCTCCTGCACCGCCCGTCTCTCCACATCCGTCACACCCGATGGAATGCCGACCACGACTTTCGGCCGCGGGATACTGGGGAGACCCGGCCGTTTCGCCTGCTGGTGTACCAATCGGATGTAATGTGTCAGCATCGCGGCAGTCGCGTCAAAGTCTGCAATCACCCCATCTTTGAGAGGTCGGAGTGCCTCGATTGTCTGAGGCGTTTTCCCCAGCATCCGTTTGGCCTCGCGGCCTATGGCCACCACCTGTTTCGTTTTTCGGTGCCGAGCCACCACTGAGGGCTCACGAATCACAATGCCTTTATTCCGAACATACACCAGTGTATTCGCCGTTCCCAAATCAATCCCCAAATCATGCGAGAGGAGTCCATATAGCCAATCTAGCATAGTAATATCCTTTTCTCTCCGAAACCCCGCCAAACCGCCCCGTGAGCCGTGAACGAATAGTTCTGCAAAGGCAAACGGCAAGGCTCTATGGGGAGAAAGAAGCCCTTACAGCCAATCCAATATGCAGCCATTGTATCACAGAATTTAGACCAGATAAGATATAATAGAGAAGGAATATATGCCGCGCCCACTCGATACCAAAGCAGACGATGCTACGCAAAACATGCTGGACGGCATACCGCAAATTCCCGTCGAATGGTGGGATGAGCCTGGCATGCATATCGTGGGCCGGTGCGAAGGACCAACGCGCGATGTAGCCAGTCACGGTGCCACCGTCATCCATGGTCACACCGAGGTAATTTTCTCTGCCACAGTACAAACGCAATTTGTCCTGATCGTTGAAGATGGAATTCCCCGCATCGAAGCGTATAAATCAGAATCCCACGGGACATGGCAAGATATACCTGTTATGGAAATCTCACCGGCGCAACTTCAGGAACAGTTGGAACAATTCGGTGGAGATGAAGAAGTATCAACGGGCCAACAATTTTCCAATGTCAGAAAAGACGGCGCTTCCCGAAAACACTGGCCACCCAACCACCACCCGACCATAAGAATAAACCATTAAGCAGTCTCGGCAGTCCGGGTGACCTGCACCGTCGTACCGGCTGCCGTAAGTGTCGTCACATCACCGGGGAACATCATGGGCTTTACGTCCTGCTCATTACCTTTAACAAATTTTGCCAGAGGACTTTGATATGCTGGATAATAAATCACAGTGCCGCCTTCCGCAGGCAAGCTCCCTTCGCTCCCGCCTCCACCGATTTCTCCAATTAGGTCACCGCTCAATGTTTCAATTTTTAATCCCATATTTTATCTCCTGCTCCACATGGTCATCTGTACATCCGTAAGTACAATTTCACCGGGCTTTCCCATCGCGTCAAACTCCACTGCTTTTGCGGTACAATCATCCACCTGACGAATGGCGCTCACAACGACTGGCATAAGCATGTCTTGTTGCGGCGCGTTGAACATAATCGTTGATTACAAAAAACTTATACCGCCTGCAGGAGCTGTTTCCTTACCTTCATAATCTCCATCGCATCCTGTTTTGCCTGAAAAGCCTTATGATTTAACAATTCAAGTCTTTCCCGCTGCGCGTCGGGCCAATCAGCGAAATTATTGCCATGAATATCCATCTGTTGTTTAGCATATTCATCCCGTTCTCTTTCTGCAGGATCAACAGATTCCCGGTGTATCGCCCATGCCTCTGCCAGATAATCCCGCTTGCCACCCGACCCTAGGACGATTCGCGCTTTTAGCACTGTTGGGTCAGGCAAAAGATGTGTCACCACTGCTGGCCGGATAAGAGACTTCAGCGCAGGATTTTGTTCATGGGCCTGCTCTTCCATTAAACGCAGTGTTTCCTGCGCGCTTCTCACGTGACTCACGACACGCATTAATTCGGCCTGTACTTCTTTGGGTCTTCGCACAACAAGAGGCAACACTAAGCCCTCTCGCCCTGTAGCTTGAAGCTGCACTGACCCTCCAACGCGCTTTGCCGCCTCCTCGCTGAGTCCACGGAAAAGCCACCCTGCATTCCTACGCAATACATCGACATACTGAGGACTGTCTCCAATCATCATCCACTGTCCTTCGTTCTTTCCATTTGTACGAATATCGGTCCACGGTATTTTTACCACGTCACCTTGTTTACTCGCACGACGGATCCAAAGAGCATTTGGAGAAACTCCCCAAAACATGTCATCCAATTTCTTCGCCTCAGGACCGGTATACATGACGCGACGGGTAAATACATCGGTCACAAAATACCGATCCGGCTCAATTTCCTTGGAACTATTTATAGCTGTAAGTGCAGGCGCGTATAAATGCGCAAGTTCAGCATCTTGCTGCATGGACGCCACATCCTGAGCCCGAAGAAATACCACATTACCTAATATTTTTCGTAGTTCTTCCGGCCCGGCCTGTTCCGCGTACATTGCGATCGCACTTGCAAGCGTCTTTTCTTCCTCCGAAGGAGGCTGTCCTATACCGAGCTGGTGTTCAAACAACATTCTCGTCAGCTGCTCTGCTTTCTCATGTACGGCCTGCGCCCTCTCACGCTTGGATAACATTTTTTTTGACTGCAGCGGGAGCACCTGGCTATGCCAATCAATCACTTTTTGGGTGCTCTCATGAATTGCAGCCACCGTCGGAATCGCAGCTTCAGAATTTACGCCAAACCTTGAAAGTGCCGCCTGTGTAGTTTTCAGCGCGATTCTTTGCGGTGCTTCAACGAGTGTCTGCAGATCTGCACTCTTGGCAAATGCCGTCGCGGCTCCTACCCGAAGCACGGATTCCCAAAAACCCGGCTCAGCCGTATCACCTCCGGCTTGCTTTGTCCCGGTACCAACCGCATCCACTCCTTCATTTAAGTAAGCTCCGAATGAATCGAAAAAATTAAAATTTGGCGGTTTTACGCTGGCTGTATTAGAAGGAGCTGTCCGCACCACATCTGGTTCACGTTCCTTGCCAGATCCTCCTGTTCCGTTCGCCAAATACTGAGAAAGTGAGTTCATCATAATAGTTTATAGTTCCTTAAATTCACCTTCGAGAATCTCGCCGCTCAGCTGCTTTGGTGCACTGGAACTCTCTGCTGCTGATGCTTCTGAGTGAGCTGATGCTCCAGCTCCTTTTTGCTTATGCGTATTTACCCCCGCTGCCGCGGCAAAAATAGTACCCCATTTGGCCAATTCAGCACCTATTGCTTTTGCTGTCTCAACTGTTTCTGCTGCCCGCTGCGAGAACGGCTTTTCCTGAGGATTTTCACTCGCGGGTGCCCCCTGAGCTAAAAATTGTTGCAGTGAACTCGCCGCGGCTTTACCGAGGGCCTCTCCCGCCTCTTTTGTATCGCCAACTCCCATTTCATGAGCAAATGCACCTGCTGCGGTTTCCAAAAGTCCCGGTGTTACCGGATCCTTTGCCTTGGGCGCACCTGTACTCCAATACTGATCAAGTGAACTTGCTGGCTTTTTCTGCTGTGCCTACTTTTTTGCGGCTGCCTGCGCGCCTATCACTCTTGCGAGTATTTGTTCTGCTGACATTTCTTTTTCTTCATCGCCGTTTGCCATATATTCCTCCTTAAAAATCATTGTTTTATATCACGTTTAGTATAAATTATCAAGCTATGACGCTCTTTTTGGTACTACAGTCCGCACAGTGGCAAGAAAATCCATAAAGGAAAATCTTGTGGGCAGGGCCACTGTGCGAACTTTATTCTATTGTAAAGACAGACTACGTCTTTTGGCGGACCTTTATTAGGCCGCGCGCTCGCCTGTGCTATTGACCGCACTGGATGCCGGTGCCAGTAAACCGCAAGGTTTCCAAAGGGTTCATTTGGACACTCGACACCATAGAGTCGTCCAGCGTAACCGCCGGCGCAGAAGGGAAACCAATAATACTCAACTTGTATTTCCCGCCGACTGCACGTCCGACCCCGGGGCCAACAAATTCCGCCCTAATACCTTTCGGCACCAAAGCGTAACCGTCCGCCTTTGAGAGAGGCTTGCCACCATTCCACCACATGGTCCAGCGTTGCTCACAGATCTTGAGCAATTGATCCGGACTCATAGTAGGCTTGACGGTTGGCACCGCAGTGGGCAACTCAATGTGCAATCCGGCTGCCTGCCAGTTTACCTGCAAGGGGCTGAACAACGGACCGGATTCGATAGGACAGCCAATCAAATGACCGCTTTTCGCCCGCCCGCACGCCGTGATATCTTTCTTCACCTTCTGGATAGGATTGCCCGCACGGTCATACAGTTGAACCTCGTTCACGCCCGGAGCTAATGCCAGTTTCACAGCCTGAGGATAGACCTCTGCCACATCAGCAGGCAATGTAACGGTCTGTAAACCGGTCGTAGGCGCATTAGGCGTCAGAATGTCACCGCCAAAGTTCAAATTCGGCATCGTTGAGGCGTTCTTGTTGGGCTCCAGAGAAGGCAATTTGATGGCAGCACTCGCGTCGCGAGATTCAGCCGCACGATCAAATACCCACTGAGTAATACCCGGAGACCAAACAAACATCACCCAGATGAAACCCAGAACGCTAAGCGCAATCAGCACGAAGAACACCCACCGGAACAGGAGCGCCCAAAACATGACGCCGCCCTTCTCCGAATACGCACGCGCTGTCCGCCAGCTATACCACAGGATTGCACCCCCCACCAACAGCGACACAACCAACGGGCCACTGCTGAACAGAAACTTCGCTAACCAGATCAAAAAATCGAGGATTGTCATTTTATCTTCTCCTTGGTAATTTTTCTTTCTTTATGAATTTCTTTATGTCATTATTTCATTGATCTGAAGCTCTTGTTTTCAGCGTCCTCCATAATTTCCAGACGAACTTTGCCTGCTTTACAGCAGGATCGTTATCCGATCCATCACTGTCTTTACAGTTCCAGCATTGTCCGCCATCAAGACCTACAAACCGTTGGACAAACAGACTTTCGCTTGTTTGTTCCACAAGTTTGAGATCCTGGGTCATGCGACAGGCAGCACTTGCCGCCGCCGCTACATTGGATGGACTGGGCGGGTTTGCCCCTGGCCAATATCTCGCCCATGTCCCTGGCATAAATTGCCAGATGCCTTTCGCCCCCGAACCCGACGTCGAGTGTATATTCATGCTCGGCGTCTCGGAAAATGCCACAGCAAGTAATAAATCGCTGTCGCACCCGTTGACTTTGGCAGCTGCGATCGCGGCATACTTCACCTCACTGGGAACGGCAAATTGCATTTTCGACCCATTCCAGTAGGTGATGCTTGGGAATTCCGGAAAATAATCTGCATCCGGTTTTTTTTGTTGATTCTTGTCAACAAAAAAATAAATACCGACGGCAACTATCATAACTCCCAGAACTCCAACATATACCGCTCGTATTTGGTTGCTACTTCCCCCTTGTTGCTGGCGCCTCTCTTCATATGCCCTTAAGATTGCTCTCAGGAGCAAATTTATAAGGAGCGCCAGAGCCAGTACGGTGAACCGCCAATTCTCAATGACTACCTCTTGAGTAATCCATCTCGAAAAGCCGAGCCGTACTAAACTCATAAGTGGCTGGGACAAAACAACCGCCCCGACCACAACAAAAAACCACCAGCCAAGTGCATCCTTCAGTCCCATTTTGGCTGCATGAATCAACATTTCCCGATTCGAAGCAACCCAAACAAAACCTTCGCCCATTTTCTCCGGTTGCCGCGTCGCGACAAGCCAGATGATGAGCAATCCTCCGAGCGGCACTGCCACACAAAGAACGAGGATGACAACTGCACTGTCTGGTGTTTTGGATGTCTGACCCAAATACTTCGCTGGATCAAGCCATCCCCTCTTGTCACCTTGCTCATCCGCATGTTGATAATAGCTTGTAAACTCACTCGGGAGTTTATTCGCTACTCCAAAATGCAGATGAGGTCCATTTCCTGCCCCGGTTTTACCCGAGAGCATGATGATCTGGCCTTTAGTGACCCGGTCGCCAAGTTTAACTTTGGCTTCCGAGCCATGGCCAACCATGGAAATTAGACCACTTGGGTGCTTCAACCAAACACTAATGCCGTATCCCTGCGGCCACCAACCGGCAAATACCACTTCGCCGTCAGCAACAGCCTTTACAGCCGTACCTATATAACAGGCATAATCTATGCCTGTGTGCCGTAACTCACCCCCCAATGGATTAAAGACGCCGTACACCTGTTTTTGTCCAGGTATGGTGGCGTTTGATACCGGGCAGTCCACGGGACTGGCCAACCATTCGTCGCTCCCGCTGCACGCAGCGAGTGACATGACAAGCGCCAGGAGTAATCCCAGCGCAGCGCTTTTGTTGCGCATGGGGAAAATCTCCTTTTCGCTTTTAGTTTTTTTGGATCCTCTCGATCCGGAAAAGAAAAGAGAACCATCTTCTCCTCTCTATTCCGGACCGGAAGACCTTCCAAGGGAAAGGCTAATTACATTTTTGTAGTCTGTCTTGTTAAAGAGCGAATCGCTGTCTGCATCGCAAACGACGCAAGAAGCAATCCTGATTCACATCAGGGTTTTATTTCAGAACATGAAACAAAACGCTTCTGTGAATCACAAACGACCAACCTCGAACTATTTCAACTGCAATGCAGTTAAGCGTAAGCGTCCGAGGCTGGTCGAAAGTGAATGAAGGAATTTATTTGCCCAGAAACGGCCAGAGAATCAAGAACAATGACATAGGCATTGCTATGTGCAGGACGCCAACGGCGAATAGCGCAATTGCCATGGCATCACGAAAGTCGAATTTTTGCTTAAACACTTTCGTCTTGATAAACCATCTGATCGCGCCTGTAAATAATATGCTCGTGAGAGCATACGCCTGACTGTCTCCTTATTTCTTTTACCCAACAGATTGTTTGGGTATGTATTTATTATCAAGACAAACCACCAAAGGCTCGTCTTGCTAGATGGGTTAGGTCCCGCCAATACAGCACGGCGGGATTGGGGGAAATCTATGCCTTACTTCTCTTCTTTTTTCTTTTCCTCCCCTTGCTGGTTGCGATCTGCATTGCGGGAACCTTGCGGCTTCCCGGTTTTGCATTGCCCCTTATGTCCCTTGGGCAATCCGCAATGACACAACTTATTACCATGATCATCCTTAGGCATGACAGCCTCCTGACCCTTGATATAGTTTGATGGGTCTATGGCCGGATTGATCACCTATTTTTTCTCAATCCACCCAACGACCCACCAAACACTTCCTTCATTCACTTGTTAATGTGCCTTGTGCCGCACCCGTAATTGGAAAGCATTATTCCCAATACAAGTTACGACCCATAAAGATATCTCCCCTCCCACGAAAAAATCCCGTCATCAAACGGGATAGATTCATGAGATTACGGATGCGTATGGTTTCATGCCAAATCATCCGGCAGGGAGAATATCCTATAATATCACAAAAAGCCAAAAAAGCAAGTCCTGCCGCACCAAAAAACAATATGCTATACTTAGCCTCATGGAGGATACAGAAACATCTGGCATACCAAGGTGGGCAGACAGGATTATCCGCGCAAGCTTTGCTCTTCTATTTATCCTGGTCCCACTTATTCTTACATCCGTCAATTACGAACTATTTGAATACAACAAAATGATGGTGACGTACGGGCTGACGGCTATTATTGCCGGGGCGTGGCTCATCAAAATGATCAGCCTACGGGAAATTCGTATCGCCAAAACACCTTTGGATATTCCTCTTGCTCTCTTTTTCGCCTCTCAGCTGCTAAGCTCTCTCTTTTCCATGGATCCCCATGTCTCCTGGTTCGGGTACTACTCCCGATTCAACGGAGGAATGCTTTCCATCATTAGTTACATCCTCCTCTACTATGCGTTTGTTTCCAATTATGACGATTATAAAAATTATATAAAGATATCCCTCGCTACAGGCGTCGTGGTAGCTCTTTACGGCGTCGCAGAAAGGCTCGGCGTAGACAAACAGCTTTGGGTTCAGGATGTACAAAACCGGGTCTTTTCCACACTCGGTCAGCCCAACTGGCTGGCGGCATACCTCGTCGCCCTAGCGCCGATGGCGATGGCTTTCGGACTGCAAGCTCGGAGTTCAAAGTTCACAATTCAAAGTATCTCAGTTGGATTTTGGATTTGGAACATTATTACAGTCCTCTTTTTTCTTGTGCTGCTCTTCACGCGTTCCCGTTCCGGGCTAGCCGGTTTTGCCGCAGCAGATATAGCATTTTGGGGACTGCTCTGGTGGAAAACACACAACACGCGCATGCTCCGCATGCCGTTTCTCATCCTCCATGCCGCGTTTGCCCTGATCGTCTTTGTAAACGGCACGTATGTGGATTCCATAGACAAATGGGTCACATTCCGTGCCTGGAAGGAACGCATCGCACAATCCCAACGCATCTCTACGCCGCCCCAGCAGGACGTACCCGCGCCTGCGGTGGCCACGCCATCTGCGACCTATACCGCCCCGCTTCTTGAGACCGGAGGCACGGAATCCGGCACCATCAGAAAATATGTCTGGCAGGGGGCAATTGCCGCATGGAAAAGCTCCACCAAAACATTTTTCATCGGCACCGGCACCGAAACGTTCGCATTCGCCTTTTTTCAATTTCGACCGGAAGGACACAACCTCACGAGTGAATGGGATTTTCTCTACAACAAAGCCCACAATGAATACCTCAATTATCTTGCGACTACGGGAATTTTTGGCCTTGGCAGCTATCTGGTTATAATCGGAAGCGTGATCTGGTTTTTTTTCCGGCAAATCTTTCGCGGGTCACTGCATATCGATCTTTTTACGGCGCGCGCTGCCCTACTCGCTGGCTGGCTATCAATTCTTGTCACCAACTTCTTCGGCTTTTCTGTTGTCATCGTCCAGTTGCTTCTATTCCTGTTCCCGGCGATGATGATAGCAGGCAATCAGCAATGGAAAACACTTCACATACACTTTCCCTATCACGTTTCCAAATGGATATCTCTCGCACTCTTCCTTGTGTTACTGGGCGTAGCTGTGCTGCTTATTATGCTCTCCCGTATATGGTATGC
>JACREN010000013.1 GCA_016218255.1 Candidatus Gottesmanbacteria bacterium | reverse complement strand
CTTCGCGCCCAGGCTGAACAACCCAAACCAATTGTCGCCAGACTGAAGGAAGTGCTTGACAGATTAAAAGCGTTCCGGCTCGAGTCGATTCTCAATCGGATTGAGCGATTATTTCATGATCTGCAAACAATTCGAATATCGTTCAGTCCAAGCGCAATTATTACAATACTCGCTAACCCGACGATGACAAAGCAAGAAGATATCGTGGGGCTCCCGTATCATATTACTAACCCCGAAGGTATTACGGTACAACGCGGAACGATAAAGAAAGGTAATTCTATTTCTCTTCCTGCCGGTGAGGGATATGCATTGGTTACGTCGAAATTTACCATAGTAGGATCGGACGTTTTTGCAAAATATCCCGATTACCGAACGCTGTCTTTATTGGAGCGTAACTTGCTTTTGAGTATCTTTGGCGTGTCCGCGTTTCTGTTCAGTTTGGGGTTTCTGACTCAAATGTGGACATTTGTCGAAAACGCGTGGGCTGTGGCCCATCCGGGACTTGAGACCCGTACATCAATATACTACACGCTTAAAGACGTGTTTGGGACCGGCATGGCAAACGTAATTTTAGGCCAATTCAGAGATCTTTTTACGCCTGTTATTGGATTTTCTATGTTTATTCTCAAAAACCCGCAATTCGCACGAGGTGTTAGTCTGTGGCTGTCACTTATTGCGATGAATATAGTTTCTTTCCTTTTTATCAACCTTGAATTTCAAACAGCGGAGGCGATGCGTAGATTCGTGGATGTACCTGACGTATTCGCTTTTAGCGTTGTACCGATTGCAACGGTACTATTTGGTATGTATTCCGCGAGAAGATATATTGTGCGATGGCTTAATAAGCGCGTCGCGTCGGCATTACTGATCATTGGCCTCGTTGTTCCGTTTGTGCCCACAGCATTGAAGCAATTTGTGAATCTTGAAAAAAGGTTGGAATCTGCAAAGATCGCGAATCAATTACCTGCGAAGCAAGCGAGTGATGATGATGCGGTAGATAAGCCCGAAGGCACCGGCGGGGGAGGTGGAGGGATAAGCGATACGGGTTTTGATTATGTTGACGGTCAATCTTATCTTGATGGAAAACCGCTTGAGGCATTAGATACAAGCGGCGGTCAGCGGAATGTCTATGTTTTAGATGACCAAAGAGTACTGAAAGTCTCTGCATGGCAGAACAATAATAGCGAGAGCATGACGGAGCTGTATTTGTGGACGAAGTTTCCACAACTCCGACAGTATCTCGTGCCGATGATGGGATATGGGTTTACACCAACCGGCTACATGTATGCGATAGAAGAACGCATACAGCCTGTGGTATCGGCCGGAGAGCGATATTACATCAATTTGCCAAATTACCAAAAGATACTTCCAAAGCTCCGCTCCGGCGAGGAAAAATTAGAGAATTACGGTCTGAGGTCACAAGATGAGGTAGATCAGTTGGAAAAACTTTATAACGCCCTAGGTGAAGCGGGTTTTATAGAAGTGACGATCAGAAATGAATCGTCGCAGATGGGTAGAACCGCAACGGGCCGCCTCGTGCTTTTGGATTTTGGGAAGACAAAGGTTGATCAGAAGGAGATTGAAGCATTTACTCAGGCCGTCGGATATAGAAAAGACGCTACAACACCTGATCATATCGGACGGTTGCTACGTATGCCATTAACAGAATCGCAGGCCATCGGCCCATGGCCAATGTACGGAAAGAAAGTTATTCATCGCGTTGAGGGAGCCAAGGACACAGTGAATGTCTTTATCAATAAGCTTTTTACTAACCCACAGCTCTATGCTAAGGCACCATATATATATGATTTGGCCACTGTGATAGATCCTGAGAAAAAAAAGGCGCTCTATACCCCGTGGCTTGATGCAGTATTTGGGGATGAAGCAGAACGATATAGGCTTGATTATGACGTCCTCTATGATTTCTTGGTCGGAGTAGATAATGTTCAGCGCTATTTTTTGGTAGAAAATAACGAGAGTAACACGCAATATACTGGAAGTTATTTATTGGAAAAAGTTTTGGAACAAACACTCGGATATAGTTATCTTTCCTGGCAGACTGCGCGCGCAGAGTCTATTCTCACCACAATTTTTCCATTTATGAATTGGTCGTACACACGATTTCAGACTGTGTTAAAGCCGTCAAGTTATGCGTTTTACGCTCCAATGGATCCGAAACAGATATTCTTCTTTGAAGAAAACGGGTCATTGGGATATCAGGTGGTCGATAGCGGTGAACAATACGTTTTGGAACTCAAGCGCGGTACAAAAGTCGGATTATTTAACCGCTACAATGCATGGTCAAAGCAGAGTAAACAAATGGCGATTTCTGACCGCATGATTTGGCTTCCGACAGAAAGAGTGCTGTCATTTGATCGTAATAATTCTTTACGGCTTGCAGGAGTAGCGGATCTTGTGACGGTGGCTCACGAACTCGGACACCGACTTCTGGCGGACGTTACCGTTGGTGTTGGGGTAGAAGAAGTACAACCAAATACTGCATTCCGTGCTATTCATGAGGGGTTTGCAATCAGTGTCGAGATGGAATTGCAAAAATACCTTTTACTCCATGCATACGAATTGGGTTTGAGTGCAGATGAAAAAGATACTTTGGAGGGATCAATAGCAGAACGTACGCAATATCTTGCGACTGCAAACAATGCGTATTCGCATGGATTTACTTTTGTAACACGGAATTTTACGAATCCAAATGGATCTCTGGACATAGAAGGGATATATACATGGTTCAAGACGCTGGATAAAGCTAAGTTGAACGCCATACAAATGGATACTGTGGAATATTCCGCGTTATTATCCGGTGTCCCGGATGATTATCCGAAAGATCTTCTATCTTCGGAATTGATAAGTTACGGAACTTCCAAGTTTGAAGAAGTGGTCAGTGATTTTGAAAAGAGGTTTCGGCCTTCCGCAGCGGGGATGGCTGCAGCGGTTCGTACGGCAGTGCCGGCGGCAAAACCAGTAGCGTATTTCATCGGTGAAAGCTATAGAGCGCCCTTCATGGAGGCATATCGGAATTTGTTCCAGCATCCGCTGGCAGTATCTTTGGCAGCTGGAAACGGCTGGATGTTAGGGGACGCGGTTGCGGACTTCCTTAAGACGACGAATGCTATTGGCGTTTCTTTGGGCAGGGCATTTGTCGCAATCAGTTTCTTGGTCAATAATCATCTTCCCCAGCAAAAAATACCTGACTTTTTATCATCACAGCAGCCCGCCCGGCTTTCCCAATCGGCGGTTGGCATATCCTTGTCCGTTCCCGATGAATTTAGCAATATGCCCAAAGATCTTATTACCGGGACATGGCTGCGGATCGTGTCTATAGACCCAGTGGACGACTCTATATTAGTGCAGGATGAGGTGACAGGCACCGAACGTAAGATTGCCCTGCACGAGTTTGTAAAAACGAAATCAGGGCCGTGGATCCGGTACGACGAACATATCACATGGCAGGATTATCAGGATGAAACGCAGCATGCGGCCCGTTTTAGCAGGATTTATCCGATTGAAGATACTGGCATAGAAGGATCGATGAGGCCAAGTAGAACTGTTGAGCGTTTCTTGGAATCACTGCGAGAATACGAACAGCAACGGTTCTTTGATGATCTTAGGAAAAATCCGCGCAGAATTACTGATTGCCTGTCTGATGCGGGGATTATTTCCCGCGTGTATGCGGCCGGAAGCGACGGTAACACCGGTTCCTGCCCATGGCTCCTCCGCTCCCCATGGAAGGTAGTCGGGGACGTTTTGTCCGGACAAAAAGGAGCCGCAGGTGGCCCGCCGCCACCTCCCGTTGATGAATATGAGAAAGAATTACAAAAACGATACCAACGCATCGCATTGCTCGCATTTTTAGCCAGTATTCTGCGCTCATCCGATCCGTGTAGTCAAACAGCCAATTATTATGATCAGCTCAAAGAATCCCTGTACGAAAGTACGCTGGGCTTTTATAAATTCTTCTTATCGAATGTTTATGTTTTTGATACATTCGTCAACAATAATCCGTCTTTTTCTGACGCGATCAAGCGGTCGTTTGGGTATTTTGGCAGTGTCGGCCAGTGCAAGACAGTCGGCCAATGTGTGACGGATCTGTGGGGAGCTGCGAAAAAAAGTACAGCAGATTTGTCCGCCGGAGCAGGCCTGAGTGCCCTTGTTCCAAGCAATAAACCCAAAAAAGAGCTCCCCGGAAACCCCAATTACAAACCCTATTTGGAGATTATCAAAAAGGCAACGAGTGAGTATCTTCAGACACCGGGTAACAAAATCGTGACCCATAAACAAAAAGGCAAAGTTGATGAAAAATGGGCGATAGATTTTTTGAATATGCCAGGCAATATGCAATATTCAGACGAATATTGTAATGATGGATATTCTGAAGAAGAGCATGAAAAAGTGACGGTAATGCAAATAATTATTGCATGTGAAAAACGTGGAGATATTAAAGGAACAATTAGTTATATAAAGGATAAATTAGCCAGGGATACTGAACTGGACCGAAATACATATTTTAGAATTCTTAGCTCAACATCAGGGGATTACATGTTGGATACGAAGGAAATGTTTAAAGATTTTGAGAATATTGATAGCAAAATAAAGAACTTATATAACCAAACAGGCACACCAGTCACTAATGACAAAATTATTGGTATGGCGCTAAATATAACTTCTGGAGATTTGGATCAAGCATTAATTCTGACTAGAGATTATTATGTTTATAAAGTTAGATATGGCGGTGATCTTGAAAAGAATATAAAAGAATTCAGAACCATGGTTTTGGATGAATTTTCGTCAGATATTTCTTGGGCCGATTTGTCTTATGATCACCCACCAAAAACGTATGAGGGATTATTCAATTCAAAGACTGGTATGGATTTTGATCTATCCAATTTTAATAGGGTAGGAGGAGCATACCATACGGTCAATTTAGTTATTTTGGCAAGATATTTCGATCCGGTAATTGTTTTTGGGGCTTTAGTCCAGGATGAATTTTATGCCGGCGAGACACGTGGTATCGGAAAAACCATCACAGATGTTACCGCAACGAAAGATCTGTATGAAATCGACTCCTACCTCAATCAATTTGATCCCGACTCGCCCCGCCCCTGGCCGCCGGCGTGCCGGGGGAAGCAGTAGGGTATGATACTGTTTGCTATAGTTCTTGACACTATAAGATAGTTTGTGCTATAGTATTTTTTCTGTATTTTTAACACCGTCTGTTCGGGCCTCGTTCTCTCTTTAGGGGATGAGGCTTGAGCAGACGCAGAACCTCTCTAGCCAACAGACGTGATCTTTGCTACTATATGTCTGTATGCATGACCGCCTCGTTTCTCTCCTTCAAAAAGCCCTTTCCGAGTTGGGAGTGACCGACATTGTGCCGGAACTTCAGGTTCCGGAGGATGTAGCCCATGGCGACTATGCCACGAACGTGGCAATGCGATTATCAAAGATACTAAAGAAATCTCCCGTGGAGATTGCAAATGAACTTAAAGAACTAATCATAAGAGATCAAAAGGTATCATCTGTGAAGATTATCGACAGGGTAGAAGTGGCCGGTCCGGGCTTCATTAACATATTTCTTACCGAGGCTAATCTTATCAATCGGGTCAGTGAAGTGCTAAAACAAAAGGAGCGCTTTGGGAAAGCCAGAAAGCAAAAAATTATGGTCGAATTTGCCGACCCAAATCCGTTCAAGGAGTTCCATATTGGCCACCTTCGAAATATCGCCCTAGGCGAGAGTTTTTCCCGTCTTTTAGAAGCTATAGGTCATGAAGTACGGCGGGTAAACTATCAGGGAGACGTTGGAATGCATGTGGCGAAGTCCCTTTGGGGACTTAGAAAAATATTGTCAGAAGAGCCTAAACTATTATCTGCGGGGAAAAATTCCCGCGAAAAAGCCGCAGTGCTTGGCCGCGCGTACGCTCGCGGGGCACAAGCCTATGAAAAAAGCAAAGAGGATAAAGAAGCCATCATAGGCCTCAACAAAAAAGTTTACTGCGAGGATCCGTCGGTTCGTGATGAATGGAAAAAAGGCAGGCAGATGAGCCTGGACTATTTTGATCTTGTGTATGAGCGCGTCGGCACGGTGTTTACCCGGTTTTATTTTGAGAGCGAAGTGGCACCTGTTGGCCAAAAAATCGTGCGCGAGCATATAGCTGACGGGGTATTTGAAGAAAGCGATGGAGCTGTCATCTACCGTGGAGAGAAAAAAGGCCTTCATACGCGCGTGTTTATCGCAAAAGAAGGCTACGCGACGTATGAAGCGAAGGATATGGGGTTGGCGATTCTGAAAGCCAAGGAATATGCATATGACCTGTCGATCATTATGACGGGCAATGAACAGTCGGAGTATTTTAAAGTCATGTTAGCCGCACTCACAGATATCCAGCCGGAATTGGCTGCTAAGACCCGTCACATACCATTTGGCATGGTGAATCTGGCAACCGGGAAAATGAGTAGCCGCACCGGCAATGTGGTGACGGCGGAATGGCTCATCGATGAAGTGAAAAAACGGATCGCCAAAATTTTAGATCAAGGTGGATCAAACTATACCAAAAGAGAACATGATGATATTACGGAAAAAGGAGCAGTAGCGTCAGTGAAATATGCCATGTTAAAAGTTGGAGCATCGAGTGATTTATCTTTTGATATAGAAAAGTCCATATCTTTTGATGGCGATTCCGGGCCGTATTTGCAGTACACGTATGCCCGCGCACGAAGTGTCGTGCGAAAATCTCAAAATTCAAAATTCCCTTCGAAGCTCAGGACAGGCAAAATTCAAAATATAGCATTTAGCATTCAGCATTTGACACTCAATCCCGAAGAGCGTGCTCTGGCTCGACTGATCAGCTATTTCCCGGAGATTGTAGCCCAGGCAGCCTATCAGTTGGCTCCGAACGTATTATGTACCTATCTGTTTAGGCTCGCACAGACATTTAACGCGTTTTACGCGAAACATCAGATTCTCGAAGAAGCATCAACGTCAGACAAAGGTGCTGCCAACCTTCGCCTCGCTTTGACCGCTGCCACAGCCCAGGTGCTCAAAAACGGTCTCTCCCTCCTGGGAATAGAGACATTGGAGCAAATGTGATGTTATGAGCGAAGATCAAGATGGTTCATCATCAATAGATACTCATCACGACGAGGCAAGCCTTAGGGATATAAGAACGCAAATCGGGTTGCTTGTCATGAGTATTGAAGGAACTCCAACAAGCTGTGAAGGCTATACAGCTGCATTCAACACACTTGATATGTTTGCGGGTGCTCATGAGTCACTGGGCGAAGTGGTTGGACGGGCGCATAAGCGCATTTTTGATGCGCACACGAAAGCGATTCCAGATGAAGCTGGTCATGATAAACGGTGTGCACTAGCCCCGCCAAATTCTCAGCAGGAAGCATGGGCAGGCTTAGGCAATAAATATTAAGGAAGGTCCTTTGAAAGGTAGCATATCAAAACGATTACCACCTCATAATTTGTCCGATGATTCCCAGAAGCGAGGCGATGGTGATGATGATGCCTGCGCCGACGAGCAGGACATTTTGTATTCTGGTATTTTGGTAGCGGCCCATGAGGTTGCGGTTGTTCGCGAGGCTATAGAGAAAGTAAAAAATGATGGGTAAAATTGCACCGTTGACGAAATTGGCGGCCAAGGTGATGCTGAAGAGCGAGATGTTGGGGAGCATAGTGACGAGGAGCCCTGCCACGATCTGTATAAGGAACAGGAGATAAAAGGTTTTGCTTTTATGAAACGGTTCGTCCAGGCTGCCGGAGAACCCGAAAAATTCGGAGAATGCATAGGCAGTAGTAAGCGGTACAATAATGGCACCCAAAAATCCCGCAACGATGAGGCCAAGCCCAAATAACGCACTGGCATTCGGTCCTGCGAACGGACGGATGGAAATAGCCGCCTGGGCGGCATCTGTAATCGGCAGCTGGTGCACGAATATCGTGGCAGTGACAGCTACCATCATAAAAAGTGAGAATAGATCCGTGAGTATGGCGCCGATGTAGATTTCCCACCGCGAGTATCGCAGGTTTTCTACGGGAATATTTTTGTCTTTTACATAGCTATTGATAAAAAATTGCCCCCAGGCAGTCACTGTGGTGCCGAGCACTGCGATTGCGGTAAAGAGATAGCCAAAAGAAAGAGTGCCGGTAGGAATGACGAGAGAGGTCAATGCGAGCTTCCAGTCTGGTTTGGCGAGGATCGCGGAAAAGAAATAGGTCAGGTAAAAGAAAATGAGAACCAGGAAAAACCGTTGAATTGTATGGTACGATGCTTTCACGATAAAAAGGAATAGTAGAATCGTGGCTGCCGGGAGAAATATTGTTGGATTTATACCAAAGAGGTGAAAACCAGCCTTGAGCCCCGTAAAATCCTGCACGATGACGCCGAAATTCACCGTGGCAAGAAGGAGAAACATTACCATGGTGACTCGTATACCAAAGCGTTCACGGATGAGATCTGCAAATCCTTTTTGCGATACGATCGCGATACGCCCGCCGATTTCCTGTGTGACTGCCAGGACGATGGTGATGGGAATGAGGATCGTTAGCATGCTATAGCCGTAGCGGGCTGCTGCGACGGAATACGTTGCTACTCCCGCAGCGTCGTTGTCCGCAAACGCAGTTATCACTCCTGGGCCGATGACTGCTAAAAAAACGAGCAGTCGACGAGTGAGAGTGCGAAAATAGTTCATAGTTTTTTGAGTAGTGTTTCTGCCAGATCGTCAAATGTTACGATACCGATTATCATTTTTTTACTGTCTATGACCGGCAGAGCCTCGACTTTATACTTAAGCATTTTTTTGACGGCAATCTCAACCGGAGTTTCGAGATGTATGACAACCACGCTGGGGGTCATAAATCGGTATAAAAGCGTATCGGATGGCTGAAGAAGAAGTTCATGAAGGTTGACGACGCCCGTCAGCTGGCCTGCTTTATTGAGTACATACACATAGGACAGGGCGGAAAAATGGCGGGTTTGGTCTTTGATTTTGGTGAGAACCTTGCGGACGGTATCTTCAGGCGATACCGTAAGATATTCCGACGTGATGAGATTGCCGATAGGGGTCGTAGAAAGGGTCAGAAGCCTATTCAGCTCTATCTGTTTTTCTTCGGGAAGCAGAAGTAGAATCTGGCCGCGTTTCGTCTCGGTAAGCGTCAGGAGTATGTCCACGGCTTCGTCCGGGTCGATACGGGTGAGAATTTTCGCACTGCGTTTGGCGGTAAATTTGGCAAACAGCGAACTTTGGAACGTAATGTTGAGATTTTCTATGACATGCGCAGCCCGGTCTTCCGGCAAAAGCGACAGTACATGGAGGACGTTTTCTGCGGTCATCTGTTCCAGATGGTCTGCCAGATCTTCCGGCATGAGGTTGTCGAGCTTGTGCTGTTCCTTTTTTAAGACGACTTTACCGCGCGTAAGTTCAAGAGGCTGGAAGTCGGTCCAGGAAAGAAAACGGGATGTGACGACGATGCCCAGATTGCGGAGGATTTTACCGACGGTTTCATCGATACCAAACCACCGCAGAATTCCCAAAAAGCCGATGTCCACGCCTGCAATGAGAAGTGTGGGCCGTTCCTGGATGACCACGTCATTGACCCGGACGACTTTGTTTCCGGTTATGTCGATGATCTGGTGGTCGAGGAGATTTTTTGTGATATAAAGCTCGTTTTGAGACAGGCTGTCTTCGGTTATATCACTGGTCACAGTGATGGGCGGGATAAGGGTTTTGATATGAGAAGAGGGGATGGTGAGGGGTTCTCCTCGTGGGGTGTCTACCACAATTTTTGTGATGATAGGCTGGTCAGCAGCCAAAAAAACCAGATCGGTGAGTTTGCCGATTTTAACGCCGGTATCCGTGATGACCTGCTTGCCTTTGAGTTCAGAAAAATACAACATGAGGGTATGGTAGACCCGACCCTGGGGTTCTGGCAAGAGGAAAAACTGATATAATCGCTGCATGGCTTCCTTCGACAACGCTCAGGATAAACAGTCACACATCAGAAATTTCTGCGTGATTGCTCATATAGATCATGGTAAATCCACGCTGTGTGACCGGCTAATGGAAATGACCGGTACGGTGGCACGGCGCGATATGCAGGCCCAGCTTCTGGATAGTAACCCTATTGAGCGGGAACGGGGAATCACGATCAAGCTGGCGCCGGTGAGAATGAGGTATGAAGCATCAATGCACGACGCCTATATTTTGAATCTCATCGACACTCCCGGCCACGTCGACTTTGCCTATGAAGTATCACGGTCGTTGGCTGCCTGTGAAGGAGCATTGCTCGTGGTAGATGCAGGACAGGGCGTGCAGGCACAGACATTGGCAAATTTGCGGTTGGCCCGTGAAAACAATCTTACCGTTATCCCAATTATTAATAAAATCGATTTGCCGAATGCGAGAATAGCGGAAACGCTTGAGTCGCTTGAGTTGTTAGGATTTACAAAAGAAGAAGTGCTTCAGATTTCTGCGAAAACCGGGGAAAACGTCGGGAAAGTTCTGGATGCGATTGTGGAGCGGATCCCGGAACCACAAGGTGTTCCGGGTGAACCCCTCCGAGCACTAGTTTTTTCCTCGCAGTATGATATCCATAAAGGCGTGGTGGTATTTGTTCGGGTCGTTGATGGATCGATACAATGGCAGCCGGATATATCTCTGCGTTTTATGGCATCCGGTGCTGAGGTGACTCCTATAGAAGTGGGGTATTTTGCTCCGAAAATGGTTCATTCAGCAGGACTTCTGTGTGGTGAGGTTGGATATATCGCAACAGGACTGAAAGATATCCGTGTGGCAAAGGTGGGAGACACGATTACGGAGGCGCGATCTAGTATTACCCCGCTTGCGGGCTACGAAGAACCCAAGCCGATGGTGTTTCTCGGGCTTTTCCCGATAAACAGTGATGAAATTACCCAAGCACGGGAAGCGATGGAACGGCTGCGACTCTCGGATAGCGCGTTTTCCTTCCGGCCAATTTCGTCCCTCGCGCTTGGCAATGGGTTTCATTGCGGATTTCTTGGACTACTCCACGCGGAGATCGTGCAGGAGCGTTTGAGTCGTGAATTTGGTCTCAATATGCTCGCGACAGCTCCAAATGTAGAATATAGGATCAAGCTGAAAGACGCCGGAAATAAAAGTATAAAAGTGATCCAGTCTGCTTCGGAATTTCCGGATCCGTCAGTTATCGCAGAAGCCATGGAACCCATGATGAGTGTGACCATTTTTTCGCCAAGTAAATATATCGGGGCGATTATGCAGCTTGTGCAGGAAAAACGGGGTGAACAGACTAATATGACGTATGTAGCAGACCAGGTAGAGCTGGAATATCTGTTGCCGTTATCAGAGATGATCGTGGATTTTTTTGACCGGTTGAAAAGTGTTACCGAGGGCTATGCGACGCTGGATTATACGTTTTTTGATTTTCAAGCGGCCGAAGTGGTGAAAGTGGATGTATTGGTGAATAAAGATCGGGTGGATGCCTTTTCGTTTCTTACGGTATCGGCAAATGCGCAAAAGCGTAGTCGTGAGCTTGTCGAGCGATTGGCAGCGGCGATCCCGCGGTCGCAGTTTGAAATTCCCATTCAGACTGCTATCGGCGGCACGGTGATAGCTAGGGCAGATGTAAAAGGCTTTCGGAAAGACGTGACGAAGAAGCTGTACGGCGGCGACCGCACTCGGAAGGACAAATTATTGGATAAGCAGAAAAAAGGCAAGGCAAAGATGAAGCGGATCGGCAGGGTGGATATTCCCCAGGATGCGTTTTTTACTGTGCTCAAGCGGGACTAGAATTTATCAATTTTTTTACTAGAACAATTGAAATTGATAGTGATAGCAGTAGTATTCCATTGACTGCTAAAACTATGGCGAGAGAGTTTACGAGAGAGGCGATGGTTTGTTGAACTATTATCGCGGCTTGTCCGGTAAGCCCGAACCGAATACCTGAAAAAAATCCTGCGGCCACGATGAGGCTTACCGTTATGGCCACCGGCCAAAAGCCTTTGAGATCCTCTTTGGAGGAAAACATGGAATTGGAGATGGCAAAGAGTAAATAGTTCATAGCTATGAGTTCGTAGAAGGACGAGTGTGAGGAGAGCCAATAAGAAAGTGCGGCTAGACTGGCAATGCCCGTGAATACGGGCGCAATGCCGATGAGTGCCCGGCGGATGGGGTCGGTAGCTGCGACCGCCACGGATCCGGCTTTTATACTTGTTCCTCTGATTTCTTCCGGAGCTAACGTTAATTTTCCCGTCCGTACGCCCAAAATTTCTGCGACAAACAGGTGCGAGAGTTCATGGACAACCGTGCCGGGGAAAAGAAGGAGCGTCACTAAGCTAATGGCGATCGACCGAATTTTAAAGATGAGCAGAAAGAACGCATAGAGCGATTGAATAAGCCATCGGGAGAGGAAGTAAAGAAGCGTAAGCTCAGCGGTGAGCATGAGGAATGACATCATTGCTTCCCAGTATCAAGAATTTCTGTAGTTCTGTCAAATAAAACTCTCCATGGATACTGTTGAGGCTTTGACAAAATAACGCTTAAGCATTATTTTGTCAAGAATATCTTTGGAAGGAATGGGAGAATGAACGGGATCGGCAAGAGCAGAAAGCCAAACCACTCCAAGAGTTGCGGCCAGAAGAAGAGGATGACCGTTTGACTAGTCTGGTTTATTGTCCAGCCATTCTTCCAATTATTGACCAGCACATGATCTTTGATTGGCTGGAAGAATGGGAACGTGGTTGTTCGTGTAAAAGCAAGCCAGCCGGGATCAAAGGCCTGGGATAGGACGAGAGTAGCGTCGTTATTCATTAGTTCGTTAGTTCGTAATACTATCTTAAAGTACGCTGGGTTGGAGTGCTCCACGCTTATGGCCCGGCCTTGAGATTGCAGCTCTGGGGGCTTCGGTAGAGTCCCTGGAGAATGAAGCGTGACCAGTTCTTGATACGGAATGCGATAGAATTTGATTGATTTGATATCGTTGATCGTTTCCTGATTGCCGATTGCATCATTGGAAATATAGACTGTGTAGCCCAATCCGTCCGGCGCAAGCGGCGGAAGAATAAAATAGTCTTTTTGCCACTCCTCCTTTTGACTTTCGAGATACGTTTCCAGTTCCGCGTGTTTGGCTGTGTCATTGATGAAAGCCAGCGAGAGTGGACGGCCAGTAACGTGCCTGCTTTCCACCG